>JBEKUD010000050.1:0-31675 GCA_049515395.1 Candidatus Sulfotelmatobacter sp. | reverse complement strand
TAACGACCGCTCTTAAACTGCTCGTCGATTTCAACCTGGTATCCGGTGACCATCTTGTTGGTCTCGTTCGCCATGCCGACGACGGACATCAACTCCTTGAACATGGCAGCGGTCATGCCTTTTTTCTGCGCCGATGCGGTATGCGACGCGATGCAATAATTGCACTGGTTGGTAACGCTCACCGCAACGTAGATCATTTCTTTTGTCAACGGGTCGAGTGCGCCTGGTGCCATGATCTGCTTAATGTCTTCCCACGTGCGTTTCAGCGTGGCGGGATCGTGCGCGATCGCCTTCCAGAAATTGTTGATCCAGTCGGTCTTACGTGTGGCCAGGATGTCGTCGTAGACCGCACGGACTTCGGGGCTGGCATCTTTGTATTCGATGAGTCCAAGCGTCGCCATGAGTTCTCCATCACCTTTGAAATTATTCACCAAGAATCGCAGAGACTAGAGAGAAAGGCAAAGGCTATCAACCGTTGTCTCTCTGCCTCTGTGGTAAATGGGTTTTGTGATGCGGCTATTTCGGCAGCTCTCCGCTCAGCAGTTTTGCCAGTGCTGACGCCGGATACCGCACTCCTACATAGAATTGCCCGAACAACGCATATACCGCGCTGACTTGATCAAAGCGCATTTCGTAAATCAATTTCTTGAACACGAGGGGATCATCGGCGAAGAGATCGACGCCCCATTCCCAGTCGTCGAAGCCAATCGAGCCGGTGATGATCTGCTTCACTTCGCCGGCGTAGCGGCGACCCACCAGTCCGTGTTCATTCATCTGCCGGGCGCGCTCTTCGATCGGCAGCGTATACCAGTTTTTGTCTTCGCCGCGTCGTCGGTCCATGGGATAGAAGCAGACGTAGCGGTTCGCCGGAATTTCAGGAAACAGCCGCGGGTGCATCGCCTCACGATGCCTCGCAAGCGTGCACTCAACCTCAGCCTTCCATTGATCAGAGTGCGGCTGGATACCCTGCGCGGTCAATTCTTTATAAATCTTCAGCGTCGAGTCATAGAGTCCAAGTTCGATGATCGAGAGATACGATGAGGTAGGCTCAAGGTAGTCGCTCAAACGCAACCCGGCCAGCTTGAGTTCCGCCTGATTCAGATCGGCGAAGGAATTGCGGAAGTGCACCAACATCAGGTCGCCTTTATGGCCGATCAAAGAAAAGAGCGCCGATTGCCCTTCGGACCCGTGCTCCATCCCGCCCAGCACGGCGGCCGCCTCCTCAGCAATCTTCGCCCGTGCGTCTTCGGGCAGGGCTCGCCATGCCGTCCAACGGAAGCGCATCATCTGATGCAGCACGCTGTAGCCTTCGGTCGTTAGCGGAACTTCTGGAATCCCCACCGAGGAAGTTTGCGGACGGTCATTTTGCGGACGATCCGTATGCGGTCGGACCGGGGGAGTGGTTGTCGTGGTCATTGGGTGCTCGGGACGTGTGTTCATAATTGCAGCCCCCATTGTACGCAAAGAGCTGCGGAGCGAGCGAATCCACGATTTACAATCGATCAAACCCAAATTCAGAATGCGGCGACTTCTTTTCTGGGAGACCGGAGCATGAGAAATCCGATCCTCTTATCGTTTGTTTCCATCTTGTTCTTTTCAAGCTTGCTGGCGGCGCAGACCAATCGTTTATGGGTGCTGCGCGGACCAGGCGAGGCGGTCGAGTACGATTTGGCTTCGTTCGCGCAGAAGCGGACCGTGAAGGTTCCTCCGGAAGCAGTCGCGTCGCCGTCAAGATTTTGGGTCAATTCGCTGGGGCAGATGTTGTTTGCACCGCTCGCGACGTTGCCGCTGGCGGAGGGCGATCTCTCCGCCGAGCGAAAAGCGTGGCTCTGGGATGGGCAGGCCGGAAGTGCACTCTCCCGCGACGTGGTTCGCACCACTTCCACGACAGGATCGAATCTTGCTATAACGGAGTCGGCACCCGCGCCGTTTCTCTCGGCGGATGGCAAACATCTCTACTGGTTCTCGAATCAGGCGCGCCGCTTGCAGCGCGATGGCGTCGATCTTTCCACCAAGACGACCTGGTTAGGTTGGCGGACCGACCTTGCGGGTGCTGGCCGGGAGGACTTGGTCTCGATCACGCTGCCCGATTGTTCGTGCACCACGGGAGGCTGTGAGGAAACCTGCCCTTATGGGGACGTGTGGATCCCCGATGAAGGATTAGAAAAGTTCTTTCTTCTGACACTGATCGTGGAAGGACAAACGCAAGCGATTTACAAGGGGACCTCTGCTTACGAGGAGAGCAGAGGCAAGTGGAGGCCAACGCCGGTGAATCCACCTCTGCAGCGGGTTCTTGACGCTGTGAATGCAGGAGCAATCCTTGAAGCGATGCCCGACACCGGCTGCTGCGGATGGTCGAATCAAAGCGACGATCAAACTCTTCTTCATATTCGCGGCGGAACATTGACGGTGTTCGATGAACTGGCTGCTTACCAGAATCCCGACTACGACGTAAGCTTCTTCACGCAGAACGGCAAGCTTTCTCCAAATCTCGGATTCGTGGGACTGACGATCGACGCCAGCACCAAGCCCAACAAGCCGATCCAGCTTGCCGAGCAGGGACAGGCCAATCCGGAGGAGTCGCAACGCATTCGCAAAGCTCTGCTGGATCTTCCGGCGGTAGAGGTAAAGAGTGTAGAAGCTTCCCCACGTCGCCTCGCTTTCGTGCCGCATGCCACGCTGGTCGGGTGGGTGAGCGATAAAGAAATCCTCATCGTAGAGGATCATTTGCTGGTCATTTATAGCGTCGCGACTGGAACACGCCGCAGATCGAACATCCGAGTGGACGATGCCGAGCATTTGTTTCTGCGATAGAAATCACTGCGAAGGTGATCATCCTGCTTTCAAGCCTTGCTATGGCAGTGAACCGCTTCATTGACTTGCCGCAGTCTCACACGTAGGATTTTTCCACGTGATTGGAAGAACGATTTCGCACTACCAGATTATCGAAAAGCTCGGTGGTGGGGGCATGGGCGTGGTTTACAAGGCCGAAGACCTCCGCCTGCATCGTTTTGTTGCGCTCAAATTCCTGCCCGATGCAGTAGCCCGCGACCCGCAGGCGCGTGCCCGGTTCGAACGCGAAGCCCAGGCCGCATCCGCGCTGAATCATCCCAATATCTGTACGATCCACGACATCGGCGAGCACGATGGGCAGGCGTTTATCGCCATGGAGCTTCTGGAGGGGTTGCCCCTGGTCCACCGCATCGCGGGACGTCCGTTGGAAATGGAAATGCTATTGGCGCTCGCCATCGAGATTGCAGACGCCCTGGATGCCGCCCATACCCACGGAATCATTCATCGCGATATCAACCCGTCCAATATTTTTCTCAGCAAGCGGGGCCATGCCAAGATCCTGGACTTCGGTCTGGCAAAGCTTACCGCCGGGAATGAAGTTAGCATAAGTGGCGATACCTTCGGGGGCGCCACGCAATCGCCGGCGGACCTCACGCGCCCAGGCGCGGCTATGGGTACCGTTTCCTATATGTCACCGGAACAGGCCCTGGGTAAGCCGCTGGATTTCCGAACCGACCTTTTTTCTTTCGGCATCGTGCTCTATGAGATGGCGACCGGAATCCTGCCATTCCAGGGCCACACCACCGCCGCGTTTTTCGACGCCCTCATTCACAGCGTGCCGGAGTGGCCTTTGCGATTCAACACTTCGACGCCGGCCGAACTCGAACGCATTGTGAGGAAAGCTCTTGAGAAAGATCCCGCGCTGCGATACCAGAGCGCTGCTGAAATGCGGGGTGATCTGCAGCGTCTGCGCCGCGAAACTGACTCTGGAACGGCTGTGACGGTCGGTCTGGTGGCGCGAACCGTACCGGATTCGAAGGAGAGAATCCGCGCGTTGTTCGCCACGGCGCACAGCACTCCGGTGCCTGCACCCAAGTCAAGTATCAAGCCCTGGCTGTTTGCGGGCGGCATCGTCGCCCTGGCAGTATTGGTCGCAGTCGTAACCTTGCTCACATCTCCCGAGTCACCACCGGTTGTCATGTCTTCTTTTCAGATCACCAATGATGGCGCGTCCAAACGCTCTCTGGTCACCGATGGTACGCGGCTCTATTTTTCCGAACACGTGAACGGGCACTCCGTGCTTACGCAGGTTTCCACCTCAGGTGGCGAAACTGCACCGGTACCCATCTCGCTGCCGAGCGCTGATGTTTATGATTTTTTCCCGGGCCGCTCCGAGCTACTCGTAAAGGGAATTGCCGAAGGATCGGATACCGAATGGCCGGTTTGGATCATGCCGGTGCCAGCCGGTTCGATGCGGCCTTTGTCCAACATCTTGGCCCATGCCGCTGCATGGGCGCCTGACGGTCAACACATCGTGTATGCCAGGAATTCCACTTTGTATATTTGCAATGCGGATGGAACCAACGCACATGAGCTCATCAGCGTCCAGGGTGTTCCCTTTGCGCCGCGATTCTCTCCCGACGGCAAACGCTTGCGTTTCACCATCCGCAACACCGATCAGCGCACTTCGTCGCTGTGGGAGGTTTCGGGCGATGGGGAAAATCTGCACGCGGTACTGGCGGACTGGAACAAACCGGCGCAGGAATTTGGCGGAGCCTGGAGTTCGAACGGAGAATACTTTCTTTTTGAATCCACTCGCGACCATACCCAGAATATCTGGGCCATTCGAGAAGGTAAGAGATGGTTTCGCAAGGTTGCGGCGGAACCGACCCAACTAACCGTCGGGCCGCTTATGTTTAGCAATCCCACACCCAGCCCGGATGGAAAGAAGCTATTTGTAATTGGTCAGCAGCGCCGCTTCGATTTAGTTCGACTGGATAGCAAGTCGCAACAATTTTCCCTCTATCTTCCGGGTGTGTCGGCGGGCGAAGCGGATTTCACGCGCAACGGCGAGTGGATCACTTATGTCGAACATCCCGACCTCACCTTGTGGCGGAGCAAGCCAGACGGCAGTTCACGCACACAACTCACCTTTGCTCCGATGCTCGTGCACATGCCGCGTTGGTCCCCGGATGGAACGCAGATCGCGTTCATGGCTTCGCTTCCAGGAAAACCATGGAAAATATATGTGATACCGGTGGAAGGGGGCACCCCATATGAAGTGAGCGCGGGGCGTCAAAACCAGGGAGATCCTACCTGGACGTCCCAAGGCGATAGCATCATTTTCGCCGGAATGCCTTGGCTGGAGTACGCCCGCGTATCCGGTCCAAACATCCACATCGTCGACTTGAAGACGTCGCAAGTGTCGGACCTGCAGGGATCCGAAAATCTTTTCAGCCCCCGCGGTTCGCCGGACGGACGCTATGTGGCTGCTTTGTCTGCGGACTCCACCAAGTTGATGCTTTACGACTTGGGAAATAAGAGTTGGACGCCGCTTGCTTCGTCGCGCTTCGCCTTCGAGAACTGGTCACATGATTCGAAATATCTCTATACCGAAGACTATTCCGACAAAACCGATGACATGGTGCGAGTGAATGTGGCGAACGGCAAAGAAGAGCGTTTACTCAGCCTGAAGGAAATACCGCGCGGCTTCGATCCCTGGGAGTTCTGGGTGGGGCTGGCGCCGGACGATTCTCCGCTTCTTATGCGGGATAGAAGCACGCAGGAAATCTACGGCCTGGACGTGCGCTTCCCCTAACAGAAAATAGGTCCGTCAATCGCAACTAGTCCCGTTCGGCATGCGTCCTATCCATTCCGTTTGGAAAGCTATTCTTCATGAACATTCTCGATCTCGTCGTCGGCAAGCCAATCCGAACCAGTGACGAACGCGCCGAGCAGATCGGTCCGGCACAAGGCGTCCCCATCTTCGGTCTGGATGGACTCAGTTCGGCCGCGTACGGACCGGAAGCCGCGCTCAGCCTTCTGATCCCACTTGGTCTTCTGGGCGTCCGATATATTGTTCCAGTCAGCGCCGCGATAATCACATTGCTGGTAGTCGTGTATTTCTCGTATCGTCAGACCATCGCCGCGTACCCCTCCGGCGGCGGGTCCTATACCGTGGCGCGCTTCAATCTTGGCGCCCCCGCCGGATTACTCGCGGCAGCCGCGCTGCTCGCCGATTACATTCTTACGGCCGCGGTCGGCATCTCCGCGGGAGTGGGCGCCCTGGTGTCAGCGGTTCCGTCACTGTTGCCGCACACTGTCTCCCTATGCGTGGGAATTCTGATTCTGATTACGATTTTGAATTTGCGAGGAGTGCGCGAGGCTGGAACCGTTTTCGCGGTTCCCACTTATTTGTTTGTTGGAACTCTGCTGATCACCATCGGCGGAGGTGTCTTCCGGGTTCTCTTCAGCGGAGGGCATCCCACGCCGGTGGTTCCGCTCCCGCCTCCTCCACACGCGACCGAAGCAGTTACCTATTGGCTGCTGCTCAAGGTGTTCGCCAGTGGTTGTACGGCGCTCACCGGCGTTGAGGCCGTTAGCAACGGCGTAAAGGCGTTTCGTGAGCCAACCGTTAAGAATGCCCAACGCACTCTGACCGTAATTATTTTTCTTCTGGCGGTGCTACTGGCTGGAATTTCTTATCTGGTGAAGGCCTATGGAATTGCAGCGACTGATCCCGGTGCGCCGGGCTATCAAAGCGTTTTATCCATGCTGACCTCGGCGGTGTTTGGCAAAGGGATGTTTTACTATCTGACCATCGGCTCGATTCTGGTGGTTCTTTCGCTGTCGGCGAACACGGCCTTCGCCGATTTCCCTCGTCTCTGCCGCGCCATCGCCCAGAATAACTACCTCCCCCATGTCTTCGGCTACCGCGGAAGGCGGCTTGTCTACACTTACGGCATCGTCGTTCTGGCATTGTTGTGTGGTGGCGTTCTGATTCTTTTCGGAGGCATCACCGACCGGCTGATTCCTCTCTATGCCGTCGGCGCGTTCATGGCTTTTACGCTTTCGCAGGCCGGCATGGTCATGCACTGGAAGAAAAATCGTGGTTCGAACTGGGTGAAGAGCGCATTGGTGAATGGGTTGGGGGCGCTGGTTACGGGCATCACCACCCTGGTGGTGCTGGTTGCCAAGTTTTTGGAAGGCGCATGGATTACCCTGTTGTTCATTCCGCTGACGATTGCGTGCTTCGTCCTGGTTCGCCGCCACTATCACGCCATCAAATTGCTTACCACCTGTAAGGATCCAGTGAATGCAGCCGCCTTGAACCAGCATCCGATTGCTGTCATAGCGATCGACCGCTGGAGCAGCATTACCTGCCAGGGGATTCAATTTGCCGCCCGGCTTTCTCCAGAAGTGATTGCCGTGCACGTTGAACCAAACGAACATTCCGAATTGCTTGAGGGCGACTGGGAACAATACGTTGAAAAACCCTTTCAGGCGGCCGGCAGGCAACCGCCCCGGCTTCATTTTCTGCCGTCACCCTACCGTTTTGTCATCATCCCTTTCGTTCAGTTTGTTCTCGATCTTTCGAAAAAAAATCCCGAGCGCAGCATAGTCGTTGTCATACCAGAGTTGGTGGAGGACAAATGGTACGAGTATTTTCTCCACAACCAACGAGGCCGCATGCTGGAATGGGTGCTGCTCGCACGCGGGAACGAACGGATTTTTACGGTCAGCGCACCCTGGTACGTCGGGAAACGGAGCTGATTCAAGCCGAAGGGCGATCAGCACTCATAAAGACTTGTCTTCGACGGCCGAGAGAAAAGCTCCGTCACGCGCTTTGCCTGCGCGCGCCCGCGCGATAGATCGCCCACCCGAAGACATTCGCCCCCACAACGACCGCAGCGATCTTCAACGAATATTGCCGGGAACTTTGCACATCGACGATGGGAAAAATAGAAAACACGACGTAAAGCAAAGTCATCAGAAATCCGGAGACGGCTGCGGCGCGCAGCCACAGCCCGGGGCGCAGTCCCCGCTCTTTCGGAGAGAGAAACGGAATGGCGAACAGCGCCAAATAAGCGACGGCGTAGAAGGTGAAGCCCCAGATCAGCAGCAGTTCATAGGACTCCTGCGGGCCAACTCCGATCAAAGCAACCACGCTGCCCGCCAGCGTAACTCCCCCCAGGAAGAGGATCGAGTTGACGGGAGTCTTAAACCTGGCGTGCAGGCGCGTAAACCATTCGGGCAGCAAATGGTCCCATCCCGCCACCATCGGGAGTCGGGCGCTGGCGCTGAAGTATACGCTGAACGAGGTCGGATAATTGACAAAGAGAAGGACGATGGCCAGCGGGACGATAAAACCCGCGAAGCCGAAGCCACGTAAGCCAAGCCGCAAGGCTTGAGGGATGGGGCCGACCAGGTCCACGGTCTCAGGAGCAACAAACGCCAGTATCGAACTGGTGGCGAAGATATAAATGAGCGCGATAAAAGGCGCAGTGATGAGTACAGAGCGCGTCAGATTGCGCCCTGGATTGCGGCATTCCCCGGCAAAGATGGCGACGTACTCGAAGCCGCTGAGCGCCCCGAACATCATCTTGGTGAAAACGCTGAGGCTGAAGACCGTAAGCGGCGGCATTGCCAGGGGAAGGGGATGATATTCGGCGAGGGTTCCACGCCAGCGGGCGATCAATGGGGTCGACATGAGTATCCCGAGCGTGATCAGCGTAGCGATACTGCCCGCGTTGCTCAACCATTTGCCGATGCGCAGTCCCAGAGCAGACATCAACATCATCGCGGAAATCAGGGCCACCGATACCGCCAGGATTAGCCATCTGCTGGAGGCTATCCACTCAGCGGCGGGGCCCAGGGCGTAAGCGACAAAAGTGGTGGTGACCAGGCCGATCACCGCAACGTACAGCATCACGAACAGGCAAAGATTCCACGCTACTAGAAAACCGATTTGATCCCCGAAGGCCAGCCGAGCCCACTCATACAACCCACCTTCCAGAGGCATCAGCCGATTGAGATGTGCGACGACCATCGCGAGCGGAATGAAAAACAAAATGAAAGCAAGCAGCCAGAAGACGACGTGGGAGGATCCGGCCTTGGCGGCGGTGCCGAAGAAATCCAGCACAATGACGAGTAAGACCTGCGCCATGACCAGATCAAACAGACCCAGTTCTTTGCGCAGTGCGGCGCTGTGAGCCTGAACCTCAGAGTCCGCAGCCTGCAATGCAATGGGATTTTGAGTGGCCAATCGGCTGCTCCGCAGTCTATTGTTTTCTTTCCGCTGGTCTAAGCAACAAGTCCTGATAGTCGAAGCTGAAGTCCGCCAAGGGAGAAACGGCGGCCATGCGCGCGCTGTCAATGCTGCCGTCGGCCTTCAGAGAAAAAGTAATGAAGGCGTCTTCAATCCTCCGGTCTCGCCAGTGCGCCTTGAAAGTGTCGTACTGCCAGTGTTGCAGGTCTCCGATCATGGTGGGGGTGTGATCAAACGTGATGACGAGGCCGCCGCTTTCCATACGAATGGTGATCGGACCATACCAGGCATCGGTGTAGATTCCGGCGTATTTCTCGAGCGGCAGGGAAGGCTCGGAGACTGGCGCGCGTTCGTTTTCAGCTTTTCTTATTGCCTCGGCGGCTTGCTTTTCTTCCGTGTCCTCGACTGATTTAAACGCAGCGACCCAGTCGGTCGAGGGTATGCCGAAATAATGATCGAGTACGTGGTAGAGAATGGAGTCGAACGCGCCGCCCTCTTCGGCGTTGGTGAGAATTACTACCCCTAAATTCTCTTCCGGCACAAGCATGACCCGCGAAACAAATCCGGCAACTCCCCCGGTGTGTCCCACTAATTTGCGACCGTGATAGTCGCGAAGGGCCCACCCCAACGCATAATCCGCAAAATTGACTTTCAATCCAGCCAGCGGTGGTGGCTCATCGCGAATCGGCAATATGGTTTGGGGGGTCCACATCTCTTTCGATTGCCGGTCGCTGAACAGGCGCCCCTCGCGGTCTACAAACTTACCGCGATTGAGTTGCACCTGCACCCACTTCGCCATATCCTCGGCGCAGGAGTTGATGGCCCCTGCCGGGCCCGCATTGTCGAGCGCCTCAAACGGAAGAACCTCGAGCCCTCCATCCACACGCTCATGCGGAAAAGCGTAGTCGTCTCCGGGTTGAAATTCGGTATTGCTGACATTGGAATGATTCATGGCCAGCGGCGCAAAGATATGCCGGCGGATATAGTCATCCCACGACATTCCGGTGAGAGCAGGAATGATCTGACCCGCTGTCATGTAGAGCAAATTGTCGTAGGCGTAATGGCTGCGGAAACTCGACGCCGGTTGCATGAAACGCAACTTGTAAATAATTTCGTCGCGAGTGTAGGTCGAGTGCGGCCAAAAGAGCAAATCTCCTTCGCCCAGACCCATGCCACTGCGGTGAGTCAGCAGATCGCGGATGGTCATCTCATGCGATACATATGGGTCATACATGACGAATCCCGGAAGGCGCTGGTATACGGGATCGTCCCATGAAAGCTTGCCCGCATCGACCAACCCCGCCAGCGCCGCTGTAGTGAAAGCTTTGGTATTGGATCCGATTCCGAACATTGTGTATTCGTCTACCGGCGTCTGAGCTCCGAGTTTGCGTACGCCGTAGCCTTTCGCAACGACAACCTTGCCGTCTTTCACGATGGCCAGGGCCAGTCCTGGCACTTGAAATGTCTTCATCGAATTGCTGACGTGAGAATCCAGGTCGGGAGGCGGGGCGGTCTGTGCCCAGATCGAAAGGGCGGAAGCGATGAAAAAAGTGGTGATTGCGAATAAGTAGCAGCGCAAGTTCCGCATATATCTTCCCTCATGAGGCGAGAGCCAGCATTAGAACATATCCAGGAGGTGCTGAGATCGAAATCCGCAACCGGGCGGTCGCGGATTTATCAAGCAGGCGAGCTGAGGTTGCCCGCCCGCTTGACGAGAGGCTGGCTATCTAGTGATGGTCCTGATCCCCGTGGCTGTGCCGCCATGTCCAGCATTCCTTTTGTTCGCCAGGGGGCAGCCTGCGGAAGTCGCGATCGGGGTCGCGGTGGTTCTCCCCTGCCCATGTGCGGTCGTAAACCACCTCGTCGTTGTTCCAGACGTGGTAGTCGCTGTAATAGGGGTCATAGACGCGATAGTCGTGATGATGGGCGCACGCCATGCCCATCACGGAGCACCCTGACGTCGCGGCCACGAACCAAGAGCTCAGAAATCGCGACTTGCTATTCAGGGGTGATTGTTCTTCCTCTGATTTTGGTCCCGCAAGACTTAAGAACGCTGATGAGAATCGAGTCGACCTTTGGATCGCCGAGACGACACTCTGAGTTGCCGTATCGCCAAGGAACTTGTCGAGAATTCTACTCGCCCACGCCTTCGGATACCCTGGCAACCATGATGCCCTCGCGAGGACCGCGGAATGTGTAACCCTTTGGGTTAGAATGAAGACACAGGTATTCTTTTCTCGACTTATTTCAAGACCCGAGGAGTGTAGAAATGTATCCGGAAATCATGGTGATTCCGATGCGTGAAGAACTAACCCGGTTAGGCATCGAAGAACTGCGCACGGGCGAAGCCGTTGACGCCGCGCTGAAAACACGGACGGGAACCGCGCTCGTAATCGTGAACTCCATCTGTGGATGCGCCGCTGGCCGGATGCGCCCGGCCGTCCGGATGGCGCTCGAGAAGGCCACTCATCCCGACAGAGCATTTACGGTATTTGCGGGACAAGATATGGAGGCCACCGATCGCGCTCGCAGCTATTTCACCGGACAGCCGCCTTCCTCTCCCTCCATCGCGATCCTTCGCGACGGCCAACTTGCGTACATGATGCCGCGCCGCGATATCGAATCACGCGAAGCCCCAGCCATTGCGGCTGATCTCACGGCGGCTCTAGATAAATTCTGCGCCAGGCAGGCATCTGTCTAGGTCAGCGTTGAGGGTGCGAGAGTCCATTTATCTCGCCGCTGTGCGATTCATTCTTGGACCATCCACCCGAAACGACTTCACCACGATTCCGTTGGGCTGCACGCCCACGGGAATCATGGTCAGCAGGGAATATTCGGTCGGCTCCAACTTTCGCGCCGAGCGCCTCTGGATCACGGTCACGTCGCCGGCCTCCGTGTCCAGTACCAGCAAATATCTTTCGTCCTGCGACAAGGCCAACTCCTCGGGACGGCTTCCCACCTCGATGGTCGCAATCCTCCGTCCCACGTCAATGTCGTAAACCGCAATACTATTGGAGCCGAAATTGCTGACATAAAGCCGCGAGTTGTCACGTGTAACCAGCGCGCGCGCGGGATGCTGCCCCACCGTTGCGCTGCTACCCACTTCATCATTTGCTGTTTCGATGAACGAGATGCTATCAGAATCAAAATCGCACACGACCAACTCACCGCTGTCCGGCTTCAGGGCCAGATGCACCGGTGTTCGTCCTACATCCAACAACGCCAGCACCCGGTCACTCGTCGGATCGCCGCCTTTTTCCGGGCTCGCGGCGAGCGCGATCGAGGCCACCTGGGACGATCCCGAACAGGCGACGAAGGCTTTACTCGAGTCCTGCAGAATCGCAATATCTTCGGGCTGCTGGCACACCGGCAGTATTGCCCGTACTCGCAACAATTTCGTATCCAGCAACGAGACCGTGTTGTCCCCGCGATTCGATACCACGACGGTAGCCCCGTCTGGCGAGACTCGCGCCAGTCCCGGAGCCATCCCCACCCTCACGTTCCCCAGCACGGTGCGTTTTTCCAAGTCGATGACCGAAACATTTGCGGACGCTGTATTCGCTACATAGGCCCGTTTGCCGTCTACGGAGACATCGATGAAATACGGCCGTCCCTGAACACCGATCGTGGCCACCACCGCATTCTTCTCGGCATCAATGACGCTGATATTGTTCGATCCCGAATTGACCACGTAAACTTCATTTTTTTTTCGGTTCGCGGCAATTCCAGTCGGCTCCATCCCGACCGCGATCGTCTTTGCCAGCTCAAAGGTGCGCAGATCAATCACGCTGACTGTATTGCTTTTGCCGTTCGTGATGTAAGCATACTCGCGATAGGCTGGCCCGTAATCCGGCAAAGGCTGTTCGCGGAAATACCACCACCCGGCCGCACCGAGCAGCGGCATAAGAACAAGTAGGAATAGGATTTTTCGCAAGATGAAGGTGCTTCCCAGGAGAAATTTCGGGAGAAATAAGATTACCAGAGAGCAATGTTTCCTAGCGGCAGTTTAAGGGAAGATCAGCGCGACATCAGTTCGGGTCGCGCTGACGATCGCTCCAGCGACCGCGATGATTGTTCCTTTAGTTCACTGGTCAAAGCTGCCAGGTTCTCATTGGAGACCCGGATTTCTCCATCCAGCAGCATGTTCAACCTGCCGGAACCGGTACCCTCAAACTGCGCCCGCTGCAGCGTCGCGTAGCGCCGAGTACCCGCGGGCAGCGCCGCTTTGAAGTCTTCGCCCTGGCGGAGAACGGACAGCACTGATTCGGTGATCTCGTCGCGCAACATCTCCCCCAATGCGCCGGAGCGGAGCGATTCGCCGAGAAGTCCGTCGGCATCGACTCGTCCGATCTGCGCCGCAAATCGCAGTGTGCCATCTTCTGCGACGGCAGGCATGAGCTTCACCTCGATGGTACCGTTGCCTTCCACAAGTTCGTCCATGCTTTCCCGGCCAAACATTGTGCCGCACCTCCAACGCTCATAGTGCAGCTGCGCATGTACCGTACCCGCCGGCGCCTGCGGAGTAAGCGCTGCGGTCCGGACCTCGATCCGCTCGCCACACCGGTCTGTTCGATTGAGAGCAGCCCGCATGACATCCGCAATCATGAGTTGAAGGTCCGACATATCTGTGCTCAACCGTACTGCGAATGTGTTTTCTCCATCTTGGACCTGGCCCTTGGAAACCACTCCAGAGGTGGTAATTGCGATCTTCTGATGGGCAACACTGACTGCGTTCTTCACCGCTGGAATATTGAAGGTGGATTCCTGGCTATTGTCGGATGCGGTGATGCTCATCTCCTCGCCAAGATCAACCTGTGCGTGTTGGAAGCTGGCGAGCGCGCGCCCCAAGTTCTGCGCCCAACTTATCATCTGAGAACTCGCTGCGTTTGCCTCCACTTCCTGATCTAGTCCGCTCGCCAGCTGCCCCAGTTCGGCGTCCGTCTTGATCAGCCTTTTCGTGATTTCCTTCAGTCCGGACTTCTGTTCTTCGGAGAATCCCCCCAGGAATTTCTTGTTCAGAGTGCGCGCCGTTTCGATTGCGTCGTCAAACGTCTTATCCCGGCCGGCACCGGCGGATGCATTTTTTTCTCTGCCAAGTTGCTCCTCAAGGCTCTGCAACTCCGCGCCCGCCGCCGCGGTACTTTTCACCATTACTGCATACGCGGCTTTCTGTTCACGGGTTGCTTGCACCGCCATGATCTCGTGAAAGGTTCTGAGGTCGTCTTTCGTTTCGATGCCGGTCGCACGGTTGCCTCCGCTTAAGCCGCTACCACCTGCCGCAGTACCCCCGATATGTCCACCGCCTCCGCCGTGTTGGGCAAACAATCCGCACGGGCAGGCGAGGAGCGCTGCTCCCAAAACCATGGTCTTTGCTCTTGAACCAGCACTTGCTCTTGGAAACATAACCAGCCTCTCGCTAAGCCGCGCATCCACCTGAAACTCTGTCGTCTCAAGCGGAGTGGATGCGTCGCGCAGCCAGGCATCCACGAAGTCGAAAGATCCTTTGCGCGCCCAAGCAACCAGAGACTCTGCCAGGAACTTTGGCCGCAAGCTCGCGCCTTTATGGCCCTGGGCGGGACTTGTCCGTCCACATAGCTTGGCTCAGTTCCCCAAAAACCGCCACCAACTTTACAGTTCTTTGCACACAGCGAAAGATTGGAGAATCGAACTGCAGGCAAGAATCAAGAGCGCTCCGAGCAGCGCTTTACTCATACTGTGTTGGCCCTTCAATTTGTATCGGAGACTCGCTTCTACTTCACCCCCACCGTCTCCCTAACCCCGATCGCGGGCACCGTCTTCCCCACCACCGCCGCGATTTGACGCACCTGCGTCATCAACTCATCGAACTGATCGGGAAACAGCGACTGTGGACCATCTGACATAGCCTGATCCGGCTGATTATGCACTTCCACCATCAATCCATCCGCGCCCACAGCCACCGCTGCCCGCGATAGGGGGGTAACTTTATTCCGCTTGCCGGTGCCGTGACTGGGGTCAACTAAAATCGGCAGATGACTCAATCGCTGCACGGCAGGTATCAAACTTAGGTCCAGTGTGTTGCGAGTGTGGTCGGCAAACGTACGCACGCCGCGCTCGCACAGCGCCACGTTGTAATTACCCTCACTCAAAATGTATTCCGCCGCCATCAGAAATTCTTCGAGCGTCGCCGACATGCCGCGCTTGAGCAGCACTGGCTTCTTCGCCCGTCCAGCGCGCTTCAGCAGCGAGAAATTCTGCATATTCCGCGCCCCAATCTGAATCACATCGGCATACTCTTCCACCAAGTCAAGCGATTCGTTATCAATCGCTTCCGTGATAATCTTCATCCCGTACTGCCGGCGAATCTCCCCCATGATTTGCAGCCCCTCTTCGCCCAGCCCCTGAAACGAATATGGAGAGGTCCGCGGCTTGTAAGCTCCGCCCCGAAAGAACTGGGCGCCCGCGCGATGCACACGCTCGGCCACGGCAAATGCCTGCTCCCGACTCTCGATAGCGCATGGTCCGGCGACAATTGCCAGCCCTGCGCCACCAATGGTCGCAGCCGTTCCCGCAAAGCGGATCACCGTGTTGTCTTCCTTGATATCGCGGCTCACCAGCTTGTAGGGTTTGGAAACCTTAATCACTTCCTGCACGCCCGGCATCTCGTCGAGCGTGCCTTGCTCCACCTCGCCCTTGTTGCCGGTAATGCCGATCGCGGTTCGCTGCGCACCCGGCATGGCATGCGCGCGATAACCTAGCTTCTCAATTTTTTCGCAGACGCCGCGTACCTGTTCATCGGTAGCGTGCGCCTTCATGACGACTAGCATATTTTCCTCTTAACGAGAGCTATGTGGGACAGCCGCCCTTCGACAAGCTCAGGGCAAAGCTCCCGGCTGTCCATGTCGAGCGAAGGTCGACTAGCTCTCGCTTGCCGCTAGGGTGCAGCCAGCCTACCAAGTCTACCGTTGCCGCCTGCTGCACCGCAAACCCAGCAGCCATTTCTGCATCCCATCCAAGGCTTCCGCATCCAACCTTGCAATCATAAAAGTTCCGAGGGATCCTTTCATGAAAGCAGCAGTCGTTCCCTGTGTAAACGGCAAGTGGGAAGTAAGGGAGTGGCAGATCCCCGAGGCCGGCCCCAATCAAGTCGTTATCAAAATTCACGCCAGCGGCCTCTGCTACACCGACGTACACCTCACCCATGGCATGATCCCAGTTGAGTTTCCCCACGTATTCGGCCACGAACCGGTGGGCAAGATCGTGGAAGTCGGTGCGGGAGTTACTTCGCGCAAGCTAGGCGACCGGGTCGGCGTGGGCTGGGTACAACGCGGCTGTGGGCGCTGCGAGTGGTGCCTGCGCGGCAAGAAGGAGTTATGCCAGAATGCCACGTCGACTGGCCTTGGACTGCAGGGCGGCCACGCCGAGTACATGTTGGCTTATGCCGATGCCACCATGCTGATTCCGGATGCTCTGAGTTACGAGCAGGCCGCGGCGATTTTCTGCGCTGGCTACACCGTATGGAGCGGTTTGCGCCTGGCCGATCCCAAGCCGCACGAGCGAATTGCCGTGGTTGGTATTGGAGGACTCGGCCACCTGGCGCTGCAGTACGCCAAGGCTGCCGGCTTTGAGACCATCGCCGTTACCAAGTCGAAAGACAAGGAGAAAATGATTCGCCAGCTGGGCGCCGATGACGTCGTAGAGAATGGCGCCAAACTGCTAGCCTCAGGTGGTGCGGACGTGCTGCTCGGAACCTCGAACTCATGGGCTGCCACGGAAGAGGCCGCGCAAGGCGTGCGCCCGGATGGGAGGGTTGTGGTGATGGGCGTATCGAACGAACCACTGGACTTCAACATGGGTATGGTGTTGAATCGTGTCCGCATTCTTGGTTCCAGCCAGAATGGACCCGAGTACCTCTATGAAGCGCTCGATTATGCCGCCAAAGGAAAAGTAAAAGTCGTCGCCGAAACCTACAAACTCGACGACATCGGCAAAGCTTATGACCGCGTTGCCGAAGGCAAAGTCCGCTTCCGCGCAGTAATTACGATGAGCTAAGCAGTGGCGTAGTCGGTTGGGAAGGGACGCTTTCGCAAGCCTGCTCTAAGCGAAGCCGAAGGGCCGCTGAGCAAGCGAGGGAGCCTTTATACTGTCCTGATGCCCCGCTCCATGGCCCGCGAGCAAGACATCATTGCCCGTCCAGGGCCCAAACGCCCGCCCCGCCTCAGTTCCCGCCGCATCGGCATTCACACTTCCACGGCCGGAGGAATCCACAACGCCGCCGAGCGCGCCTACCGCCTTGGCTGCAACACGCTGCAGATTTTTTCTTCCAGCCCGCGCCAGTGGGCGCCCTGCGAACTCGGCCGTCCACTCTGCGAGGAAATGCTGCGACTGCGCGCCAGCTACGATCTCAAGCCGCTCGTCATCCACACGAACTACCTAGTCAATCTGGCCGGCACCAACCAACTATTCCTCAAGAAATCCATCGAAGCTTTCCGCGGCGAAATCGAGCGTGCCCTCACCGTCTGCGCCGATTACCTCGTTCTTCATCCCGGCTCATTCCGAGGCTCCGACCGCGAAGTCGGCCTGCTGCAGACCGCCGCCGCGATCGCCGCCTCCTCCCAGGGCCTCGATCTTGCAAAAGCAGGCCTCACCATCCTGATCGAAAATACCGCCGGCGCTGAATTCTCCCTTGGAGGCAGCTTCGAGCAAGTTGCTGAAGTCATCGACCGCCTTCGCGGTGTGGTACCGATCGCAGCCTGCATCGATACCTGTCACACCCACGTCGCCGGATACGATATTGTTACCGAAGAAGGCATCTACCAGACGCTCCTGCATCTCGACACGACGATCGGATTGAACAACGTCAGGGTTGTCCACTGCAACGACGCCAAAGCTCCCCGTGGATCGAAGCTCGACCGTCACGAGCAAATCGGAAAGGGAACCATCGGACTTCGGCCGTTTCGCGTCCTGCTCAACGATCTGAGGCTCGCTCATGCCGCTTTCATCGCCGAGACTCCTATCGCCAAGCCTGGCGACGACCGCAGAAATATCCGGGCGCTCAAGAATCTCGTAGCTTGACTCCGACCGTGTCTTCTCCTTGCTCCTTGGCTGTATTCTGGCTCGGCTCATGATTCACCTCCTCTCAGCCATGCGGGAGTGTTGTGATCGCGATCTTCAGAATGAAAGCCTGGGGTCGTCGCGCCGTTGGCCGATCTCGATACACGATTTTACCGCCTCATTGTAAAATCTAAGGTTTACCCGCAACTGGCGACAATCCCCTTATGCCGCAGCAAGACAAAATGCAGGTCGAAGCAGCCACCACTGGCGTCGGTCCCCGGAATGATCGCGCCGACCGCGATGAAGGCCGCTATCAGCCGCAGCGCGTCGAAACCAAATGGTTTGAACGCTGGCAGAGCGATCCTCAGCTCTATGCTGCCGATCCAGCGGACTCCAGCAAGAAGAAATACTACGTTCTCGAGATGTTGCCCTATCCCTCCGGCGCGCTCCACATGGGACACGTGCGCAACTATTCGATTGGCGACGCGCTTGCCCGCTATAGGTGGATGAACGGCTACAACGTTCTTCATCCTATGGGATGGGATTCCTTCGGCCTTCCCGCGGAGAATGCCGCAATCCAGAACAACACTCCGCCACGCCAGTGGACGCTCGGCAACATCGCCAAAATGAAGGCGCAGATGAATCGTCTCGGCTTCGCCTACGACTGGTCGCGCGAAGTCACAACCTGCCTGCCCGATTATTACCGCTGGAATCAGTGGTTCTTTCTCAAGTTCTACGAAAAGGGCTTGGCGTATCGCAAGAAAAGCAAGGTCAACTGGTGCCCGAAATGCTGCACTGTGCTCGCCAACGAGCAAGTCGTAAATGGACGTTGCTGGCGCCATGAAGGTACCGTTGTCGAGCAGCGCGAACTCGAACAATGGTTTTTGCGCATCACAAAGTATGCGGACGAACTCTTGCGCGATCTCGAAAAGCTTGGCGGCTGGCCGGAAAAGGTTCGCACCATGCAGCGGAACTGGATCGGCCGCAGCGAAGGTGCGCTCGTCGATTTCAAGGTCGACTACCCGGAAGATCGCAGCGGATTCGGCCCCGCCGGCGGGACGATCAGCGTCTTCACCACTCGCGTCGATACCATCTTCGGCGCGACCTCGGTGCAGCTCGCGCCCCAGCATCCCATCGTTGCCGATCTCGCTGCCTCCAATCCCGACTTGCGGGCCAAAGTCGATCAATTGATCGCCGAACAGAGCAAAGCCAGAGAAGCAGGAGGCATCGGCGAAATTGAAAAACATGGTGTCCCCGCCGGCCGATATGCCATCAATCCCTTCAACAAAGAAAAGATTCCCATCTGGGTGGCCAATTACATCCTCATGGATTACGGCACGGGTGCGATCATGAGCGTGCCCGCCCACGACGAGCGCGATTACGAGTTCGCGAGAAAATATAAACTCGAAATCCGCTTGGTTGTTCTTCCTATTTCCAATGATCCGGAGGAAACCGTCACCGAGCCGCCCCTTCCTTTCATCGGTCACGAAGGCATGTTGATCAATTCTGGCCCATATAGCGGCCTGGAGTGTGCCGAAGCGATCAAGAGAATGTCCGCGCACGCGGAAGAAAAAGGCATCGGCAAAGGCACCGTTACTTATCGTCTCAAAGATTGGGGAATCTCGCGGCAGCGCTATTGGGGAACACCGATCCCCGTGCTTTATTGCGAAAACGATGGCATCGTTCCCGTGCCGGAAAAGGACTTGCCGGTAATTTTGCCGGAGAATGTTGACATCACTCTCGCTGGTGGATCACCGCTCGGGAGGATTCCCGAGTTCGTTAACGCCACTTGTCCCAAGTGCGGCGGGCCTGCTCGTCGCGAAACCGATACCATGGATACCTTCGTCGATTCGTCCTGGTATTTTTACCGCTACACCGATGCGCAAAATGAGCACGCACCGTTCGAGTCGAAGACCGCGCAATATTGGTTCCCCATTGATCAGTACATCGGCGGTGTCGAGCACGCTATCTTGCACTTGATCTACTCGCGCTTCTGGACCAAGTTCATGCGCGACCTCGGCCTCGTCAGCAACGATGAACCTGCCGAACGCCTTTTCACGCAAGGCATGGTCATCAAAGACGGGGCAAAGATGTCGAAGAGCCTGGGTAACGTTGTCAGCCCCGACGAAATGGTCGCACGCTACGGCGCCGACGCCGCGCGCCTCTACAGCTTATTCGCAGCTCCACCCGACCGCGACCTGGACTGGCAAGACTCCGGCATCGCAGGCATCCAAAGGTTTTTGGGCAAGGTGTATCGCGTCGTCACGAAGAATGTCGGCAATGCTTCGTTCTCATCCGCAGAAACGTCGCTCACGATGTCGGTCTCGCCCGCAGAACGCCAGCTTCAGCGAAAGCTCCACCAGACCATAAAGCGCGTCAGTGATGACTTCCAGGGCCGCTGGCACTTCAATACCTGCATCTCGGCCATCATGGAACTGGTGAACGCTCTTTACGCCTACGAGGAAGGCGCAACGGCTGGATCTCCGACCAAAAGCAGCACGTCAGCGGCGCTCCTGGCTGAAGTTCAGCACGACCTCGTTCTCCTGCTCGCTCCATTTGCGCCATATCTCGCCCATGAACTCTGGGAGATGCTCGGTGAAAAGGGAGGTCTGCTCAAAGCTGCGTGGCCAAAGTATGACGCGACGCTCGCCAAGGAAGACGAACTCGAAATTCCCGTGCAGGTTAACGGCAAATTACGGAGCCGCATCGTGGTGGCCGCCGATGCCTCCGAGTCCACCATTCTTGAAGTTGCTCTCGCCGACGAAAAAGTGAAATCGCTTATCGCCGGCAGACAGATTCTCAAAAGGATTGTTGTGCCCGGCACGCTTGTAAATATCGTTATCCAGTAGGGCACGATCGCGTGGGACGAGAAAAGAAAAACGGGCCGCGCATCGCAGACCGGCTTCGAGTGAATGCTGAGATCGTTTTATTCTCCGGACAGCGCCAAGGCCTCGGTGCGATTCCTGAACTCAATTTCACCCCGCACTTTCGTATCGTGGGGAGCGGTCTTCGTCACAACCGCGTCATACAAGGGAGGTTTCGGCAAATCTTGCGTCTTCCCCTGCGTGGTGGCGACAGTCTTGCCATGCCTCATGATGTTGACCGTTAGCTTGTCCGCCGGCCCCGTCCACTCGGCCTTGTCGTTTCCCGGAGAAAGCGGTGCAGTACCAACTTGCACGCTGTCAGATAGAGTGAAGTTTGCAGAATGGCTGTCTTTTGCGAAGGCGCTCCATGAGAGCACCAGCGCTACCGCAGCGAATGAAGCGAAGTATGGTAATCATTTCACCTCTGTACTCTCCGAGAGCTTATTCTCGGTACTTTCTTGAACAGAGGCTCACTCGCCAGGGCGGGATGCACATATCGTTGCACGATATATGTAAAGTTTCTTGATCGCACCTCGGCGGTGAATCTTCAGAGTCGAATCGCCGTCTTCAGCAAGGTGCGGTATCCTAATCCGGAAGCATCGTGAATGTCCTCGCCATCGCCTACGATCGAAGGCTTCCGCGCCGCCTTTCGCCGCCCGTCGCTCACGTCTGCGGAAATTGCCTGGCGCTGGACGTTTGGGGCAGCCACCGCTGCCTTGTTGAGTTTTGGTTTTATTGAATATCTCGATAGCATACCCGTAACCCGGGCTAACTCGGTGCTTCTGTCGACTCGACACCCTGTGCTCGTGGCACGAGCCATTACACAAATGCTGCGGGGCACCGTTAATCGCGGTCTGCTGGCCGCCTTGCTTTTGGCCTTGGCGCTTTCTGCGTTGTGGATCATTGCCGCTTCCATCGGTCGCCTGGCAATTGTTCGCGCGCTGATCGGATACTTTCGAGGAGACATTGTTTGCCATGACAGAAATGGAATATTCGGCCGCGAAGGGCCTCGGACAATTCGCGCCTTGATCGATCTCAATTTCCTGCGAGTGATTGTGTTCCTCGCAGTGATTCTCGCCTTGTGTGGTACGGCGATTCTTGCCGGGTTCATTTCTTCCAATGCTCACCCGCGACCGGGCTTGGCGGCCGCTCTGTTTTGTGGGCTAGCGGCATTGATCGGCATTTCCGGGTGGAATTTGAATTGGTGGTTGTCGCTAGCCGGGATCTTCGCTGTCCGCGACGGCGAAGACGCGCTGTGCGCGTTTTGCGCGGCGGTTGCCTTTTTCCGGAAGCACATGGCTGCCGTGTTTGTGGTGAGCACTTGGACGGGCCTGGCTCACTTGTTCGCCTTTAGCGTAGCCGTCACTTTCGCATCGCTGCCTCTGGCCTTCATTCGAGTCGCGCCGTCGCGCCTCGTGATTGCAGTGGCGATGTTCGTCATTCTCGCCTATTTCGCAGTTGCCGACTGGCTCTACATGGCGCGTCTCGCTGGCTACGTTTTCATCGCCGATATGCCGGATCCGTTGCTCACAACGTCCGCCCTCCCGCCGCCATTCCACTCGGCAGGAATCGTTCCCGACAACACAATTGATCGCGAGGAATTAATCCTGAGCGATATTCCAAATATAGCCCTTTGAGACATAGCTTGCTGCGAGCCCAGCCCCAAGGTAGAGAAATGTAGAGGATGTAGAGGATGTAGGGGTGCAAAGCTTTACACGCGGCATCCGATTTGAGAAACTCATCCGTGGAAAACCGATCCATACTGAGGCCATCGCTAGCCAATCAATCAATCGTTATCCTCGATTTCGGGGCGCAATACACGCAGCTCATTGCGCGCCGCATCCGCGAACAGAATGTCTTTTCCGTGGTGCTTCCCTGCACGGCCCCAGTCGATGAGGTGAAGAGCTACGAACCGATTGGGATTGTGCTTTCCGGAGCGCCGTGGTCGGTATACGACAAAGATGCACCGCCGGCCGACGCGCGGGTGTTTGAACTCGACATCCCCGTGCTTGGCATCTGTTATGGGCTGCAGTACATGGTGCACACGCTGGGCGGAAAGGTGCGGCCGGCTGATAAGCGGGAGTACGGGCACGCTGAGATCGAGATCGTCGCCGAGTCGATATTGTTTCGAGGCCTTGCGAAGCGACAGGCGGTGTGGATGTCGCACGGGGATGAGGCTCTGGAGCTGCCGCCAGGATTTGAGCTTACGGCTAAGACCGCTCACGCGGTCGCGGGAATCCAGAACGTCCCAAAGAAGTGGTTCGCGGTGCAGTTCCATCCTGAGGTTCACCACACGCGGAACGGAACTGAGATTCTTCGCAATTTTGTGTTCGAGATTTGTGGCGCGAAACCGACGTGGACGCCGCAGCACTTTATTGATTCCACCGTGGAACACGTCAGCAGACAAGTGGGTAGTGGACGGGCGATCTGCGCGCTTTCGGGGGGAGTGGATTCGTCGGTTGCGGCGGTCCTCGTCGATCGAGCTTTGCGCGACTCGAAGGGCAAGTCGAGGCTGACGTGCATCTTTGTGAACAATGGAGTCCTGCGCAAGAATGAGTTCGAAAAAGTCCAGAAGATGTTGCACGACAAGCTGGGATTGCACCTTGATGCCGTCGATGCCACCGAGCGCTTTCTCGGCAAGCTGAAAGGCGTGAGTGATCCGGAGAAGAAGCGCAAAATCATCGGCAACGAGTTCATCAGGGTGTTTGAGCGGGAAGGCCGCCGCATTGAGAAGGAAGAAGGTCAGGTCAAGTGGCTGGTGCAAGGAACACTTTATCCGGACGTGATTGAATCGCGATCGGTGCGGGGACCATCGCAGGTAATCAAGTCGCATCACAATGTGGGCGGGCTGCCGGAGAAAATGAAGTTGAAATTGATCGAGCCGCTGAAAGACTTGTTCAAAGATGAAGTCCGCAAGATCGGTCGTGATCTGGGGGTGCCGGAGGAGATTTTGCAGCGGCAACCGTTTCCAGGGCCCGGGTTGGCGGTGCGCGTTCTTGGCGAGGTGACACCGGAGCGCCTGACTTTGCTGCGGGGGTGCGACGACATTGTGGTGAGCGAGATCAAGAGCGCCGGGCTGTATACGAAAATATGGCAATCGTTCGCCGTGCTGTTGCCGGTAATGTCGGTGGGTGTGATGGGCGATATGCGGACATATGCGTATACATGCGCGGTGCGGGCGGTGAGCTCGGAGGACGGAATGACGGCGGATTGGGTTCCGCTGCCTCATGAAGTGCTGAAGAATATTTCTACGCGGATTGTAAATGAAGTGAAAGGCGTCAATCGCGTTGTGTACGACATTACCTCGAAGCCGCCGGGAACGATTGAGTGGGAGTAGGAAGGAGTTTTAGCGTTTTACATCGGCATAGCCGCAGTGTGACATGATGAGCGTATGAGTAAACGGGCGAGAAGATTAGGGAAGAAGAACGAGTTGCGGGCGGTGGAGGAGGCGATAGCGGCGTCGCTGGGAAAGAGTGTGGGTGCGGTGGCGCCGGAAGCGCGAGGAGTTGCTGAGAAAACGTCGACGAAAGAAAAGAAACTGGGTGTGAGGTTGAGGCGCGATTGACCGAGTGAGAATGCTGACATCAAAGGCTGAACCCTCGATAAAACTGAAGGATTGAGCACCCTTTCTGGGCACGAGCAAGGTCATGGAAATCTTAGGCTGTGATCTCCAGAAGATTGCCTTCAGTATCGGCGATCAAGGCTTCGTAATATCCGTCTCCCGTTAGCCTGGGCTGGCTCACGATGCGCACTCCGTCGGTCTCCATCTCTTTCACCAAACGATCCACCGCTTCGCGCGAGCCGAGAGAAATGGCGAGATGTGCGGGTCTGGCAGATTCGCCACGCGACGCCATCAGTTCGAGACGAGCGCCGGAACCAAGCGATAAAAAGTACGATTTGAAGTCGCGGTTTGTACTTGAGTACACGGGGCTTGAGCTGGCTTTGAACCAACGTTCGTAGAAGGCGCGGGCGCGCTCGAGATCGGATACCCAAGCGGCGGCGTGGTCAATTTGGGCAACCGGATCCAACAGGCCCAGCTTCTCGAGTTCGATGCGAAGCGCCTGAGGATCGGTGAAGAGGATGCCGTGCATGCCAAGAGAGGTGGCGGCGTCTACGTTTGGTTTCAGGTCGTCGACGTAAACAGTATCGGCAGGGTCGACAGAATGAGTTTCAAAGAAAAGCTCAAAGATGCGCGGGTCGGGTTTGAGTAGACGGACTTCGCCCGAGAGCAGAATCCCATCGAACCAATGTAAGAATTCGAATCTCTTCAGGGATAGAGGAAAAGTTTCCGCAGACCAGTTGCTGAGGGCGTAAAGAGGAACGCCGCGAGCTCTTAATTCCGCGAGAATGTCCACGGTGCCAGGGATAGGGCCAGTGAGCATCTCTGCCTGGCGATGGAACCAGGCGTCGATCAGATCGGAGTGCGTGGGATGCTCCAACTTCAGAGAGGCGCAGGCTTCGGCAAAGGAGCGTCCGGCATCTTGCTTTGAGTTCCAAGCCGGAGTGCAGACCGTGGTGAGGAAATGCTCCATGGCGGCGTCGTCTCCGTTGAAGAGCTTCCGGTATAGATAGCGAGGGTTCCAATCGATGAGTACGCCGCCGAGGTCGAAGACTGCTACGGAGCGGTTGGGCATGAGTTTGATTCTATCGAATTGAAAGCCGCCGAGCTGTGCTGGACGGGACCGGCGAGGGCGGCCCTCCCCCATTGGGTGCCGGAACTATTCGTCGCGATGGACGGTCTCCAGGGAAAAAGCGGGGAGGCAGACAGCGATGTACTCGGCTCCGCCTTCGTGAGGAGTGGAGTAGCGGATCCATTCACCGGCGTGGGCGATGACCGCTTGCCCGGCGGCAACCTCGAGAGATCCGTTCTTGTGTTCGACGCGGAGAGTGCCCTTGAGAACCACGCTGAACTCGTCGAACGCAGGAGTTTGGCCAGGCTCCAGCCATCCGGCGGGGCTATG
This sequence comes from Candidatus Sulfotelmatobacter sp., assembly GCA_049515395.1. Classification (GTDB taxonomy): domain Bacteria; phylum Acidobacteriota; class Terriglobia; order Terriglobales; family Acidobacteriaceae; genus Sulfotelmatobacter. The sequence goes on along the minus strand of JBEKUD010000050.1, from coordinate 5,756 downwards.
CATGTGGGCGATGCTGGTGGAAGCGGTTTGAGAGTTGACGCGCCCGATGTATTCGTCGATGAGCTTGGGTTTGTTGCCGGCGGATGGGATGCGGGTAGGTTGCGGGATCAGGGTTGGCATGGGGCCTTGGGTCAGCGATTAGCGATTAGTGTTCAGTGGCCAGTGTGTCCAGTGATCAGACTTCTGACGTTAAGAGTGTAACGCGGCGGAGAGATGGAGGAGAACTCTCCACGGGGTGGGTTGATAAGGAAGCGAGGCGAACGCGCGGTTATTGCGTCGCAAAGAACGCAGGTTCTTATCGCTGCGCTGAAGCGCTGCGCCAACCAAGATCAAATCGTGCTGCAAGGCAGCAGGTCTGGGGGAAGTCAGGGTGTGCACACCCCATCGTTTACAATCCTCGCTTATGTTCTATCGATCGGATAATCGCGTTGTGGATCAATTGCGGCCCGTGATCCTCACTCCGGACTTTATTACCACTGCGGAAGGATCGGTGCTGATCGAGGTGGGAAATACGCGGGTGATTTGTACCGCATCCATCGAAGAGACCGTGCCGCAGTTTATGCGGAATACGGGCAAGGGATGGATTTCGAGCGAGTATGCGATGATCCCGCGGGCGACGCTGACCAGGACGTCGCGGGAAGTGGCGAAGGGAAGGCAGAGCGGGAGGACGCATGAGATCCAGCGGCTGATTGGGCGGTCGTTGCGCGCCGTCACGGATTTGACGCGGCTGGGGGAGCGCACGATCTGGATTGACTGCGATGTGATTCAGGCGGATGGCGGGACGCGGACAGCGTCGATTACGGGAGCGTTTGTGGCGCTGGGGCTGGCGCTGGAAAAGTTGGTGGAGGCCGGGACGTTGACTTCGGTTCCGCTGAGGGATTTTGTGGCAGCAGTAAGTGTGGGAATTGTGGACGGAGAAGTTCTGCTCGACCTCTGTTATGAAGAAGACTCGCGCGCCGATGTGGACATGAATTTTGTGATGACGGCGGGACACAAGATGGTGGAAGTGCAGGCGACGGCGGAGCGGCAAGCGTTCGATGAGGCGCAATTCGCGAAGCTGATGGCGTTCGCGCGGCAGGGCGTGCAGGCGCTGATCGCGAGGCAGCAAGGGATTTTGAGCGGGTTGACGCTGCGGCAGTAGAGGTTTGAAGCCTGATCCGCGGGTCAAGTTCCGAGTAATGCGGTTAGCAGTTCGTGTCTTACAGGGGCGAACGGATTCGCAACCGTTACTCCGCTCCAGGTGAAACCGGATGGCAAATCCTCAGAGAGCAAGAGGCGGCCTCCGGCAGCCGCAGCGGCGGAGAACATAATGGCGTCCCACATGGTGAGGTGGTGGTCGATGGCTAGATCGGCTGCGGCGAGCAGGACTGTGGGGGAGGTCTCAATCAGCGGAAAAGAATCCTGCCGGCTTAAGATTGCGGCCCGTACGCGATCGGGTGGACGTTTGGCTTTGCGGACAAGTACATGGAAGAGTTCTCCGAGTACCTGTACCGGAAGAAGTGTGCTATCGGGCGGCAGCTTTTCGATAATTTCTACCGCCAACTTCTTTTGGGAAGAGCCGCTCAATCCCTCGGCATAAGCCAGGAGATTGGTATCGAGCGCGAGCCTCATCTTTGGTCCCGGGCAGCACTCATATACAATGCATCTCTTTTCCATCGGCCAATGTCTACGGCCGGCTCGTGGCGCAGGCGCTTCAGCAAGGAGTTGCGAACGCGCGCCGCTGTTAAGCGGTCTGCTGGTTGACGGGAGCGATGCTCGCGACCGGTCTTCGGTGGCTCGGTCACGACGTAGCTTTGCCCTTCGCGGACGTCTCTGAGGAGCGGGGAGAATCTCCGGTTGGCGTCAGCGGCTGATATTGCTTTTTTCATCCATTCCTCAAGTAGTGTTATTAACTGCGTATAAACGGATTTGTCCATTGGATTGCTAGTCGGTAGGCTAAACGGTAGAACCCGGACCCCAATGGACGCGGAAGATCGCAGGAAAGATCTGGAGAGCCGGCGAGGCGGCGGCTGTCCCCCCGGGATTCGTTTCTTCTTGCCTTCTACGCGATCCACACGGTTTTGATATTCATGAATTCGCGGATGCCGTTGGTTGCGAGCTCGCGGCCATGGCCCGAACTTTTTACGCCGCCGAAGGGGATGCGCGGGTCGGAGGCGACCATTTTATTGATGAAGACCATGCCGGACTCGAGTTCGTTGATGAAGCGCTCGCGCTCGCGGTCGTCGCTGGTCCAGGCGCTGGCGCCGAGGCCGAAGCGGCTGTCGTTGGCGAGGCTGATGGCTTCGTCGATATCCTTGACGCGGAACAGCGAGGCCACGGGGCCGAAGAATTCTTCGCGGTAGGCAGGAGATTCCTTCGGGATGTTGGTGAGAACCGTAGGAGCGTAATAGTTGCCGGGACGGTCAAGTTTGTGGCCGCCAGTCAGGAGTTGGGCTCCGGCTTTCACGGTTTTCTGCACATCGGCATCGAGGTCTTTGACCGCGCTGGCGGTGGCGAGCGGGCCGAGTTCGGTCTTCTCGTCAAAGGGATCGCCGATGCGCAGATTCTTCATACGATCCACGAACTTCTTTTCGAAGCCGGCGGCAATGGATTCGTGGACGATGAAACGTTTGGCGGCGATGCAGGATTGCCCGTTGTTGATGACGCGCGCCTCGACGGCAGTGGCGACAGCGGCATCAAGATCAGCGCTGGGCATGACGATGAAAGGGTCACTGCCACCGAGTTCCAAGACGACTTTCTTAATGCGCTTGGCGGCGGCGACTCCAACTTCGATACCAGCCTGTTCGCTGCCGGTGAGTGTTGCGGCGACGACTCTCGGGTCGTTGAGAATCGCCTCCACTTGCTGCGAGCCGATGAGCAGCGTCTGAAAAGCGCCAGCCGGAAATCCCGCTTCGAGAAAAATCTGTTCAATCGCAAGGGCGCACTGGGGAACGTTCGAGGCGTGCTTGAGAAGTCCGACATTGCCAGCCATGAGCGCAGGAGCAGCAAAGCGAATCACCTGCCAGAAAGGGAAGTTCCACGGCATGACCGCGAGGATGGGACCGATGGGACGGTAACGGATAAAGCTCTTCTTGGTCCCGATGGGGGCGCCGGTTTCGACAACTTCGTCGCTAAGAATCTTTTCGGCGTTCTCCGCATAGTAGCGGCACGCTGTGGTGCACTTCACCGCTTCGGCGACGGCGGCTTTGTACGGCTTGCCCATTTCGAGCGTCATGAGATGGGCAAACTTGGCTTTGTCGCGCTCGAGAATCTCGGCGGCCTTCACCATCCGGCGGGCGCGCTCGGCAAAGGAAGTCTTGCGCTCGGCGTGAAAGGTTCTTACCGCGAGTTGAAGTCTTTGCTCGATCTCGTCGTTGGAAAGGGGTTGAAAGGTGCGGAGGGTTTCACCGGTCGCAGGATTGATCGTGGCAATGGCCATGAGGAGTCGTCCTTCGGAAATGAAGATAGGAATTCTTTAGAAAGCGGTTCGCCCTTATTGTCTTCCTGGACCGGAATTAACGGGAAATCATTGCAGTCATACCACTATACCATCGCTGATCCATGCCGGTTCAGGTCGAGGAGACAGCCGAGATGTCCTCAATAAGTGGCGGAATGAAGCTCACGCGGAACGCATCATGAAGACTCGATTTCAAGCAGCGTTCCGCGCAAGCTCATGAGGCAATTGCTACCGCCCGTTGTTCACCAGATTGGTGACATTCGGGCTGCCTAACCCAGTCCCGAAGTCCCAGCCCGGGTGACTGGAGCAGGTGAGGCGCTGCGCCGTAGTCCCTAAGGGGTGACCAAAGAACTGCTACTGAAAGTTATGGCTGCAGTCCTTGCGGAACTGCTCACTGCGTCGATTGAAGCTGCGACGTTAGTTGGTTGATGGCGGAGACGTCGAACAAACTGGATAAATCCGCGTGCCCGGCCAACGTATCTCGCGGTTTACCTTCCACCAGGATTTTCACTTTCACGATGCCCGAAATATTAGCGGAAAGTGTTTCGATGAGAGAGGCAACCGAAAGTTCTTCGGCTAGCACACCGGAGCGATGGCCGTCGGCGAAGGCGGCATTGACGTCGATGACGGCCAGACCGGGATCGACCAGATAGACACTACGAATGGCAGAGCCGGGGGGTAGCGAGTGAGGTGAAGTTTTTTCGAGATAAACAGCGATCAGGGCGCGTAGCACCTCTTCGGCGCGCTGCTGGCGGACTGAAGGCATAGAAATCTGCGCCGGCTGGGGACGCAATATGCCGAGGTCATCGTAGGCAACAAATAGAGTGACGCGTTCGGTTACGCCGGCGACAGGAGCGACCACCGGACCGGTGTCGACAGAGGACACGGAAGTTGCGGCGGCACGCCCCCGCATGTGCCAGGCGTAGATGCTCAAGCCGAGGACAGCCGCGAGCAAAATAGAGAGGGCGATCAGAAACTGGCGTGGGATCATGGGTGTCAAATCAATTTCCTTGCATCATGGCGCGGCTCCGAGTTGGGAGCGAATGGCTACGATTCCGTTGGCGACGGCGCCGGCGATGAGTTGCTGATAATCGGGCGAGTTGAGAGCGGAAACGTCGGATGCGGGCGGAGCGACCTCGACGGCAATCGCAGCGCTGACCACATTATTCAGCGGACGAAGAGGCGCGATAAGGATCCGGACCGGAACCTGAATCCTCCTTAATGTCTCGGCGATGCTTCCCGCGGTCGCTTGACTGAGCGGAATGAAGGAAGACTGGGCATTCGACCAGGAATGGAAGGGACCGCGGTCCTCGGTATCCGCGTAAGGAAGCATCGCTGTGTAGAGTCGAACCCCGTGACCGCTCGAGGCGGCATGTAGGGCGACGTATATCGCCGCATGAGTCGTGTTGGCGAAGAAGGCGCGATCGTCGAGCGAAAGACTGGCGTCGGAGTCGCGAAGGACGAGCGTGGAGATGCCGCGACTCTCGAGTTCCTGGCGAAGCAGGCGGGCAACCGCGAGCGTCACATCTTTTTCCACGAGTGTGGAACTGAGGGCCTCGCCGCGGTCCGTACCACCGTGGCTGGCGTCGACCACTGCGAAGTACCGGCGTGGAGCGTATGAAGGAGTCAACGGTGGAGGCAATTGCGTGGCGGGAACGTTTTGTGGCTGGGGGGCGGCTGGCTTTGGACTTGTAGCCGCGGTGATTTGCGATTTCGCGGGGACCAGGGTGATGGTCCGTCCGTCATTGCTGAATCCCGCCATGATCGGGACGGTAGTGCTGAGTGCGATTTCGGCTGCACCGTTGCTCTCGGAATACGTCGCCGAAGGAATTAATTTGCTGGAGAAAGTCAGCGTGGGAGAAGCGGGCGCAGTGAGTGGTTCGTGAGAGAACGTCATGCGCAGTTTGCCGGGTTCAGTGGCAACGGAGGGATTGACAGGGGCAGTGAATTGGAAGACGAGATGAGAGGGATCGTCCGTGGCAACCGAGGCAGTGAAGTGGGTAGCGACGGTACCGATAAAGAGTCGGTAGGACTCCTCGTGCAGAATCGCCGGCCCCCCCAGAAAGCGAGGCAAGATGGAATTGAGCGAAGCAAGCGGGACGAAGCCGCGCCCATTTTCAAGAATGAATTTTGCGGGGAGGTCAGCATCGCGTCCCTGGATGCGGACACGGTTTTTGTCGTCGGTAAACTCCCCGAGAACGTTGTTGTAACGGAGACGCCACCGCGGGCCCTCCAGCTTGGCGCTGACTGCGCCCAGTGGTTCAAGCAGTTCCAGCAATCCAACATAGTCGCGGCCTTGGCGCTGCACCACGGGCAGGGA
>JBEKUD010000049.1:0-31757 GCA_049515395.1 Candidatus Sulfotelmatobacter sp. | reverse complement strand
ATAAGGATCCTTCGACATGTCGATGCCCTTCATATGGGGAGCCGTGCCGTCGAGCTTAACCGTACCGCTGATTTTGCCTTCTCCCGCAGCGCTGACACTCTGATTCAGAATCAGTGCGCCACAACCTAGCAGAACCACTGCCGCTAGCACGGCAGCAGATTTGTATCGACTTCTCATAGGTCTTTCTCCTTGAACCTGTAACGCTGAAAACTTTTCCTGCGGCGCCGATTGTAGCCCTACTGTTGGCCCGCCGGTGCATTGGGATCGACGGGCTTCAGATTGAGCTGCTTCGCCATCTCTTTTTCCTTGCTATGCTGGTTCATAAAGGTTCGCAGATAGAAAACCAAGTCCCACGCCTCGTCGGGCTTGATATTGTCCGCAAATGACGGCATGGGTGTACCATCCAGGCCGGTCATGAAAATTCTGTAAATGTCCTGATCGGTCTCGCCGCACTTGGGCCTTGCGCCCGTAGTAAAGTTGAAAGCCTCAATCGGGCGGCCCAGATCGTCGGTGAGAGTGGGAGCTGAAGGCCCATTGGCCATACCCTGCACCCCGTGGCACTTCCAGCACTGCACGCGAGCAAATACGTCGCGGCCTGCCTTGATGCGCTCAGGAGTAACCCCGGGCTCAGGCGGAATGGTGATTGGGGTTCCCGGTTTTTCGTTTGTCCAACGCGGAGAGAAGTGCTTGACCCAGGCCACCAGGTCAGCGCGCTGCTGCTTGGTGAAGGTGCTCCACTGCGGCATAGTGGAGCGGTCCATGCCGCGAGCGATGGTATCGAAAAGATCTTGATCAGTGGGCAAAGTCCCGCTCGGGGTGGAGCGGCACTTAAACACGCCCAACTGGAAGTCGCGGGGCTTGGGGAACAAGGGCGGCTCGTACCACTTCGCGTTTTCGCCATTGCCATCGCCCAGCTCACCGTGGCATCCGACGCAGTACCGGCGGTAGTCGGCCTTGGCGTCCTTGGCGTGACCGGTAATATTTCCGACGTGGCTCTCCGCGCCAATCCGTGTCTGTATGTCTTCATACGCGAGCTGTGCCGATGAAGTCAGCGGGAGCGCCAAAAATGCAGCCGCGCCCAACCAAAGCGACCACTTCACCAATCTTGTCCGCATGTCTATCCCTCTTGAAAGTCGAAGCTTAGAAATCAAAGTCAAATCCGAGCAACAACTCGCTCGTGTTGATGTTGGCGCTAGAGAGACCCAGAGACGGACCCGTACCGTCCTGGTGCAACCAGTTGTACTCGTTGTGCCAGGCAAAGCCGGCGCGGCTAGTCATGAACGGGTTGTAACGGTAGCCGATGGTGTAGGTCGAGATATTGCCGAAATTCTGAGCTGTCCCCGGAGTTGACTGTTGCGACATCCGGATGGTCTCATACCGTCCGATGAAGATCAGTTGCGGGCTGTACACGTAGTGAGGTTCAAACAACACACCGTTCCAGGTTGGGTTTCGGGCTCCCGCGGAAAGGGTGGTTCCAGTGGTGTTGTTGCCGCTGGCGATGCCGTCGATGAAATCGCCATAGCCCTGGCCAAACCAGGCGCTATCCTCGCCATGTTGAGTCACCACCTGAAGGTCGACATGCTGGCCGAAGTAAAACTGACCAACGAAGCCCTCGCGGCTGAAACCCTTGTTGCCGATGCCGGAGCCGGGAATTACCATCGATCCGCTCGGACCAGTTTGCGTGAGCCAGGTCGTTGGCGCCTGGCCGACCATGGCGTAGAAGCCAACTCGCTGCACTCCCGACCTGCCGGCATCGAAGGCCTGGCTGGCGGCGAAGAATCCGGTATAGGCGCTACCGTAGGGAAGCTGCGTCGTTCCGTCATTCGAACTGAGCAGCGCGCCTGAGTAGCGAGTGCGGTCGTTGTAGGAGTGACCCATCACTTCGACACCGAGTTGGTTGTCACCCATCTGGCCGAATATGTTGCCATCGCCTTGCGGGATGAAGTGATAGATCTGGTAGATTCCGCCGTTGCCGGTCAGCGTCAGAATGCGCTTCTCGGAAAGCAGGTTGTCCAGTTCGAACTTACCGAGCTTGACGTTAAGCCACGGACTGCCCCACAGGTTATCGAGCCGGGCAAACACGCTTTCGAAGTGGAACGCGCCGGTCGGATCCGAAGAGGGCAGCAAGTAGAACGAGAAGTTCTTTTCCAACGTTCCACCGGTGTGGAAGTCGAGGCCGCTCAGGTCAAAGCCGGAAGTGGTCACGCGCTGTACCGCCGACCCCGTCGGCGTGGGGCTTCCCGCCGAATAGGTGTCGACCAGCACTTTGCCGGTACTGACGCGATGCCAGATGGGGGTGATGCGGAACGTTACCGGCCAATATCCGGGGTTTTGCCAGATCGGGGCATCGCGGTCATTCATCAACTGGTAGCCGTTGTCTTTGAACTTTTGCCCAAAGTAATTCAACATCGGCCAGGACTCGTGGCAGGCAGAGCAGCGCAAACCGTACTTACGGGCGAACGCGGGAAGCGCATTCGCAGGCTGGCTGCACGTCAACACTAAGGAGATGAGAATCAAAGAAACAGCAGAAAGCGAGGTCGCGAACTCGGCGATACTGCGAAGCCGCAAACGCTTCATAGCGTGCATGACCGGACTCCTCGGCGTTACATCAAAATCAGTTTTTTGTTAGACCGCATAACCCACGAAGCGAAAAGAAACTTCAGCCGTTAAACGGGAAACCCCTTCCCATCCAACCGCGCGTCTGACCCTTTGATGGAGGTCCTACCACCTTACCGGAGGCGAATCCTACTACACCCGAAATGAGAAGTGCAAGGTGTTTCAGGAATTTTTTTTACTAAAATTTTACAAAGTCTCTTTTCGCAACATTCTGGAACTTTGATTGGCATCGGAGTTAGATCGCCGCCTGCAGTTGACAGCTTTGTGCCGATCATACGAGACTTTGTTTCAGGAAACGGTGAACAGCGTGAGTGGTCAGGTAGGGTCCAAGGGTTGGCGTGCATTTTCCCCGAGCAAGAAATCCCCCGCCGGGGATGACATCATTGACCCGCGATTTCGCTCGGTTGATGTCGCGCCAGTCCTGTCGGCCAGTTCGATCTTTTCGCTCATCCTGGCCTTCGTTTTGCTGGCTGCGGTTCCAGTTCCCACACCCGCGAAAGATAAGCTGACCTACGGCGAAGGCCTTATCGTTAATATCCCTTTGCCCCCGGCAGAAGTGGCGCAAGTGGTGGACGATATTGCCCAGAACGGCGTGATCCGGGGAACCAAGGAATACAACAAAGACGAGTTCGTCGGGGGAGCAAAGGCCGCTAATACTCCGCAGGTATTTTCGCCGTGGGATCAGGGCGGCAAAGTTTTCTACAAAGTGCGGACCCAGGCGATCGATCCCCGAAACTTCAAGGATGGTGGCGACGTCGGAACCCTGGTCGTGCGCTACGTGGTTCAGCCCCAGGGAGATTCGAACACAGTTCTGCGCATCGATGCTTTATTTCAAGAAGACTTCCGCCGTACCGTCCACCAATCCAATGGATCGATCGAGAGCGCCGAGTACAAGGACATTCGGGAACACCTTGACGGCATCGAGATCATGAAGGCCCAGACTGCCGAGGCTCAAAAAGAACGCCAGGAGCGGCTGCTGCGGAAGCAGAATCTGGCGACCAACACGGCGGACAATAATTCCGTGTCTGCCACTCCGCCTCAACAGCCTCCACAGTCCGCCTCGGCGATGGAACGTAACTCCGATATCTCCTTGCAAGGAGTGACAACCCCGTCCTCGGAACCTCCGGCATCCGCACCAGCTCCCCCCGGCCAGACGTTGGAAGAGCGCGTTAAGGATCTGCGCAAGCAAGTCGAGCGCATCGTCAAAGCGCCGGGCGCACCGCTCAAGTCCGCTCCATTTCACACGGCGAGCACTTTGGAGTTGCTCCCCCCGGGCACAGAAGTGTTGGTTGTGATCTCCACGCCGTATTGGTATGGGGTGGAAACGCGCGACGGCCAGCACGGATGGATGCAGCGCGATCAGCTGGAGCTGCTGCAATGAAAGTACAAAGGAAAGTTGCTCGAATCGCTTGGTTCATGCTCGGGGCGATTGCTTTGTCTGGCTGCGCGTCATCGACCTACGCTCAAAGTAATGAGTACGAAAGGGCCTTCCCCCAATCCAAAGCCACCATCGAGAAAACCCTGAAGGAGATGCAAACTTCCGGGCGTCTCCCCCTGCTGGACGGTTTCGCCAGCTCTGCGGCTCATCCCTTGGAACGCTATCAACGCGGCTACTATCAGTCAAAATTTCAGGTCAGCTCGACGCCATCGGGCGGCTCCGTAGTACGGGTAAGCGTACAAGTTACTGCGTGGTATGGCGATCCTGTCCCGTCTAAATCGGGATATCAATTACTCACGTCCAACGGGCGCCTTGAAGCCGATGCCCTTGATCAATTGGCGGACCAACTCGCCGCCAACAACTTGCCTCCTGCTGCGGCTCGTCCAACCACGGCTACTGCGCAGCAACCGGCCAACCTTCCCGCGAACCCGCCCTCAAATCCTTCCGCCGCGACTGAACCAACGATCTCAGCGCCCGTGCCGCGGCTGCCTGAAGAAAACGGCAAGTACTCCTCGTCATTGTCCCAAAGCCTGTCGGCGCAGGCACAGGCGAATCCCCAAACTGGATCCAAACCTCCCGACAAAACCGCTGGCCCGCTCCAGACCGAAGTCGACAGCTTGCAGGAGGTTCTCAAGAATCAGGCACATCCCAAGAACATAGTGGCCGTGAAAAAGTCTGGAACTCCCGTGGTGGCAGCGCCCAGTTTGAACGCCAGGACTCTATTCCTGGCAAGCGCCCACGATGAGTTCGAGATGTTGAATTTCGATCGCGATTGGGTGCACGTGCGTATTTCAGGCTTGTCCCGCGGTTGGATCTGGCGCAACAACCTTGAAATGCCCGAGAGTGTTCCGGACAGCGATGCGCCCCCCAGTTCGTCGTCCCTGCCCGCCGCAGCCGAGCTTTTCCATGTGTCTCGCGAAGAGATCGCACCCTTTCCCGGAGATTGGGCTCCTCTCCGTGGTATGAGGGTGAAAATCGTTTCGGTGGAGCAGACCGATGAAAATGCCAAAGATCCAAGTCCACAACTCAGACTGGAATTCGCTAAGTCCGTATTGGATAAGGGCTATTCAGAACTGGCACAGAAGACGCAGGAACTTGCTGGGATTGTGGTAATCTTTGATTCCGCTGACGGGGGAATGATTGCCGCTACTTTCCTCACGCTGCAACAGTGGAAGGCGGGAACGCTTTCTGATGCGGCTCTGTGGCATCAGTGCTTTTTTGATCCTCCGGAGCCTTTCACTCAGTCCGGGGCATCGGCAAGCAAGTAGCTCTTGGTTTGGAGTTTGGGCATCGAACCGCTTGTTGCTTTGCGGCTTCAGCCTGATTTGACTTGACTTTCGAAGTTTAGAAGAGTAGCTATGCAATCCTTGGGTGGATTGTGGGTCAACCTAGCGCGCTCGCCCGGGAAAGTGTCATGAGCGGTGACAACGATTGAGCCTGAGAGTGCACCCAACGCGGTACGACAACCACACCACTGATCGACCATGAGCGCCATGACCAAACCAATGCCCGAATTTCGCCGGCAGGCGAGTTTACTCCTGCGTGATTATGCCGAATTGATGAAAGCCCGCGTCACCACCCTGATCGTGATGACCGCATGGTGCGGCTACTATTTCGGCGCGCAGAAAGCCGGCATTTCCTCGCTGTCCTGGGGACTTTTTCACGCCCTGCTGGGAATCGGCCTGGTCTCAAGCGGGACGGCGGCTCTGAATGAAGTGATGGAATACAAAGTGGACGGGCACATGCGCCGCACCGCGCAGCGTCCACTCCCTACAGGCCGCATGAGCTTGTTTCATGCCACCACCGCCGGTCTGGTCGCGACGTTGGGCGGGTCGCTTTATCTCGCATACTTTACCAACCCCCTCACCGGTCTGCTGACCTTCCTCACGTCGGTGGTTTATCTAGCCGCTTACACACCGTTGAAACGCATCTCGCCGATCTGCACTTTCGTAGGGGCTTTTCCGGGAGCGATGCCGGGAGTCTTAGGATGGGTAGCGGTACGGGGACAACTGGAGTGGGGCACTTTGATCTTGTTCGCCATCCTTTTCGTCTGGCAGTTCCCGCACTTCTTTTCGATCGCCTGGCTCTACCGCGAGGACTATGCCGCGGGCGGAATTCGGATGCTACCCGTGGTTGAGGAGGATGGAAGGTCCACGGCGCGTCGCATCGTCGTGTACTCTCTGATTTTGATTCCTCTCAGCGTTCTGCCGGGCGTTTTCGGGATGGCGGGAAAGATTTATATGGTGGGAGCGGTCGTTCTCGGAATCGCACTTTTTTATTTCGGGGCACGGCTCGCCTTTTTAAAGCTGCCGCTCACGAATCCGCGATCGAAGATGTTTGCCCGCCACGTGTTGCAAGCTACGGTGATCTATCTCCCGCTGCTTTTTGCTCTGATGATGAGCAACTCTCTGAAGCCCTGAAAGATCTTTCAGGTTTACGATCGGACACTGCGCTGCGGCGAAGCCGCCCAGGTATTTGTTTGAATCCATCCTCTACTGGATGGTGCTGCCGACCTGCGAAAACACATTGCCTGCATTCGATCCGATCAACCGGACCGCGCTGATCGCGATGACAAGAATAACGGCCAGCATCATGGAATACTCCGCCACATCCTGCCCTTCTTCACTGGAAAATATCTTGCTCCGCAAGTATGGAATGATTCCCTTTCGGTTCATGCTGCCCCCGAAAACGCCGAAGATCTGGTTGCCGACTGGGCGTTAGAATGAGCCAAGCTCATGCCCCACGGATCGCTTTCCTGCGAAAGCAACTGCAAGCCAACCTGATACTCACCCCGTCCATCTACCAACCGCGTCCAGATCACGCTGAACTCGACGCGGCGTTGCCGAAAGAGAACGACCAGGGTGTCGAGCGCGCTCAACTGGTGGCGAATCGCGCCCAGCCGGGCGCCGGTTGGGGTGACATCGAGAGTGTGCGCCAGGACTTCAAAGAGCACGCCAGAAGCGTCTTTTCCCCGCACCCGTACCGGCAGGACCCCCTGCGTTCGAGTTTGATGACGCCTGTTTATTTTCATGTCGCAAATCACCTGAAGGGATCAGAAACAGTGTGAGGCAAACCAGCGCAAACTGGAATGGCCCCAATGTGGGAGGCACAAAGGTAACCGTGCGAAAGCTTTCAAAGGTTGCGCCCCGGGGTAACACGGATGTGGTATTGGGGGTAAAGCAAGGGCGGTGAAAGCGAGTATATTGGCGGTCAGTTATGAATCGACGCGAGTTCATTTCACAAGCGATGAATGCAACCGTAGCGGGCTCACTTGCTGCAAGGACGCCCCTAATCTCGAGCTGTCTAAGAGTCGGTGCGACGGGAGCCGCGGAATCACCCGCAACTCCTCAACCTCGGATTCTTGCGCTGGACCGGCACCGCTTCGGCGTGAACTATACGCCCTCGAAGAACTGGTGGTTTTGCTGGAATGAGTGGGAGGCGGACGCCATCAAACGAGACTTGGATGCGATCGCCGCTTTGGGGATGGATCATCTGCGCGTCCTGCTGCTATGGCCCTATTTTCAGCCCAATCCAAAGTGGGTGAGCCCGCTTCATCTGGATCGATTCGACCAACTGCTCTCGATCATGGGCGAGCGCAATCTGGATGCGGTGGTGACGGTTTTCACCGGGCAGTTGAGTGGGTGGTTCTTTCTGCCTCCGTTCAACAAACCTGGATCTGCTTTTTATGCCGATGCTGCGATCTGGAACGCGCAGGAAATGTTGATCCGGCAACTGGCACGCGTGATGAAGGAGAGGAAAAACATCATCGGCTTCGATTTTGGAAATGAGATCAACACCTGCTGGAGCACGGAACCAAGCCTGGGCGATGCATGGATGGCGAAGATGTTTGCTGTGATGGAGACTGTCGATCCCGAGGGGGTTCATGTCAATGGAGTGGATGAACTGCCGTGGTTTGAGTCAACCACGTTTTCTCCGAAGGCGCTGGCGGCGCGGCCGATGCCGGTGATGCATTGCTATCCGTACTGGTCCGGAGCTTTGAAGTTTGGCGGGCCGACGGATCCTCCGAGCATAAAGCTGCTGGCAGCGATGGCAACTTTGATCCGCTCGTATGCCGGCGATTCGCGAAAGCCGGTGTGGGCGGAGGAGTTCAATACCTGCATTGAAGCGCTGAATGAAAAGCAGCAGGCGGAATGGCTGGACAAGGCAGTATTGGACGCCATCGATTCAGGAGTGAGTTGGTTTACCTATTGGGATAGCCATGACGTGGACCGCAAATTCGAGTTCAACTCGCTCGAGTACAGCCTGGGGCTGCTCACGAATGACGGCAAGGTCAAGGAACAGGGGTGGGTATTCAAGCGGCTCGCCGATGAGTATCGAGGGAAAGCGGTGAAGTTTCCGGCTGAGCCTTTGCCGCCGCCACCGCTGGGTCGCGACCAGGATGGTACGTGGAGATGGATGCTGGATTGGATGGGGTGGAAAGCAACCGGGATCTAGCCCGAAAATATCAGGCGTGCTCCGGTGAAACGATTCGGTTCGCGCGGTGTCCACCGAAGGCGTGGATCGTCCTGGTTCCAGCAACGACTTCGCCTCCGTGTAACACGCCGCGAGGGATCACGTATTCCTCTCCGGCGTTTAATGGAATCCTGTTCGCGTCCATGATCAGCGTGTAGCGGCCCTGGACCACGAGCATGTACTCGTCGTACTCGTGCGCGTGCGGTGCCGATACGGCGATTTCGCGGCAGGTCCAGAATGCCATTTGGCTCCCCTCAGCGCCATCGAAGACGTAACCTTCCACTCCGGGAGTCGCCTGGCTGGTGGTCGCGATTCTGTTTGCCGAGCGCTTCATAAACTCCGGGAAGTCTTTCATCGGCGGAATACTCCTTCCGGCAATCTTGGCGGCATTGTGCCCCGGCCCTGAATCCGATACGAGCTAGTGTATAAGATAGTAAGAATGTCGCAGGCAGCGCCAGCTATCACGCGGAGCCCCGCGGATGTGGTCCGGATGACGCCGGTTTCGCAGGCGGGAAATGGGGTGTGCTATGCCGTGGCGGGCGAGACCTCGCTGAGCTCGTTTGATTTAGAGCGGATGATTGCGGCGGTACCAACCAAGGCTGCTGGAGCGCTGAAACGCAAGGCTTATTATTTTGTGCCGCTGACGGTGACGCAGGGTGAAGACATCCTGATTGCGGACCGTTACGATGTAACGCTGAGCGACAATGCGGTGTGCCATCGCAATCTCAATCTGGGCGATTCGCAGTGCGTCTTCATCTCCACGCGGTTGATGGACGACAAGTTTTCGGTAGCGTTCGAGTTCTATATCAATGTGGGGCACGCGCTGGTAGAGGCGGCCGGAGTTTCTCACGACTTCAGCGAACTGGCATGGAAGCAGGTGGAGGCGGGTACGCGCGGCGAAACCTCGCTGGATGCCTGGGAGGCTCGCAAGTTGGCGGTGGCCGGGGGTCCGGACGCGGAGTGTTTCAAGAACGAGTACTTCGAAGCCACGTTTGCCGACACCATCTCGATCTATCTGCTGTCGCTCTATCTGGACGTGGATTACTACGACCTGCGCGAGCGGGATTATCCGCTGCTGGCGCCCTCGGCGTTGGCAGAGCGGCTGAGAAAAGTCGCGGAGTTATTCCCGGCGAATGCTGGGTTTGAGTTTGCGGTGCTGTACAAGCGGCGCGGCTGAAAATCCTTGCCCCGGTTTTGCCCGGATCGACCCGGATTCAACTTGCTGCTGAGGGTCGCGCTCGAATTCTTTACAGCTTTGCACAGACGACAAGAAGCTGACCCAGGGGCTAGAGTTCGCATCTTTCGTGGCCCGGAGCGTCACGACTAAACGTCGTGCCCCTCCCAAAGCTTTCTAAACCAGCTCCTATTTACTTCCGATCACGAAGTTTATGGTACTCGATCCATTTGCGTTTACCGTGACGGATCGCTCCCAGGTTTTGGGCTCGGTGAAGATGGGGCGCTGCACGGCGTGCTCCGTCAAGACGTCGTAAGCCTGCTCCTTGCCGGCCAATCCCCAGCCTTCATGCCAGGCGACAATCTGATAGGTGCCGGGTGGCACGCTGCTGAATTCAAAGCGCCCACTCTCGTCGGTGACGGCGTAATAAGGATGAGGAACGACCATCATCTCGGCGTTCATCCAAACGTGGCCACCGTTGCAGCGCAGGTTGACCAGGCCCGGCGTTGCCATGGTGCGCGAAGTGATCTGATTTTGGAAAGGAAATGGCAAGTTGAAGCTGGCGGCTCCATCCATGTGGATGGTGTGCAGGGTGGCGTCGGAGCTTTGCATCTGCAGGTCTGCGTTGGCGGGCACCAGAAGAATGTGCGGAATATAGTGGCAATGTCTCTGATCAAGATGACGCCTCTGCTCGGGCAACGCCATCGCCTTTCCGGCGGAGACATTTTTCAGGTAGACGACCGTGTTAGCCACGCCGCCCTCGGGACCGACGATGAGGCGCTCCAGGCTCACGGTCTTCTTCCCCTCCGGATCGCAGATTTGCGGGTCTTTGGTGACGGGAAAATCCAGCTGATGCGGCATGGGTCCCGCCCACTTGATGGTCCCGGAGATGGATCCTCCGTCGGCAACAGAGATGACCTTATAGCCGCTATCGCCGTTTTGACCAACGGCGAGGACGGTAAGGACAGCGGGTAGAAACAGCGTCAGACAACGCAGCAACAGACTACGCATACGAAAAACCCCTGAAAGCCCACCGCCCGTTACACGCGACCGATCGCGGAACGTGGGCTGAAATTTCGGTCAAACTTGCTGTTCCGCACGCATCGGCCGGCATCCGTCTCCGCGGAATCGTGCTACACAGGGGTCCTGCCTGGACAGGTTCAGCACGCGTGTGTGCGGCTCTTGCTTGATTCCAATGGGGAGGAACCGTGGTTAGACGGGTCTGTGATTGAAATCACAACATTCAAGGTGCGCTAACGCACAGCAACAGTCGAGATTACCGAAGAGTTACGACTACCAGTAAGCCAGCTGTCGGCAACTTGTTCAGATCGGTGGATCTCCGAAGGTTGCGCGCATCCCTTCCGCCGGATCGTGTCGAATGGCTTACAATCTTGCTGCCATGACGGTACTGGTTCGATCCTTCGCCAAGATTAATCTCGGGCTGCGCATCGGGGCGATTCGCTCGGACGGCTTCCATGAACTACTGACTGTCTACCAAACCATTGCGCTGCACGACGTGATTCGCGTGAGTGTGCATCGGGGGCGAGGAATTGAGATTCGCTGTGATGACCGGAGGGTTCCAACGGGTGAATCGAATACTTGCTATCGCATCGTAGAGAAAGCATTGCAGGCGATGAAAGTGAAAGGGAGGGTCGTGGTCGAGATTGAGAAGCGGTTGCCGGTGCAGGGCGGGATGGGCGGGGCTTCATCGAACGCAGCAGCCGCGCTGCTGGCGCTAGAGCGCGCAGTGAGCAAGCATTTGCCAGCGGATGAGCGCCTCCGAATTGCGGGCGAGGTGGGATCAGACCTTCCGCTATTCCTGTTGGGCGGAACGGTGCTAGGCGTGGGCCGCGGGGAGCAGGTCTATCCCCTTCAAGATATTCCGGCGATGCCGTGCGTGGTGGTCACACCGGCGGTGGGAGTGTCGACTCCGAATGCGTTTGCCGAGTGGGATCGACTCTTGAGTAGGAAGGGGGGAGTTGGAATGTCCGCTGGACAGCCGGGGGCGGCGGTCCCCACACAACTCGGGGCCCTTCGGCAGTCAGGGCAAGCGGGCGGTAGGGCCCGTCCCCAAACCAGGAACGCGAAGACCACCGACGCGAAATTGACGATGGAGAACGCATCCGATAGAATAAACGAGCTTGGCTTTGCGCTTTCTGCATGGCTAAGCGAGAGTTACTCCGGTGCTCCTTTTAGAAGGGGCCGGGCCGAGAATCCGCTTCTCGCGCTTGTCCGGGCCGGGATCAAGAACGACTTTGAACAGGTCGTCTTTCCTGAATATCCCGAACTGAGTGAAGGTAGGAGTGCGCTGGACGGCGCAGGCGCGCAGTATGTGTCGCTGTCGGGCTCCGGGTCAACGCTATACGGACTGTTCGCTTCGAAAGATGCGGCTCGCAAAGCAGTGGCGACGTTGCGGAGCCGGGGGTGGGCGGCGCAGGCCACGGTTTCGCTGACCAGGCGGGAATACTGGCGAAGGATTTTCAGTTAGCGGCGATCTGGATAAATTTTTTAATTGTTGATTTTTGATTGTTGATTGAGAATCTAAGGTGCCCCGGGTTTGGGGTTCCATCAACAATCAACAATTGGACAATCAGCGATTGTCCTTACTGGGCCGTCGACTAATGGTAGGTCAAGTGCCTTTGGAGCACTTTGTCTAGGTTCGAATCCTAGCGGCCCAGCCAGAAAAACAGCTGTCAGCCGTGAGCCATCAGCTCTCAGTTGCGGAGAGAGCGGGGAGTGGGGGTTTGACTGACGGCTGAGAGCTGACAGCTGAGAGCTAACGATGGCCACTTTGGTGACGCCGCCCGAAAAGACGGAGAAAGCCGAGAAGCAGGTTCCACCCATGCCCGAGGAAAAACCGGAACGCAAGGCGCGTGTGAGGGTGGACGAGAAGTTCAAGATTTTCAGCGGCACCGCGAACGCTCAACTGGCAGATGAAGTCTGCCACTTCCTCGGCATGCAGCGAGGGCAGGCACTGGTGACGCGCTTTGCCGATGGCGAAGCCTATGTGCAGATCCAGGAGAACGTGCGCGGCTGCGACATATTCGTGATTCAGCCGACGTGCCGGCCGGTGGATGAGCACTTGATCGAATTGCTGATGATGATCGATGCGTTCAAGCGCGCGTCGGCACGGCGAATTACGGCGGTGATTCCGTACTTTGGATATGCCCGGCAGGACCGCAAGGATAAGCCGCGGGTGCCGATTTCATCGAAGCTGGTGGCGGATCTTCTGACCACTGCGGGGGCGCATCGAGCGTTGATCGTGGATTTGCATACACCGCAGCTGCAGGGATTTTTCAACATCCCGGTGGATCATCTTTTCGCGTCGCCCGTGCTGGTGGATCATTTTAAGAAACTGAATCTGCCGAATCTGACTGTGGTTTCGCCGGATGCCGGTGGCGTGGAGCGGGCCCGCTTTTTCGCCAAGAAGGTGGATGCAGCCCTGGCGATCGTCGATAAACGGCGGGTGGAAATGAACGTAGCCGAGGTGATGCATGTGATCGGCGACGTGAACGGGCGGACGTGCTTGATCATTGACGATCTGATCGATACGGCGGGCACGCTGGTGAAGACGGCGGCGGCGTTGGTCGAGAATGGCGCCATCGAAGTTTACGCGTGCTCTTCTCACCCCGTGCTCTCAGGCGACGCGGTAAGTAACATCAGGAACTCGGTGATTCGCGAAGTGGTGGTGACCAATACGATTCCGCTCACCCCGGAGGCGCAGGTGGAACCCAAGATCAAAGTGCTCACCATCGCGGGGTTGATCGGGCGGGCGATTCAGTCCATTCACGAGGAAACTTCAGTCAGTAAATTATTTACGTAAGGCAGGAATTTAAATTATGGCAACCACATTGGAACAAAATGTCTTGGAAGCGAACCCGCGGGAGGCAGGCACAAAGAACCAGGCGCGGCGTGTGCGGCGTGAAGGCAAGATTCCTGCCGTGGTCTATGGCGCAGGCAAAGATGCGATGGCGGTGAGCGTCGATCCACGCCACGTCCTGCGCATTCTCCGCTCCGAGAGCGGGCACAACACCATTTTTGATCTTGCGGTGGTTAGTCCTGCCATCGATGGCGGCGAGAGCGTCCAGGCCGAGAATGCCAAGGCAATGATCGTCGACTGGCAATATGAGCCGATCAAGGGACACCTGCTGCATATCGACCTCAAGCGCATCGCGATGGATAAGGCCTTGCGCGTCAGCGTGCCCATAACGCTTCAGGGCGTTCCGGCGGGCGTGAAGACCGAAGGCGGGATTCTGGAGCAGATGCTGCGCGAAGTGGAGGTCGAGTGCTTGCCCGGGGACATTCCTGGCCACATCGATGTCGATGTCAGTCACCTGACGTTCGGCAAAGTCTTGCGGGTCGCTGATTTGCCGCACAGTGACAAGCTGGAATTTCTAACGGACGCGAATCAACCCGTCGCTCACGTAACCAGTGTGAAGGAAGAAGTTGTGGTTGCGCCAGAAGCGGTGGCGGCGGAAGCGGGGGCTGCTCCGGCCGAGCCTGAGGTTATCAAGAAGGGCAAGGTGGAGACCGAAGAAGAGGGCGAGGCGGTTGCTGCCGAGAAGCCCAAGGCTGAGAAGAAGGAGAAGAAATGACAGCGTTTGGCGGGCGCTTCGGCAACTTCGCTTGCGCTCAGTTTCTCCTGGCAAGCTAAGAACTGAGCCCGCCGCCGTCATCCTGGGCGGAGCGAAGGATCTCCAGCGTGAAACTGATCGTCGGTCTTGGCAATCCTGGAATCGAGTATCAGTTTTCGCCTCATAATGTGGGCTTTCTCGCGGTGGATCGCATCGCGAGAAAGCTGGGCGTTGAAGTCAGAAACCGGCAATGCCGAGCGCTGACGGCGCGGGCGGTGATTGGCGGCGAAACGGTGTTGCTGGCCAAGCCTGAGACTTACATGAACCTGAGCGGCATGTCGGTCCGGGAACTGGTGGCGGAGTACGAGGCGAATCCGGAATCGGATTTGATCGTGATTCAGGATGAGCTGGATTTTCCGCTGGGCACGTTGCGGATTCATACGCGACGGAGTTCGGCGGGGCACAACGGGATCGAGTCGATCATCGGGGCTTTGGGCTCGCAGAGTTTTTTGCGTATTCGGATTGGCGTAGCTCCGGGGCCTAAGGTCGAGGACGGACAGCGGTATTTGTTGTCGCCGCTGGGCAAGGCGGATCTCGCGGTGGTGGATGGCGTGCTCGATACCGCCGAAGGGGCTGTGAAGGTGATTTTGCAGGAAGGTCCGGCGGCGGCGATGAGCCGCTTCAACCGCAAGGAGCCGGGAGAAAAAGATTAGCCACCGATCCTCACCGATCAGAGTCTTTTCGATCGTTCTGGTCGATCCGTGGTAATCGGTGAAGATCTGTGGCCAAGATTTGGAGACAGCAAAATGAATCGTACTTATGAGTTGATGTTCATCGTCCGGCCAGATATGGCGGAGGAAGATTTAGAGAAGCTGGTTTCGCATCTGGAGACAACGGTTACGTCGGCTGCGGGAACGGTGAAGAGCATAGACCGCATGGGCAAGCGGCGCCTGGCCTATACCGTGCGCAAATTCCGCGAGGGCATCTACATCCTGATGACCATTGAAGGCACGGGCACGGTGATCCACGAACTGGAGCGACGTTTGCGCGTGTCCGAGCAGGTGATCAAATTTCTCACGGTGCGCGTCGACGAGGAGCAGAAGCGTCTGGATAAGATCAAGGCGCTTCGCGAGTCGCGCAAGAAGGCCAGCGCCCAGCCTGCGGCGGTCGCCGAGCAAACGCCTGCTCCGGCTGGAGAAGCGCCGGTGGCGGATGTGCCGACGGCGACGGTTTGAAGAACCGAAGAACAGTGGTCCGTGTCCGGTGGACCGTGGCCAGCTCTATCGCAGAGACAGTTTTGACTGGCCCCTGGTCACCGACCACTGGCTACTGATTCGACAAGGAGTGTTATGGCGGACGAAACAAAAGCACCAGCAACAATTGAGCGGCCAGCGCGGCCTTTCGGGGAGCGTTCCGGCGGAGGAGACCGTCCACGCTTCGGCGGAGGCGGTGGAGGCGGGCGTTCCGGGCCGGGCGGTCCGCCGCGTGAAGGTGGACGCAAGTTTTTCCGGCGCAAGAAGGTTTGCAAATTCTGCACGGAAAAGATCGCCGACATCAATTACAAGGACTACCGGCTGCTCGGCCAGTTCGTGGCGGAGAGCGGCAAGATTGTGCCCCGCCGTCTGACCGGCGTTTGCTCGCCGCATCAACATCGGCTCGCCTCGGCCATCAAGCAGGCGCGCAACATCGCGCTGCTGCCGTTTGCCGGGCGGGCGTCGTAGAAAAGCAGCGACTAGCGTCTAGCTCCTGGCCACTTTCGGACCGGGGTTGGCTAGAGACTAGAAGCTAGAAGCCAGGAGCTATCATGGAAGTCATTCTGAAAGAAGATGTGAACAAGCTAGGCGAGCGTGGGGACGTGGTGAAAGTTGCGGAGGGATACGGGCGCAATTTTCTTTTGCCGCGCAAGCTGGCCATCGAGGCGAATGAGGGCAACAAAGCCGTCATCGCGCAGATGAAGGCTGCCTCGGTGCGCCGCTCGGCCAAAGAAAAGACGCAGGCCGAAGAGTTGGGCAAGCAGTTTGACGGGCTATCGGCATCGTTCCAGCGGCGCTCCGGCGAACACGATCAGCTATTCGGCTCGGTCACTTCTGGAGACATTGCCGACGCCATTGTGAAGAAGGGAATCAGCTTGGACCGTCGGCAGATCCAGCTCCACGAGCCGCTGAAGACTCTGGGCGAGTTCACCGTGCCGGTGAAACTGCACAAGGACGTGACTGCGCATTTGAAGGTGGTCATTGAGAAGGAAGCGGCGGCGGGGGAATCCCTAAAGCCTTAGCCCGGGCGCTCTCTCCGGGCATCTCTTGTCGTACATTCAGCCACGCCCATTTGCTCACGCCCGCATCGGTCATCTGCACGTAAGCGTCATTCTGCGTAGAGAGCCGTTGGTCCATCCGCTGCCGTCGGTCGGCAAGAGGGTGAAATAAACGTAAAATTTCTGCCCCAGCGTGTGCGGGTCATCGCCCAGCCCGACGGCAGTGGGATAAGCCGCAATCGGCCCGAAGGTGCCCAGCGAGATGGGCAGCGTCCAGGTAAGACCGTCGATCGATTCCGCGTAAGCGAAGCTCGTATCGTCAGAGATAATCATCCCGTAGCGCTGCAACGAGCTGTTGAAGTGGATATCCAGATAGCCTGAATACGGGGCGCGCGGAATGAGGTCTGTAGACGCGCCGCCGATCGCGGGTTGCAGAATCCAGCTGCCTTTATAAAATTTCTGGAAGGCGATGGCGTGATGCGGTGCCGGTCCGAATGCAGCTGCGAGTACGTCGGCGGCCAATGCCCGCGCAACTGAGACATTCGTGGTGGTCGAATCCCCTTGAGAGTTCGTGGTGTGCAACGAACCGTTGGCCATCCACTCGGGGAAATACAAATAGAAATACTTGCCGTCGGGTGAGAGTACGAGCGGGCCGTCGCCGATTTCAAAGCCGTCGAGCCCCACGGCATAAGCCTGATTCAGCCGAATGATTTCGCCCAGGTCGGTCCAGCGCAGCCCGTGATCGGTCGATTCAGCCAGCCCCAAAGCCGCATAGAGAGCGTCATTGGGAAGCTCTGCATGATAGGTGGCCAACCAGTTCCCCGCCCCTGTCATGCCCGCAGGAACCTGATAGACCGGGCCTCCGCCCATGTAGCCATAGCTGGGATAGATCGGATTGACTGCGGGATTGGAATTCGCCGAGACACTGACGTCCTCAGGATCGCCGGAACCGAGAGGGTTTTCG
The DNA here is from genome assembly GCA_049515395.1 of Candidatus Sulfotelmatobacter sp. GTDB lineage: Bacteria > Acidobacteriota > Terriglobia > Terriglobales > Acidobacteriaceae > Sulfotelmatobacter. The sequence continues at coordinate 14,267 of JBEKUD010000049.1, read as the reverse complement.
AGCGTACCCCTCGTTGTCGTAACCGATCCGGACTTGTTGTCGCCGACCCAATGGCCTTGCCACATCTGCCGATAGTGCGCACCGCCATCGCTGCCGAAAAACTCGTAGCCATCCGCCGTCTTGACGACGCCGAGGGGCGTGTCGGGCCAATCGAAAGTGTCGGTGAGCGGCGGCTGAGCCTTAGCTCCCGCCGCGAGGCGCTGTGCGGGAGAAGCCACGACGATCAGCGAAGTCACAGAAGGATGGCAAAGTGGAACGGGGGCCTGGGCGGCGCAGACCCCGGTCGAGAATTGGAAGAAGCTTGCCATCAAGGCAACGGAGGCGAACGGGGCGCGGAAGAAGACAAGCATAAGCAGCCTCGATTCTGACTTTGTACCGTCGGAGGAGCCCGACGACCATCCTGGCACAGGGGTAAACCGTCTCCATCGCTTAAGAACACTGGAATCCGCAGGATGTCGCGCACGCTGCAAGCCAGGTTAGCTTCGATGGCAACGACGGACGTCGCACACGTTGTGCGACTGTTCTGTTTCGCTAACTCATTATTATAGAGTCGCCTAGGCCCCATAGATCTTCCCGCCAGCCTATAATTCCTGCTCACCGTTCCGCTGACTGAGCGTCTATTCCTATGCAAGCCCGGGTACGGCATCGACACCGGGCGGTATAGGAAAACGACAAGAACATGCCGGCCGATGTTTGGGCAGTCACACTTGCGGTTGGTACACGGGCCCACTCGAAAACGGAGTCCGAGAGAGTGGAGAAAGTCAGCGGGATACGGGACCCCACGCGGGGCCGCATGGCTGGGCAAGAACGCCGCATCGACGATACGATCCTCATCCGCGAGGCGCAACGCGGCAACCGCGGCGCCTTCGAGGAGCTGGTGCGGCACTATGACCAGGCGGTGTTGCGGCTGGCGCTGCATCTTACCGGAACCGAGCACGACGCTCAGGATGTGTATCAGGACGCCTTTCTCAAGGCCTACAAGAACATCGGAAGCTTTCGCTTCGAGTGTTCTTTCTATACCTGGATTTATCGCATCGTGACCAATCTTTGTCTGGATCATTTGCGCAAGAAGACGGTGCGCAAAGAGGATGCGCCGGTGGTGAAGGACGCGTCCGGCGGGGAGTATGACCTGCTCGATCAGGTGCCCGATGGACGGGCGGGAGCGAATCCGGAGCGCGATCTGATGCGGCGGCAGTTGGGCGCGAGGATCTCTGGAGCGCTGGAGAAATTAACGCCGCGCGAGCGTATGGTGTTCGAGTTGAAGCATTACCACGGATTGAAGCTGCGTACCGTGGGAGAGATTTTGCATACCACGGAAGAGACAGCGAAGAACACGTTGTTCAGAGCTACGCAGAAATTGCGCGGGCAGTTAGCGGATATGAGGTAAGGCGATGGCCGGGCCTTGCCCGTCGGGCAGCCGAGGGCGGCTGTCCCCAGATGGTTCGTGGCGATGGATGAGGGTACGAATATGAAGTGCGAATGGGTGCGAGAAAATATCACGCTGCAGGTTTATGGGGAGCTGGCGGATGACGCTCGTCATGAACTGGAGCAGCATATTGCACGCTGCGCCGATTGCGCGGCGGAACTGAAAGTGGAGCAGGAATTTCATGCTCTCTTGTCGCAGGAGCGAGCGGCCGAGCCGACGGCGAATTTATTGGCCGCGTCGCGCATGAAACTGCAGGAAGCGCTGGAGACGGCCGAGCCGGGCGGGTTTTGGCGGCGCCTTACGTTCGATCCGGCAAACTGGCTGCGGCAAGTCAGGTTCTCGCCGGCTCTGGCGTCCGCGATTTTGATTCTCGGCTTCGCCGGGGGACTGGGGACTTCCTACAGAGTATTCGGTCACCCGGCGAGTGGCGTCGCCACCGGAACCACTCCCGCTGCCACAGAGTCTTCGATCACCGGCATCCAGTCCATTACGCAGGAGCCGGGAACGAATCAGATCGCCATCAAATACGACACAGTTTCCACGCTGGAAACGCAGGGATCACTGAACGATCAGCGTATCCAGCAACTGCTGCTGTTTGCCGCCCGCAATAACTACAATTCAGGCGTTCGCATGGATTCGGTCGATCTGCTGACCAAGAAGCCCGATGTTTCGCAGGTGCGCGATGCGCTGATCTATGCGCTGCGCTACGACACGAATCCTGGAGTGCGGCTGAAGGCTCTCGATGGCCTGGGCGGTTTTGTGAAGGACGATGTTCACGTCCGCGATGCGGTGCTGGAAGCTCTAGTGAACGATTCGAATCCGGGCGTGCGCACCGAAGCGCTGCGGTGGATCGAGTCGGTGAAGGCCGATGGCAGCGTACGTGGAGTGTTAATGACGCTGGCAGCCAAGGATCAGAGCCAGTACATCAAGTCGCAGGCTCGTACCATGCTGGCGCAGTTGCCGGAGATTGATTAGAAGTCGAAATGCAGGAATTCGGGAATGGTGCAGTCTGATATGGAAGCGAGCCAAACGCGCGATTCGTGGCGTCGCCGAGGACGCGACGCTTCGCGCGGCTCCCAGATTGCTCACGGCGCAAGAGGCGCTAGTTCGGAATGACTATCAGGAGTAACAGAAACTGAGGTGGTTTATTTGAAACGTTCGCCACAATTCGTTCCCCTGTTGGGCGTACTGGCCATGCTTGCGCCCCTGGCGATGGCGCAGGAAACGCGTATATCCCGTGAAAGTGGTGGTTGGAGCCAGATGCTCACAGGGTCTCTGACCGGTGTCAAAAATCTGAGGGTACGGCTGGACATGGGATCGGTGGTGGTTCGAGGCGCACAGCAACCGGGCATCAACTATACGCTTCACCTGCATTCTCAAGCCTCTTCCGAGGAGGATGCGCGGCACCAGTTCGAAGCCTACAAAGTGAGCGCTTATGTGAAAGGCGACACGGCGTGGGTGGTGGGGGAGTGGCAGGGGGACGGTGGTCACAGTATCCACGTCGGTCCAACGCATGTGCGGATTGAAAGAGGTTCGAAGCGGAAATTCTCGGAAGACGTCATGATCAACGTTCCGCGTGAGATTGCGCTGGTGAAGATCGAAACCGAAGGCGGCAACATTGACACCAGCGGAATTGCCGGCCGCGTGGAAGCCCAGAGTGGTGGCGGCTGTATGCGCCTGGATGACATTGGGGGAGGCGCCCACGCGGAGACGGGGGGCGGCTCGATCGATGTGGGAACCGTCAGCGGCGAGATTGGCCTGCAAACCGGAGGCGGTTCGATCGAAGTGCATCACGCGAATGGAAAAATTAATGCTGAAACCGGCGGCGGCAGCGTCGAAATTGTTTCCGCTGCCCAGGGAGCCAGCATCGAGACCGGTGGCGGAGGGATTCAAGTCCATCAGTGCACCGGCAAAGTGAAGGCGGAAACTGGCGGTGGGAGCATTGATCTGGGAGACATCGACGGTCCGGTTCAAATCGAAACCGGAGGTGGAAGCATTCATCTTACGTCCGCCAAAGGCCATGTCGAGGCGCGCACCGGCGGTGGCGGGATTGAACTCTATGGCGTCCCGTCGGCACGCGTCGAGACCAGCGCCGGTGGCATCGTTGTGAAACTGGTAAGAACCGCCGCGCCCCCCAGCGATTCCAGGATTGAAACCTCCGCCGGCGACATTACGATTTACATCGCGCCGGATGTTGCGCTGTCGGTACGGGCGAGCGTCGATTTGGGCAATGGACACCATATTACTTCCGACTTCGCAGACATTCACGTCGCCAGCGAAGGCGATAAGTGGGGACCGAGGACGCTCAGCGCCGAGGGAAAGCTGAACGGCGGTGGTCCCATGCTAAAGGTTCGGACAACCACCGGCGATATCTGCTTCAAGCGCGGGAATTAGTAAAGAAGCGAGCCCAGCGGCGATTGTTGCGTCGCCAAAAGCGCGCCCCTTCGCTGGCTCGGCGCCGGCAGCGTCGCGCGGCTCGATCCGACGCTTCGGTGGGGAAAGACGTCCACCTCAGGATGACAGGCACCTGCAGTATGAAAACATTCAGGAGGTCAGCCATGCGCAAACGAAGTTTCACAGCGATCGCTTTACTGCCGCTGCTGCTCAGCCTATCGCAAGCCGCGCAGAAGTGGGCCGTCGAGCCTTCTGAGCCCTACGGCATTCCCAGCGAGGATTCGGGAAGCAGTTCCTACCTGGGCGTCGATATTGTGGATATCACGCCCGACCGGCTCGGGGTTCTGAAGCTGAAGGAAGAAAAGGGCGTCGAAGTAACCATGGTCGATCAGGATGCTCCCGCGGGCAAAGCTGGCATCAAGGAACATGACGTCATTCTGACCCTGAATGGTACGGCCGTGGAAAGCAAAACCCAACTGCATCGGATGATTCGTGAAACTCCTCCGGGGCGTGTAGTTACGCTTGGGTTGAGCCGCGACGGACAGCCCATGACGATCAGAGCGCAACTAGCCGATCGGAGCAAGGAATTCAGCCACATGGAGCAGATGGATAAGGACTTTCACATTCCACCAATCCCAAGTATTCCGCCCATTCCAAATCTGCCGGACTTTGACGTTCCGAATCTGGGGGTGGTTTATGTGCACTCGTCGATGAGAAGCGGACTGATGGTGGAGAACATCACGCCCCAGTTAGGTGAGTTTTTTGGCGCGAAGAACGGAAATGGAGTACTGGTGCGGTCGGTGGAAAAAGGCAGCCGTGCCGACAAGGCCGGCCTGCGCGCCGGCGACGTGATCACCCGCGTCGCGGAGCAGCCGATCCACGATACCAGTGATTTTGCTCATGCCCTGCGTTCGCACGGCGCGGGAGCAGTGAGCGTGGGAGTGATTCGCGACCGGAAAGAGCAGACTCTTACCCTTACCTTGTCCGAAGGCAGGGACTCCGGCGAGAACATCGAAGAGAGCCTGGAAGCGCCCGAACTGGACGCTGAGACTCTGACGGAACTAAGAAACGAGATTGCCGAGCTTCGGCCGCAAATGCAACTGGCAAAGGAAGCAACTCGGAAAGCCTCAGCGGAAATGCGCAGGTCGTACTGCACAGAGCAAGAGCAGAGCAAGGGGCAAGCCCAAACACTGAAGCAGGAAGTTGAGGCCAGAATTCGACAGGCGCTCGACAAGGGCCGCCAAAAACAGCAGGAAGATAGGGAGCGCCTAAGGCACCAGTTCGAGGGAGACTGGCTGGAGATCTAACCCGCGGCGTGGCGGCGGGCTTGTAGCCCCAAACATACCGCATTGCGTCCCGCCTGTTTGGCGGCGTACAGAGCGGAGTCTGCAGCTTTCACCAAATCATCTCGGGTGCAGCCGTGTTCGGGGAAAGCGGCGGCGCCAGCGCTGATGGTTACCGTCCGGGGCACGCCCGGGAACTGCCATCCCTCAACGACCTTGCGCAATTTTTCCGCTACCGCCAGGGCCTGAGAGCCGTTGACTTGGGTTAGCAGTATCCCAAACTCTTCGCCCCCGTAGCGGCAGACCACGTCCACCTTGCGGAGCTGCTGGTGGAATAGCGAAGAGGTCTGTCTCAGAACTTCGTCCCCCAGAACGTGTCCGAACTCGTCATTCAACTTTTTGAACTGATCGATGTCAGCCATGATCACGGCCATACGCGTTTTATAACGCTGGGCGCGTTCGATCTCCTCGCGGATACGCATTTCGAAGAAGCGGCGATTAAAAATTCCAGTCAAGCCGTCAAGGTAGGCCAGTTGCTTCACGCGATCGACATAGTGGGCATTCTGGATGGCGGTGGCACAAATGTCGGCAACCGATTCCAACGATTGCTGATCGCCCTCGCGGAACGCATCCTCCTGGGCGCTGTCCAGGGCTAGCACTCCCAACGTCTGTCCGAATGACACCAGAGGAATACATAGGCGGGAAGCCGTTTCCTCGAAAAACTTGACGCCCGCAGGCGCTTTGCAAAGATCTTTCTCGATCGATGTCCGGCTATTGCCGAGAATGCTCGCCCAGGGCTGCTCCTTTGCCATGAAACGGCCACCTTCCGGAATGCGGGGGGTGAGTGTTCCGTGATGGGCCCGCAGCACCACGTCGTGCTCCTCCCTCAGAAAAAGCGAGACATGTGACACGTGAAAGGCGTCGTGGATCAACCCACAAACTCTGCCCAGCAACTCTTCCAGATCCAAAACGGCAGTGGTCTGTTGTGCAATCGCATTGATCGCCTGGAGCTGCCGCGCCCTTTGTTGCTCCAGCGAATAAAGGCGAGCGTTCTGCAACGCGATCGACGCCTGCGTGGAGAATAGGGTCAGCAGGTCAATCGTCTCCGAGTCAAAATGGTTAAGCCGGTCACTCTGACAATCCAGCACGCCCACGACTTCATCGCGAACCATCAGCGGGATGGCGAGCTCGGAACGAGTGGATTTCGCGGAGCAGAAATAGCGCGGATCCTTGCTGACGTCGGGCGCATAAACCGGCTGCTTTTTGAGGGCTGCCGTCCCCGTGATCCCCTGGCCAAGGGATACGCGATTCTTATCCTGGCCTTTGTCCCAGCCTATCTGTGAGCGGACGTACAACTGCTGGGAAGGCTGGTCGAGGAGCACGATGGCCACGTTCCGCAGATGGAAATAATCATGCGCAATGGCGAGAATACGCTGCAGAACCTCGTCCAGATCAAAGGTGGAGAGCACAGCTTGGCCTGCATCGTACAGGATGGCGATTTTGTTCATACTGAGGAAACATCGTAACTTGGCGGAAGCGCCTACGGATGTTCCCAAAGTAACGAAGAAACGGAGGCGGGAGGAACCCCAATTGCTCTACTTCCACTTTCTCGCGGTGCGAATCAATCCATAAGCCACGGCGCAAAACCAGAAGTCCACAATCAATCCCCAGTCCGCCTGGAATGGCCGGTGTCGTGGCAAGTGAAGAGCTGGCGCGAGCAGGAAGTACGCCACGTTTCCGAGAATGACGGCACAGAGAGCCTGGGTAAAATTGACCAGCACAATTGATTTAGACGCCGCTTCAGGCCTGCGCGGATTCCGGTAGGTTCCGCCGCTCGGAGCGAAGAGCTAAATATGGCCAGACGGGTCTGCAGTTGAAGCATGCTGGTCGAGGTCGCCAAGCCGGTTACGCTAGTGTTCGCCATCCTGTCTTTGTATGCCGTGTTCAGTACGGCTTTCCTGGTCCCGTCAAGTGATATGCATCCAGGGATTTTCGACTCCCTCAGTCGGTTGGCGCTGGCTGCCGTAATCTCTTTGCTAGGCGGATTGATCTTGCGGGGGGAACCCAAAAGTCACCGGCCGAAGGACCGCGGCTCACAGCCACCCTTCCGGTCCAGATATTCTGCCGGGCGGTGAGCGCCATGCTCGTCCTCCTCCTCGTTTCGTGCTAGGTGGGGACGTACTGCGTTTTTACCGGGATGTACGCTTCTGGCGCGAGTGGCTGTAGTCGGGATCGAAGGGCTTGTCCAAATTTCGACAACCAATTTCGACAACCGATGTTGCGCGTTGGAATGCAGCTTTCCGTTCGTTTCGGGGGAAACGCGGTCACGCGCGCAAACGTCAGCTTGGACGTTTACGACGATGGCTGCTGCTAACATCCCTAGGGAAGCCATCCGTCATGCTCGAACTCACCACCCCCGTCCAATACGTCAAAGGAATTGGCCCGAAGCTGGCGGAGATTCTTGCCACCAAAGGCATTGCCACGGTCGGGGATCTTCTCAACTATCTGCCTTTTCGTTATGAAGACCGGCTGAATCCGCGCGGGATTGCGGAGTTGCGCCCCGGCGAGATGGCGACGGTGATTGGTGAGGTCCGCAATTCGAGCCTGTTTCGCACGCGTCGCATGCCCGTCTTCCAGTTGACTGTGGGCCAGGGACGTTCTCGGCTGAAATGCCTATGGTTCAATGCGACTTACCTGCAGGACAAATTCAACCCCGGCGAGTTAATCGCGCTCTACGGGAAGGTGGAGCAAGACGCAAAGAGTGGAGAACTGCAGATTGTGCAGCCACAGTTTGAGATGTTAGGCGATGCCGCCGCAGACGGCGCAGAGGACAAAGCAGCGGCTTCGCTCGAAGTGGGGCGGATCGTTCCCATCTACGAGTCCGCCGGACAGCGCCGCGTGACCGCGCGCTGGTTTCGCCGCGTCATCCGTAAGGCTCTCGACGATCTCACTCCCGACATCCCCGAAACCATTCCCGCGGCCGTGCGCGAGCGCCTGGCGCTGGTTTCGCCACGAGAGGCGCTTTGGAAGGTGCACTGGCCTGAGGCTGGGGAAAGCTTCGAGGCTTTACAGTCGTCGCGCACCCCTGCGCACATCCGTCTCATCTTTGAAGAATTGTTTTTCATCGAGCTTGGGCTGGAACTCAAGCGCGGCCAGCAAAAAGCGCAGACCGGAATCGCTTATCGTCTGGATGATCGAGTCCGCCAGGCGATCAAGAAAATCTTGCCTTTTCATCCCACTGCGGCGCAGAAGCGCGTGCTGAAAGAAATTGCAGATGACATGCAGAAGCCCTCCCCCATGCGGCGTCTGCTGCAGGGAGACGTCGGCTCAGGAAAAACCATCGTCAGCTTTCAAGCGGCCATCATCGCCATCGAAAATGGTTATCAGGTGGCGCTCATGGCGCCCACGGAAATCCTGGCACAACAGCACTATTTTTCCGCGCGAAGAATCTTGGAGAATGCCGGGTACCGCATCGTTCTGCTGACCGGCTCTCTCGAGGCGGATCGCAAACGCGAGATTCGCCGTCACATCGCGCAGGGAAACGCGCAGCTCATCATCGGCACGCATGCGCTGCTGGAAGAGAACGTTGAATTTGCGAGGCCGGGTCTGGTTATCGTCGATGAGCAGCACCGCTTCGGTGTTCTGCAGCGGCTCAAGCTGATGAAGAAATCGGGAGATGGCAGCGTGATGCGAGTCCAAGCTGCCTCGCAGGTTATGGATTCGCAGGCGGACATTACCGACAAAGCTCTCGCCGAGCCTGACGTTCTTGTCATGACGGCCACGCCGATTCCCCGTACGCTCGCACTCACGCTCTATGGAGATCTCGATCTCAGCGTGCTCGACGAGTTGCCGCCGGGACGCACGCCCATCGTCACCCGAAGAATCACCGACGACCAGTCGCCGAAAGTATGGGACTTTGTCCGCAAGCAGGTGGCTGCCGGTCATCAGGCATATGTGGTCTATCCGGTCATCGCGGAAAGCGAGGAGACCGAAGGGAAGGCTGCGATCAAGATGTACCGGGAGCTGAGCGAGAAGATCTTTGCCGATTTAAAAGTTGGCCTGCTGCACGGCCGTCTGGACGCCGATTTGAAAGATCAGGTCATGCGCATGTTCCAGAAGGGCGAGTTGCAGATTCTGGTCGCAACCACGGTGATTGAGGTGGGCGTGGACGTGCCCAACGCAACCGTGATGGTAATTGAGCACGCGGAACGCTTCGGGCTGGCGCAGCTCCATCAGTTACGAGGGCGTACTGGGCGCGGAGCCGCAAAGTCGTTCTGCATATTGATGACTGGCGGCAAGGTAACGGAAGAAGGCGAACGCCGCCTCGACGCCATGGTTCGCACCAATGACGGATTTCAGATCGCCGAACTCGATCTTGAATTGCGCGGGCCCGGAGAGTTCTTCGGCACACGCCAAGCCGGGATGCCGAGCTTCCGCGTAGCCAATCTGATTCGCGACCGGCAGTTGCTGGAGTTGGCCAAGCGCGAAGCCGCGGCCGTGATGGCCGGACCTAACTCGGAAATCGCCCAGGTGGAAATAAGCCGGGCCCTGGTTGCCTTGCGCACACGCTGGCAGCACACCTATGGCCTGGTGGAAGTGGGGTGAACTGGTAGAATCGAAACGTGGCTGGTACTTTTCAACTGATTCAGATCGAGGTCTCGCCGCCGCTCCGCGTGCCCAAGCCGGATTGGCTGAGGGCGAAAGCCCCCGTCGGTGACAACTTTCACAACCTGAAAAAGTTGGCGCGCGGCCTCGGATTGCACACCGTCTGCGAGTCGGCACAATGTCCGAACATCGGCGAGTGCTGGAACCATAAAACCGCCACGTTCATGTTGCTGGGCGATCTCTGTACCCGGCGCTGCGGATTCTGCGCCGTTCCTAAAGGCCGGCCGGAGCCCATCGATTGGGACGAACCACGCCGCGTGGCCGAAGCCGTGGCTACTCTCGGCCTGAAGCATGCGGTCGTGACCAGCGTGAATCGGGACGATGACAACGTCGGCGGCGCGAAGATCTTCGCTGAGACCATTCGCGAAATTCGCGAGCTGATGCCGGATTGCCGTATCGAAGTGCTGATCCCGGATTTCCAGGGTCGGGAAGAACCTTTAAAGATTATTCTCGATGCGCAGCCCGACGTTTTAAATCACAATACCGAAACCGTGCCGCGTCTTTATCGCGCGGTACGCTCCGGAGCACGATACGAGCGGACTCTCACCCTGCTGGAAAATGCCAAGAAGTTTTCTCCGGGCATGGTAACCAAAAGTGGAGTGATGGTTGGACTGGGAGAATCCAGCGAAGAGCTCGTCGAAGTGTTCCGCGATCTCGGCGGCCGCGGTGTCGATATTCTTACCGTGGGCCAATACCTTCGTCCCTCGCGCGATCATCTGCCCATCGCCCGGTTCTACACACCCGAAGAATTCCGCGGTTTGCGGGACCACGCGCTACGCTTCGGCTTTCGCCACGTTGAGTCCGGCCCGATGGTGCGCTCCAGCTATCACGCCCACGAGCAGGCGGAGTCCACCTCCGCGCCGCGAGTGATGTCCTAGAGATTCATGCTGAGCGCGCTTCTGCTGCTGCTGGGATTCTTCGCAGGAATGCTAGGCGCGATGACGGGCATTGGCGGTGGCGTTTTGCTTACGCCCATCCTCGCACTTCACTTCGGAATTCCCGTCCGGCAGGCGATTGGCGCGAGCCTGGTCGCGGTAATCACCACTTCTGCGGCCAGTTCTTCCGTTCACCTGCAGCGCCATGCCACAGACATTCGGCTCGGCATGCCCCTTGAGCTCGCAACCTCCTTTGGCGCGGCCGTCACCGCGTATCTGGTGCGATATTTCAACCGCAACGTGCTGGAAGGATTGGTCGCCGGCTTTCTTGGATACAGTTCGATCACGATTCTGGTCCCCGGCGGCACAGTGAAGAACGAAGAGCGACATCGTGATCCCGCCCTACCCGCCCCGGCGCTATCCGCTGGGTTGGCCGCGTCTCTGGTTGCCGGCGGACTCTCTGGCTTGCTCGGGATCGGAGGCGGCCCGATCAAAGTGCCAGTCATGTTCAACTTCATGAACGTTCCGCTGATGGTGGCCACGGCCACATCAAATTTCATGATCGGAGTTACCGCGACGGCCAGCGCCATCGTCGACTACCGGCGAGGAGATACTCTTGTCGAGCTGGCTGCTCCCCTGGACGTAGGTGTGTTCCTGGGTTCGCTTCTCGGTGCGAGACTGGCGCCTCGAATCAAGACGAGATACGTCATCTACCTGCTGGTTGCGATCATGTTCTATCTCGCCGGCCATCTGATCGTGCACCTCTTCAAAGGAGGCGCCGCCTGAGTGAATTCCGGGAGCCTGGGTTGGATCGAGTCGTCGCACTGGTCCTGCGCGTTGGGGCATTCGGCTGCTTCTTCATTATGCCGGCCGGGTTCATGGTGGGGCTTTTCCTGCAGCGCCCGAATTGCAACGGAGATCGAACGAATCGGCGTGTTGCTGATGCTGGCCCCACCTGTAGTGTGGGTTGCGGTTGCGGGCGTACTGTTTGTGCGGGAAAAGGATTGGAAGTATGGAGCGATCTCCTTTGGAGTGCTGGCGATCCTTCTGCTCGGCGCCGTCTTCGGAATCGGTGAGCACTGTAAGGACAGCACGAAAGCCGCTTACAAATTCTGCAAGGGCGGTTCAATCCACCTGCGCTTCTAGAAAATATGCATTTTGATGCTGAGATACTTCTTGGGATTTTCGCGCAGCGCTTTCACCAAGTCTCGACTTTCTACCAGCATTTGGTTCGCATTGTTGTAGAGCGAATCATCCTTGAACAGCTTCCCGACCGTCCCCTGGCCCGCTTCCATTTGACTGGTCAGCGCCGCAAGTTTGGTCATCGTGGTGTCAAACTTATTCGCCAGTTCCTCGTCTTTGGTCAATCTGCCGAATGTTCCCTTCCCTGCGTTGATGTCTTCGCTCACCTTCTTGAAGTTCGCGATCGTGTCATTGGCACTATTGTAGAGAGACGGGTCTTTCAGGAATTTACCGGCGCTGCCTTTTCCGGCTTGCAGATCGTCGGCAACCAGATTTATTTTGTCGAGCGTAGCGACGAACTTATTGTAGGCGTCATTATTATTGATTAATTTGCCCAAGCTTCCCTGACCCTGGGCGACCTCGTCAACCACTCCTTTGAACTCGGTAACGGTTTGGGACAAGCGGTCATAAAGCAAGGGATCGTAAATCAACTTTCCCAACGAGCCTTTGCCGCTCTCCGCGAAGGCCAGGATGCGGTCGGCGCGTTTGAGCAGCGCGTCCATGTTCTGCAGTGTGCTCTGGCTGGAGCGCACCACTTCGTTGAAATCTGGATGCACCTGCGTGGGCAGAACGTCGCCGTTCTTCGCAACCGCCCCGACTGCCTGGGAACTATCGATATCCAAATACGTTTCGCCGAGTACGCCTGCGGTATCCAGCGACGTCATCGAGTCCCGGCGCAGGTTAAAGCCGTACTTTGTACCCACCTTCATGATCACTTCAACCGGAGTGTTCTGCTTGTCCTTGTCGGGGACGACGCGAATGGCCGAAACATTGCCAATATCGACGCCGCTGAGCCGCACGGGAGCGCCCACGCGCAATCCACTTGCATTGTCGAAGTACGATACGAGGGTGATCCGGTGCGAGAAGTAGCCGCCCGTTCCAGACATCAAAAATAAAAGCAAAGCCAGAGTCAAACTGGCACTTATTACAGTGAGGCCGACGCGAAGTTGCGACCATTTCAGCTGCTTCTGACTCGGCAAATGATTTCCTCAAACCCTTGCTGTGCCCGCATTCGCACTTTAGGGAAACCGGTTGTGAACTCCGACTCCCCTCGCAGCATCATAACAAACCGGCAGTCTCCTCATACGGTCGCGGACGAAGAGCGGGCAGCAGTGCGAGCCCAAGCAGATACGCCACGGCTCCGCAGGCCAGAGTTGCAGTCAAGCCAAACTGGATCGCGACTACCATCGCCAATACCGAGCCCAGGACACTGGCGGCCGCATTCATCGCCCAAGCCCACTCCACGGCATTGTGTTCGGTATTCGGCGCAACTGCGAGGTCTGAGACCGGAAGCACCGCCAGCGCGCGCAAGCCTGTCGGAAACGGCATCCCCATCACGAAACCAAGGGGCGCCAGCAGGACTGCGCTTACTACCAGCCGCGAGTAAAACTCCAATCCCACCCACGCGGCCAGCCAATGGGGCAGGAACATTACATCCACCAGCAATGCGGCGATCACCAGCGTGATCGGCATCCACGCCAGCTCGGTCCGAGGAAGCCAGCGCCGGGAAAACAGGCTGCCCGCGCCGCTTGACAACAGCAGCAGGAAAATCACAACCGTGAGGGCGTAAGTGGGATGTCCCAGAAAAAGTACAAATCTCTGGATGAAGGCGATCTCCACCAGAATGTAGCCCAGCCCGATCGCTACAAAATAGAGCAGCGCGGATGGTGACTGCCGGATGCGACCGGTGTGCAATCCCAGAGGCAGAATCAGGAAAATCACAACAGCGACGAGAGAAATCACCAGCACCAGCAACAGAACCAGCACGCCGAGGTTCACTTTCCAGTCAATTCCCGAATGTTGATTCGCGTTTCCCAGGATCTGCTTGGGCTTCAGAGTGAAGAAAAAAAACGGCGCATTGTCGTCAACGGGCGCAACGTTATAGGCGTACTGCCGGGCAAAACCGTAAGGATTGTTGCTGGCGATCAGATCGCTGAATGGATTGCTCCCCGGCTGCGAGGGAAGGTACAGCGGTTCCAGCTCGCTGTACCGTTCAAGGTGCGCCGTCACCCCGGCTTCTTCCTCCACCGTGAAAGGCGTCTTTTTTGCCAGCACCACCACCGGGATGCCGTCTTCATTAAGCGCTCCCTCGGAGGCAACGATGAAATGGCGGGCTGGATTCACAACGCCCAGGCGATGAAGCGCCTCCATGGCCACTGCGACTACGCGCAGGGCTTCCCGCGGCTCATGAAATTCCCAGCGAGTGATCGCGATCATCCCTTCCGGCCGGAGATGATCGAAATATTCCCGGAAGGCCTCGACTGTATAAAGGTTGTTTTCGCTGAGCGCAAAAGCTCCGGCGGCGGTGGAAGCCCAGGTATCGACCAGCGTCATCTGCACCACATCGAACTGCTCGGGTGTGGAGCGCAGGTAAGACCGGCC
>JBEKUD010000048.1:0-31775 GCA_049515395.1 Candidatus Sulfotelmatobacter sp. | reverse complement strand
AGATCAATGAACAGCATCTGAAACCATCCCTGGTAAAAGCGGATGATCATCGCAGGTAACATCAGCACCGAGAGCATGATCATCAGCGGGTAGCTGAGGTTCGCGGTCAGGTGATACCAGGCTTCGATCTTTGCATGCAGCGGGGCATCGCTTCGCAAAACGCGCGGAAGAATTTTCTTTCCGGTTTGGATCAATCCCTTCGCCCAGCGCGCCTGCTGCGTCTTGAACGCGGTCATCTCCACAGGCAGCTCCGCAGGGCATTCCACATCCTGCAGATAGATGAACTTCCAGCCCTTCAGCTGGGCGCGGTAAGAAAGATCGGTGTCTTCGGTCAGGGTGTCGTGCTGCCAGCCGCCGGCCTCATCGATGGCTCGTCGTCGCCAGACTCCGGCGGTTCCGTTGAAGTTAAAAAAAACGCCGCTGCGCGCGCGTCCGGAGTGCTCAAGCACGAAGTGCCCATCCAGCAAGATGGCTTCCACTTCGGTCAGGAAGGAGTAATTGCGATTGATGTGCGTCCAGCGCGTCTGCACCATGCCGATCCTGGGATCGGTGAAATGGTGAATGGTGCGCAGCAGAAAATCTTCCGCAGGAGTGAAGTCGGCGTCAAAGATGGCGACGAATTCGCCCTTCGCAGTCTTCAGGCCTTCGGCCAGCGCGCCCGCTTTGTACCCCTCTCGGTTGGTGCGGTGATGGTAACTGATGGGATTTCCCAGCGCCGCGTAGCGCTCTACCAGATTGCGTGCCACCTCCACGGTTTCGTCGGTGGAATCGTCGAGCACCTGGATGTCGAGTCTCTCCCGCGGATAGTTGATCTTACAAATGGATTCGAGCAGCCGTTCCACCACATACTGCTCGTTGAAGATTGGTAGCTGTACCGTTACAGGCGGCAACTCCTCGAACAGCGCCGATGGATCCGTCGTTCGCTTTTTCTTATGCTTGTAGTAAAGATAAACCAGGATGTAACGGTGCATTCCATAACCAGCCAGCAGCACCAGCACAATGAAATAAGGAATCAGCAGAGCTCGATCGAATCCGTCGGTGTGGTAAAGACCTTGAAAAGTCTTATCCAACAAATGCTGACGGAGATAGGGTCCAATGCCCTTGGGGGCAGCCCAGGCGGTCAGCATCGAAGACAAGATGAGTTCGGAAACCAGCAAGCGGCTCGTGCAACACTACTATTCTACCGGATTCCGACGCCGAAGATCGGCCCGCTTCGTGAGCCACAAGATGGAAGCGAAATAAAGCTAGTACGAGGTTGGCGTCCGTCCGCTGCGACTTTCCGCCCTTTGCAGCGACGGGTCGATGCACTGCTCTGCTTTGTTCAAGAGAATCTCGAGCTCCAGCGCAAAATCTTTACGGGACTGGGCTTGTAACCGCCATTGATCCTGAAGGGGAGCGCACACGCTCGGAATCAAATTTTCGAACCGCTCCAGCGCTCGCGTAAAGTAGTCGACGTCCTTCTTCAGCAGTCGAATAAATTCAGCGTCACCGATGGACATGAAATCCCTCCGGTACACACCGTGATGAATGCAATTAATGTGCCAAGGCCCTCAAAAAGCTGTGGGAGTTCAGGAAGTACTTCATTTTGAGAATGCTAGTGCGCCCGGTTCTCAACCGTGTCGGCGAAAAACAGTCCCCATGAGGTCCGGTCTGCATGTAATTATTTCGCCAGCGTGGATGGCACGCAACTCGGCTCACGGCGCGGCGTGCCACGGTCGATCATCTTGCCGCGCAGCCCTAACGGCGGATGACCCAGGCGAGGCCATCGGGATTCTGGCCAGCTTCGATACGGCCAATCACTTCCATCGAATGCAGATCGATCACAGCGACATAGCCATCAGGACTACACGCCACGTAGGCGCGCGCACCATCGGGCTGCATAACGATTCCGGCCGAACCGTGCCCGACGGGGATTCGCTTTATCGTTTTTCGGGTCGCGGCATCCATGACGGTTACATCCGAACCGCGCAGCGTCGAAACCAGTGCAACCTTTCCATCGGGCGTGAACTTGAGACGATTCGCGCCGCCCACATCGGCGGCGAGGGTTTGCGTCACCTGCTTTTTGGCAACGTCGATGATTGAGACGGTTCCGGCGCCAGCATTCGCGACCCAAATTTCTTTGCCGTCAGGGGAAACATCAAAACCTTCCGAACCGTCGCCGACTTTGACTACCGTCTCATTCCAATCGCCTCCGGGAGTGCCCATCGGACCGCCAGGACCAGCCCGCCCTCCTGGCGGCGGCACGCCCGGCCGTGGGCCGTCTTGACCGGTAACACCAGCGCTTTTCTCAATGATGCTCACTGTGCCGGAACTCACATTCGTAGTGACCATCAGCTTCATCTCCGGCGAGACATAAATCATGTGGGTTCGGTTCTGGCCGGTGCCAAGTATCCAGTCCACGCTCTTGGTCGTCGGATTATAGCTGCCAATGGCTTTCGCCGCTTCGGCCGTAAACCAAACTTTCCCGCCCACGAAAGCCAATCCATGAGGACCGCGCAAAGCCCCAAGATCGACCGCCGTCAATGTCTTTTGCGCGACTAGATCGACTACCGCAAGCGTGTTGTACGCCCCGAATCCGTAATTGGATACAAACGCCGTCTCGCCATCCGTGGAGGCGGTGACTTCGTGGGGATCGTTACCGACCGGTATCCGCGCGATTACTTTCAGAGTGGAGGGGTCCGCGATCGCGAGCGTGTTGTCTTGTTTAGCCAGCACCAGCAACGCATTGGCGGGCGTGTCCTCCGCCTGAACGATCCCCAGCCCAAGAATGCCGGCGAGCAGGAGGGATAATGTCAGCAAAGTTTTCATAATCGGAAGGATACGCCACACTGGCTCCAGACGACAGCAACCAGTTTCATTACTCGTCTTCAGGTGGAATGTCCTTTAATTGTCAAGCGAACAGGGTCGCCCTGTATGTGGAACCTTATTCCCTGCCCTCCGTAACTCTGGAACATTCCGGACCGTAGCAAGCGTCGCCTTCCACGCTTTCCCGCGCGAAGATCGTAGAGTCGCCTGGCGACAAGCCACAACGGCCAGGCGCCTTGACCGGTGAGTGTTTTGCGATAACGGTCGGCCCGTGGGAGGGCGACTCAGAAACCGCCACCTCGTCCGTAACCGGTTCACCCTTTCACTCGTCGCTGGTTCATTTATATGCCGTTGAATGCGCTCCCCATCCGAACGCACCACCCTATTCTTTTATGGCAAATTTGCTTTCGCGTTTTCGCATCATCCACCCGGACCGCGAGTTCGCTCTTCAGCAACCGAAAGTCGATGACTTCAGCCAGCGGAATGCGCTGATTGGAAGATTTCCCGACGATAACAAACACAACATTGCTGGTGACCAGCCTGGATTCAGGGCACGACTCCGGGCTACGGAACTGCAAGTTTAGGTTGTGGGTGGTTAAGACAACGGATCGAGCGGGACTCTGAGCCGGACTCTAGGCCTTGCCGCAACCGCGGGTTTACTGGACGAACGGTAGACGAAGAGAGTTTCCGGAGGGGCTAGCGCCCTCGGCCTGGTGCCAGCCCGATGTCGGCTAGCCTACCTCGCTGGTCATGATGAACAATGGCTTCATTTCGAAACTCTTGTAGTGGGGGCGGAGGCGGTCGACATTGTACTGCTCTTTTACGTTCACGAGCTTTTTCGAGGCAGTAACGGTGTCGATCGGCATATTGTCATAACGGCCGTTCCTGAGAACGACAAGTCGCCCGTGGATCTTACCCAACAACAAATCCAGGGCAAGGTTTCCATAGGCCATCGGAACAATGGAATCAATGGCGTCGGGGTCACCGCACCGGACCAGGTAGCCGAGTTTCTGGTTGATGACGTTGATGGTTTTGCCATGGTTGTATTTGGGAGACAACTCTTTGAGCTTTTCCGACACGAGGTCTCCGATCCCGCCAAGTTTCTTATGACCAAATGCGTCCGCGGTCTCCGCTTCGAAGACCATTTCTCCACCCTGGAACATCGCTCCTTCTGAGACCAGCACCACGGAATAGTGACTGGGATTCTTCCGGCGATCGGAGATCAATAGCTCGGCGAGTCGTTCGATGTCGAATTTGTGCTCCGGAATCACGCAGCGGTTCGCGGCTCCGGCCATGGTCGGGAGCATGGCAGTGAATCCGGCATACCGGCCGAAGACTTCGAGAACCATGAGGCGCTCGTGAGAGCCAGCACTGGTGCGCAGGCTGTTGGTCATCGAAATGGTTCGCGTCACGCAGGTGCTGAAGCCGATGCAGTAATCGGTGCCGGGAACATCGTTGTCCATCGTCTTGGGAATGGCGACTACCCTCACGCCTTCCTGATAGAGACGTACGCCGTAACTCAGAGTGTCATCCCCTCCGATGGGGATCAGGTAGTCGATGCCGAGCCAATCCAGATTCTTCAGAACCTCAGCGGTCAGGTCGTTTTTTTCGGCGTCGTAAGTCGACTGCAGGCGAGTGGGAACACTGGACTTCTTCACTTTGCTGGGGTTGGTGCGCGAGGTGTGCAGAAACGTACCGCCGGTACGACCCGTTCGGTTGACCAAGTCCTCCGATAGAGTCTGGAAGTTCTCGCTGTTGTCGTAGTCGTTTTCGCGCACAATGTCGACTAACCCGGCCCATCCGCGACGGATGCCGATCACTTCGCAGCCTTCGCGGAGGGCGCGGATAGTAACAGCGCGGATCGCGGGATTCAACCCGGGCACATCGCCGCCACCAGTAAGGATTCCAATCACACCTTTTTTGGTCTTCACTTCTGCTCCATAATGTTCCGAATCAAGTGCATAGCGCTCGCGGGCAAGCGTTTCTTTCAAGGGTCCGTGCCTCCACGGTGGAAAACTTTCTTGGAGACGCGAGACCTATCCATGCCACATGACTAAACAAGACGTGTCAGTGACCTGAGTCACAGGTAAATCCGCAGCAACCCCCTCCTTTTCGGTAGCGTTGCCGATTCAAGAAACTGATGAGAAGCAGCAATAGTTTGCATGCTTCGGTCTCAAGACAGCCATTGACGGCCCTCGCCCGCTCTTCTAGAGTTACTCACAGCCTCGAGAAATACTAATGCAGCTTCTATCCAACACGATCCGGATTCCAGGTGAGGTACGACTGCGTCTGCTGGCCCTTATGGTGGCCATTCTTGGCCTGGTGCTTGCACCCTCAGGACGCGTCGGATGATCCAGCCATAACAAGAGAGACTTTCAGAAAAGGCCATCATCCACAAGCGATGATGGCTTTTTCGTTTTGCGCGTAAAGCATTGCACTTGCGACTCAGTGGCACGGGAGGCAACTTGTCGGAAAAAGATCGAGTAACAATATTTGACACCACACTACGCGACGGGGAGCAGTCTCCGGGCTGCAGCATGACTGTCGATGAAAAAGTGCGGATGGCGTGCCAACTGGATCGGCTCGGCGTCGATGTGATCGAGGCCGGATTTCCGGTTTCGTCTGAAGGCGACTTCCAGTCTGTACAGGCGGTGGCACGTGAAATTTGCCGGCCGGTGATCGCGGCGTTGGCCCGCTGCTGCCGCGGTGACATCGAGCGGGCATGGCAGGCCCTTCAGGCAGTCGCTCGGCCTCGTATCCATACCTTCCTGGCCACTTCTGATATTCACTTACAACACAAACTTAAGCTTTCACGCCGCGAGTGTCTGGAGCAGGCGCGGGACGCTGTGCGCTTTGCCAAGTCGCTGTGTGAAGATGTCGAGTTCTCGCCCGAGGACGCTACTCGCTCAGATTCGGATTTCTTATGCGACGTACTGCAAGCCGTAATCGAGGCCGGAGCGACCACGCTCAACATTCCCGATACCGTCGGGTACGCCGTCCCGTCCGAGTTCGGAGATCTGATTCAGAAGATTCGTCGGCAAGTAAGGGGCATCGAGCGCGTAACCATTTCTGTGCACTGCCACGATGACTTGGGGCTCGCGGTGGCAAACTCCCTCGCCGCCGTTAGCGCCGGAGCGCGGCAAGTAGAATGCACCATCAATGGCATTGGGGAGCGCGCCGGCAATGCTTCGCTGGAAGAGTTTGTGATGGCCACGCGCGTCCGCGCGGACAAATTCTCGTGCCACACGGCGGTTGTGAGCGAGCAGCTTTTTCCAGCGAGTCAATTGTTAACCGAAATTACCGGAGTGGCGGTGCAGCCCAACAAGGCAATCATCGGACGAAACGCCTTCGCTCACGAAGCCGGCATCCATCAGGATGGCATGATCAAAAATCCGTTGACTTATGAAATTATGACTCCGCAATCCGTGGGAGTGCCCCACACGAGTTTCGTCCTGGGCAAACACTCCGGCCGTCATGCTCTCGGATTGCGCTGTGAGGAACTGGGATTCGCTCTGCAGCGTCACGAACTCGATCAGCTTTACCGTCATTTCCTCGAACTGGCGGACCGCATGAAAACAGTCGGGGACGACCACATCCTGGAACTGATTCCGAAACTGGAGCGGAAGGCGTTGCATGCGAGCGCTGCTGGAGAATCGCACCGCACCGTTTTCAATGCAGGCGGCGCAGCGGCACCGTCGGTGGTGTCCGGTACGCGCGAACATGAAAACGACCAGCAAGAAGATTACCTGTGGGGAGTATGATGCTGAGCCTGGCGAACCCAGATACAATCACGGGTAGATTAACTCCATCGATTCTGCGGTACATTCGGCTGCCAAGACGCGCCGTCAGAGGAAGATAATGCCATGATGAAAACGGGAGCGCAGATTCTGTGGGACTGTCTGGAACAGGAAGGCGTGACGCACGTCTTTGGATATCCCGGCGGTGCTATCTTGCCCGCCTACGATGCCCTGAAGCACAGCAAGATCCATCACGTGCTGGTGCGGCACGAGCAGGGCGCGACTCACATGGCGGATGGATACGCGCGTGCCAGCGGAAAGGTGGGAGTGGCCGTGGCGACCTCCGGTCCTGGAGCTACCAATATGGTGACGGGCATCGCCACCGCCATGCTGGACTCTTCCCCCATCGTTTGCATTACCGGCCAAGTGGGCAGCAAGCTGATTGGATCGGATGCATTTCAGGAAACCGACATCACCGGCATCACGCTGCCCATCACCAAGCATAACTATCTGGTAACGCGGCCCGATGAACTGGCCCGTACGCTGCGGGAAGCATTCTATGTGGCTGGATCGGGTCGCCCCGGTCCTGTTCTGGTAGATATCACAAAGGATGCGCAACAGTCCTCGTGCGAGTTCGACTGGGAGGCCGCAAAGCCGCAGTTGCCCGGGTATCGTCCTGATCTCTCACCGGACGCCAAAGAATACGAGCTGGCGCTGGAGCTGATTCACAACTCCAAACGGCCGGTCATTCTGCTGGGCCACGGTGCAATCGTCTCTGGAGCCATGCGCGAAGTGCGCGACTTGGCGGAGCGCGCTGGAATCCCGGTCGCGCTGACTCTGCTGGGTTTGGGAGCACTGCCAGCTTCGCATCCGCTTAACCTGGGCATGATGGGAATGCATGGCGAAGCGTGGGTCAACCACACCATTCAGGAAGCCGATTTACTGATCGCGCTCGGCATGCGCTTCGACGACCGCGTCACTGGAAGTCTGAAAACCTACGCGCGCCATGCCAAAAAGATTCACGTGGAGATCGACCCGGCGGAGATCAACAAGAACGTAAAAGTAGATGTGGCGCTGGTGGGCGATCTCAAGGAAGTTCTACGCGCGATGCTGCCGCGAATCGAATCCCTCGACCGCAGCGACTGGCTGGACTGCATCGATCGATTAAAAGGGGACTCGGCGGTCCGCGATATTCAGAATCTGCCGGACAGTGGACATCTTTATGCCGCCCACGTGATCAATGACCTGTGGCGGGAGGCACGAGGCAGCAACACCGTGGTGGTGACCGACGTGGGACAGCACCAGATGTGGGAAGCACAATATTACAAGCACGAAGAGCCACGTTCGCTGATCACCTCCGGGGGCCTGGGCACGATGGGATTCGCCCTGCCCGCCGCCATCGGGGTGAAGGTCGCGCGTCCTGAGGCAGAAATTTGGGTTATCGTGGGGGACGGCGGTTTTCAAATGACCATGTGTGAACTTGCCACCATCGTGCAGGAGAAGCTGAAGATCAACATCGCGATCATCAATAACGGTTTTCTGGGCATGGTTCGCCAATGGCAGGAATTTTTCTACGAGCGCAATTACCAGGCTACCCCGTTGCTGAATCCTGACTTCGCCAAAGTCGCCGAGGCCTATGGCATTCGCAACGCGACCGTCACCGGTCGTTCGCAAGTTGTGCCCACGGTGCAGGCAGCCCGCCGGCACGAAGGACCGATGCTGATCAATTTCCACGTGGAGCAGGAAGATACGGTTTATCCCATGGTTGCCGCAGGAGCTGCTCTCCACGAGATGATTCGGCGTCCGAGTTCCATTGTGGAGACCGCTGCCGATGAGTAAATCAATATGATGAATACATTCGTGGTGTACGTCGAAAACAAGCCGGGCGTGCTGACCCGCGTGGCATCGCTGTTTCGTCGCCGCGCTTTCAATATCGACTCGCTCACGGTTGGGCGTACAGAAAAGCCGGAAGTGTCGCGCATGACCATCACCGTGGATGCCGACCACGACCAGGCACGTAGGATCGAAGCCAACCTATACAAGCTGGTAAACGTGCTGCTGGTGGAAAACATCACGACCGAGCCGTCCATAATCCGCGACTTGGCTATGATCAAAGTGGCGGCCACTCATGAGGCACGTTCCCATGTACTGGAGTTGGCCAGCGTTTTCCGGGCGCGTGTGGTGGATGTTGCGCCCGAATCCCTGATCATCGAAATCACCGGCGGCGAAGACAAGATCGACGGGCTGCTGGAGGTGCTGCGCCCTTACGGCGTGCTGGAAATGGTGCGCACGGGGATTGTCGCGATGCGCCGTGGAAACAAGTCTTCTGTCGCCCTTTCATCCATGGAAGAGCCGACGCAGGCGATGGCAGATGACGACCTCTCGCAGTCAGTTTAGGGTGAGAGAATTTTTCTTCGAAAGGAATAAATATGGCAAACCTGTATCAGGAGGACGCGGCTGATCTGGAGCTGATTCGTTTGAAGAAGGTAGCCATCCTCGGCTACGGCTCGCAGGGACACGCCCATGCGCTTAATCTCAGAGACAGCGGGGTCGAGGTGCGGGTCGGCCTTCCACAAGAAAGCGAGTCGCGAGCAAAGGCGCAGGCCGCGGGATTGAAAGTGCTTTCTGTCAGTGACGCCGCCAAGTGGGCCGACGTCATCATGATCCTGGTGCCAGACACAGCCCAACCCGCCGTCTACAAGAAGGACATTGCTCCTCATCTATCGGCAGGAAAGACATTGATGTTTGCCCACGGCTTCAACATCCGGTTTAAGACCATTACTCCTCCCGCCAACATTGATGTTTCGATGATTGCGCCCAAGGCGCCAGGACATCGCGTGCGAGAGGTGTTCCTGGAAGGCGGCGGCACTCCAGCCCTCTTGGCGGTGCACCAGGATGCCAGCGGAAGCGCAAAGCAGCTCGCCCTCTCCTACGCCAAGGCGCTCGGGGGAACCCGCGCGGGAGTGATCGAAACCACGTTTACCGAGGAAACTGAAACTGATCTCTTCGGCGAGCAGGCCGTCTTGTGCGGCGGAGCGAGCGCCCTGGTGAAAGCTGGTTTCGAAACGCTGGTGGAGGCGGGCTACCAACCCGAAATTGCTTACTTCGAGTGCTTGCACGAACTAAAGCTCATCGTGGACCTGATGTATCGCGGTGGTCTTAGTTACATGCGCTATTCCATCAGCGATACGGCGGAGCATGGTGACTACACAGGCGGCCCGCGGATCGTCACCGATGACACGCGGCAGGCGATGCGGCAGATGCTGAAGGAGATCCAGGACGGAACCTACGCGCGAAACTGGATTGCCGAAAACCAGACCGGACGCGAATGGTTCGAGGCCACGCGCCAGAAGGAGCAAGAACACGAGATCGAACGGGTGGGAGAGCGTTTGCGAAACTTGATGAAATTTCTCGATCCGGTGACGGTGAAGCAAAGCAGGAAGCGCCCGCCCGTGCCCGCTTAGGCAGACGGAATGTGAGCGGTGCTTTCCAAGTGGGTGAGCCCGCCTCAATTTACACTTGGAAACTGAACCCGGCGGCAACCCGGGCATTTGAGGCTTGGCCACCAAAGCCGAGCTTCGGGTAGACTCGGCCGAGCGACCTCAGCCTTCCAAGCAGAGTTTCGCTGTCTGCAAGGACACAACGAAAACGTCCTTGTCGCCAGTGCTTTGGACCACGTCGAACCTTCCTCTGATGCATCTCATTTTATGAATAAGGACCACTAGTCAAAAGATTCATATGTTTTGATCTGTGAGCTTTACAAGATCATCGAGTTATGGCTAGATTTGAACG
Organism: Candidatus Sulfotelmatobacter sp.; assembly: GCA_049515395.1. Lineage (GTDB taxonomy): Bacteria > Acidobacteriota > Terriglobia > Terriglobales > Acidobacteriaceae > Sulfotelmatobacter. The sequence continues at coordinate 21,441 of JBEKUD010000048.1, read as the reverse complement.
AACGATCTTGTACACACTGCGGAGCAGTACATGATGCGATCTCCTTCTGACCACGGTGGCACCGTACTCAATTCCCCCGCCAAAATTATGGCTAACCTTCTTCTTTCCGCCGACCTGCTGGAAGCCCTCCCGGATGCTGTCGTAGCCGTCGACCGAGACGGAATTATCGTTCAACTTAATTCACAAACCCAAGAGTTGTTTGGATATAACCGCGATGAACTGATTGGTCAGAACATTGAAATCTTAGTGCCCGAAACTTATCGAAGCCAACATCACCAGCGTCGAGAGAGCTTCGCGCAAACGCCGAAGACCAGGCGGATGGGGGCCGGTCTGGATCTTTACGGCAGACGGCGGAATGGCTCGGAATTCCCCGTAGAGATTAGCCTGAGCCCTGTTTCCACGGAGAAGGAATGGTTCGTCCTAAGTGCGATCCGCGACATCAGCGACCGCAAGCGAATCGCAGAGGAACTCAGAAGGGCGAATGAAGAACTGCATCGTAGAACTGCCGAGCAACTGGGAGAATACCGGTCCCGGCTGGCTTCGATCGTTGATTCGTCTGAAGACGCCATCCTCAGCAAAGACCTGACCGGCATCGTAATGAGCTGGAACCGGGGCGCTGAGCGCATGTACGGTTACCCGGCAAAAGAAGTCGTTGGAAAACATATATCCATCTTGGCCCCGAGTGGTCGTTCCGACGAGGTTTCAAAGATTCTCCAGAAAATCGTGGACGGAGAAACCGTCGACCATTATGAATCGGTGCGGGTCACGAAAGACGGACGCCCACTGGACGTCTCACTTTCCGTGTCTCCTCTGACCAATGCCATCGGCGAGGTCGTGGGAGCGTCAGTGATTGCGCGCGATATTACATCGCAAAAGCGGGCTGAGGCCCAGATGCGTCAATCCCAGAAGATGGAAGCGATCGGCCGGCTTGCCGGAGGAGTCGCGCATGACTTCAATAATGTGCTTGGCATCATTAACGCATGCGCGGAATTTCTGCGCGATCGCATCGATTCCGCCGCCGAAGCCTCCCTCTACGTCGATAACATCCGGAATGCAATCGAGCGAGGCACGGCGCTGACCCGACAACTGCTGACCTTCAGCAGAACTTCGGCAATCCAGCCGCAAATCCTTGATCTGAATGACCGCTTGAAGGATATCGGCAAGCTCCTGCGGCCCCTGCTGGGAGATGATATTGAAGTCCTGATTGTTTCCCGATCCGCCTCAGCCGTCATCGAGGCGGACCCCGGCCAGTTGGATCAGGTCGTGGTTAATCTTGCGGTGAACGCCCGGGACGCCATGCCACGCGGCGGCAAGTTTATTCTAGAAACTGGAGCCGCACAATTTGACGAAGCCTTCGCCGCCCAGCACCAAGCCATGTCGGCGGGAAAATACGTTCAACTCGCGGTCAGCGATACCGGCCACGGCATGGATGAAACCACCGTGTCACGCATTTTCGAACCCTTCTTTACCACGAAAGAGCCCGGAAAAGGAACCGGTCTGGGGCTGGCTACGGTGTATGGCATCGTTAAGCAGAGCGCCGGACATATATTTGTCTATAGCGAACCGGGTCATGGAACGACTTTCAAAATATATCTTCCTGATGCGGAACAGAAAATTGGGTCCGGGTCCAACCCGGAGGCCGACTCCGTTAGTCCGCAACGGCACGGCTCCACAATCTTGTTAGTCGAGGACGACGAAATCATGCGCCACCTGACCCGCCAGTTACTCCAGGAACACGGCTATACCGTAGTCGAGGCCGATGACGGAAAGGGCGCACTCGAGTGGCTGGAGTCCAATCCTGCCCAGATTGACTTGCTGTTGACCGACGTGGTGATGCGGCACATGAGCGGGCCCGAGTTGGCGGAGCGGCTGCACACTTCCCATCCCGCTTTGAAGGTTGCCTACATGTCAGGTTATACCGGGGAACTGATGGCAAACCGGGAAATTTTGAAGCCCGGAGCGATTCTAATCGAAAAGCCTTTTACCCGGGCGGCTCTGCTGAATACGGTCCACGCAATGTTGGGCTGACCTGCCCATCGTAATCAAGTAAATTCGAGCGCTCGCCGGGGGCGGAAAGTGCGCCCTAACCAACCGAACGGTGACGGAGATCACACATCAGTGTGGGAAAGCACCCATTTTTCGGCAGCACAGAAAGAACCAGAAAGCGGGTCCAACCGTCGTTGGAGCGGACTAAGTCTATTGTTTTGTGCTTTTTAACGTAGACGCAGCCCGGCCTCAGTATTTCTACTGAAAATGGCTACGGAGTTGCCCTTAGACAAAGGTACGCGGAGGCACCCGATGGCCACACACTTGGTTAACACCCTGCAAGATAAGCACGTCTGCGATCTTCCCCCCGTCGTAGCGGAGGCACTGGAGCAAGAAGCCGTAACCACCAGCTATCCCACGGGGGCTGTGCTGTTTGCGGAGGGCCAGGCGTCGCGCGGAATTTTCGTAGTGCGCCGAGGCCGAGTCAAGCTTTCGATTTGTGGCAGTGATGGCAGAACATTGATTCTGCGGATCGTCGAACCCGGTTGTCCGCTGGGAGTGGCGGCCGTAGTTTCCGGCCGTCAGTATGAAGCCACGGCGGAGACCCAGGAGCCGAGCGAGATCAGCTTCCTGCGCCAGTCCGACTTGCTGCGGCTCATGCGGCTCCGCGGCGAACTCACCCTGTGGGTAACCCAAAATATCAGCCAGGATTACGCATTGACCTGCCGTGAAATACGAGACCTGATACTCTCCGACTCGGCCACCGAAAAGCTGGCGCGGTTGCTGGTGGGATGGCTGGATCAGAATGCGGAATCGAAGCATCCCGGCCAAATGAAGCTGGTGCTGACTCACGAAGAGATCGGGCAGATGATCGGGACTTCCCGCGAAACCGTCAGCCGCCTTTTCGCCGGCTTCAAGAAACAGAACCTGATAAAGCAAACCGGTTCTACCCTGGTCATTCCTAACCGCGTTGCCTTGGAATCGCTGATCACCGCATAAAAGCGGTGATCGAGCTGGGGGCCGGGTCTTTCCGGCCCATCTTCCGTTCATCACTCGTTCATCTTTGCTGGGCCATCGTCCGAAGTGGCGCTTGCCTGTTCTTCTTCCTGGTAGCCTTCAGGCTCAGTGGGCAGCTTGATCAGGTGGGCTCGCTGCAACGCGCGGTAATAGGCCGGGCGCGTATGGCGGTAGTGGTCGGCGGGAACTTCGCCGTTGAGCCAGGCCGTATCCATGGGGTAGACGAGCGGGTCGAAGATCACCATGTAGAAATGCCACAGCAGGATGGAGAACGTAGCCAGCAGCGCCTCGTAGTAATGGACGGCTGTGGCGGCGTCGGACACCCACTTGGGAAAATGCTGCAGCGTGAAATTATTGAACCACAACAAGCAGCCGGAGGCAGTCATCACCAGCGTGCCCCACAGGAAAGCCCAATATTCCACCTTTTCGGCGTAGTTGAACTTCAGGAACTGCGGCTCGTTTTTGGTGAGACCCAGGTTGTAGGCAAACACTTGAAGCAGGTCGGTCGCGTCTTTGAAATCCGGCAGCATGGCTTTCAGGAATAGGCGGTCTCGCCGGTTCACCGCGAGATGAATCACGTGGTAGATCGTCGACGCGAGCAGAACCATAGCCGCACCGCGATGCACCATGGCGCGAAACGCGAAGTGCCCTTCGAGCAGCAACAACGGACGCGCCCACCATGCCTCGGGATACTTCAGCGCGAATCCGGTGCAAACCAGCGTTGGGAAGCTGAGGATTATACCGGCATGAGCAATCCGGAAATTGCGGTTCATGCGCGTGACTTGCTCGCCGGTTTCATGTCGTGGCTGCCGGCGAATGAGCTTCGCGAAAAAGTCCAACAGGTTATGCAAGATCATGAAACCGAGGGTCAGTGGGATCAGCGCCAAATAGGTCCAGCGAATCCACCGCACGACGGGATGCGCGGGGCCGGTGGTAATCCGAACGTGCACCGGGCCAATCGCGAACCTGGCGTCTACCACGCCTTTGTGACATTGCCCGCATGTTTTCGCGAGGTTTGCGGCGTTGACGGTCGAGCGTGGATCGCTCGAGCGGAGAATGGAATGCACTCCGTGGCAGGAAGCGCAATTCGCCGCGGTCACGTTCCCTTCTTTGAGGGCCAGCCCGTGGTAGCTATCGGCATAGGAAGGAAGGCGATCGGCGGGCAAATCATAGCGCAGCGCCAGGCGCGCATCGCCATGGCAACGCCCACAAGTCTCCTCAGAGACATTTTTGGCATTTAAGGGCGAGACGGCGTTTTTCGGATCTATGATTAAGTGCTCGCCGTGACAGTCGATGCAAACTGGCACGTCCCGCACCCCGGTCTTGACCGCTTCCCCGTGGACACTTTCGTCAAACTCCCGGGCGATTTCCTTGTGGCATTGCGCGCAGGTTCCGGGCACTCTCCAGTGATTGACCATGGATCGAGTATCGGTAGCGGGGTAGATGTCATGACTGCCATGGCAACTGGAACATGTAGCCGCGTCTTTGCCGAGCGCCACAGCTCGGGCGTGAACGCTCTGCTTATAGGAGTCCACTGGATGGGCCACGGGGATTTTATGCCGCGACAAGAACCCGGCGTCGCTGTGGCACTTGGCGCAAGTATCGGCCATGTTCTTGCGAGCAACCGTCGCGTCCGCTTCGCTGGATGCTTTCATGCCATGGATGACGCCGTGGCATGAAACGCATTTGGGGGCGTCTGGATCACCGGTTTTCGCGGCTTGCCCGTGGATGCTGGAATCGAGAGCCTTCACTTCGTCGGCATGACACTCCACGCATTTTCCCGGAATCAGTTTTTCGGCAGTGGTGAGTTCGTGCACGCTGCCATGACAAGAAGCGCACGCGGATTCACCGAGGGCGGCGGAGTGAACGCTGGCGGGGAAAGCCTTGGCTTCGTCGGCATGGCAGGTGGCGCATTGCACTTTTACAACTTTGGAGGGATGCGGAAAATCCTTGATGTCGGTGTGGCAGTCCTTGCAACTGAGAACCGAGTGCGCGCTGGCAGAATGTTTGACCGGGTCGATCGAAATGCTCTTTCCGGTGTCGGACTTCACACCCGCCTGGCCATGGCACGCGAGACAGTCCTCGTCTCCGGCCGGCGAAGCCGCTGCCACCGTCGAGGCTAAGGTCAAAATCACATAAGCGAAAGCAACCCGAGTCGCAAACATTTCCGTACCCTTCTCTTTAAGACAAAAGCAAACCAGCTCTACTGGTACGCGAACAACACCGCAAATAGGATCCACAGGACGATGTTGAGTCCCAGCGCCAGCGCCACCCAGGCGAAGGCTCGGATCGTACGGGTTACGATCGGCGGATAAGCCGGCTCCATCTGTGCTTCCCGCTTCCCGCTGGCAACAAGCGCCTCGTACCCTCTTGGCTTGTCTCTTCTCAGTTCTTCAAGCGGCATGCGCCCGGTGAACACCGTGATCTCCATGGGGGGTTTTTCGGGGCGCAAATGACCCTTGAAAAAGTGCACCGTAAAGACGAAGCCGGTGGCGAGCAGCGCCTCGTCGCTGTGAATCGTGGGGACACTTAGGAACGCCCCCTGTATAAAGCGCGTGAAGAAAATCGGGAACCACAGCGTGAGGCCGGTCGACCCGATCACCGCGATACCCCAGAACACGGCAAAAGAATCAAACTTCTCCAGTCCGTCCAGCGCTCATAGGCCGGCCGCTCGCCCCTGCCAACAAACCACTTCCGTGTCCCGATCAATTCAGTCAAGTCTCGGCGGTTGGGAACCATGCTGCCCGCGCCGAGCACCAGCGCGCGCCAGCGACCGTAGTCCCGTTTCTCCATCCGGCACAAGTCCACCAGATGCTTCGTAAAAACTCCAAACATAAGGCAGGCGGCGCCGCGATGAATACAGCCCGCGCTCTCGAATCCCCCGAGCAGATGAGAAAAGACCTCAGCCCATTTCGTGTAGGAGAACTTCAGGGTTAACCCCGTCCGTGCGGCGCGCGCGGGACCTTCCGTAAAGGAAATCGAGGGGATGACGGCGAGGAGCGGCGCCACCATAATTCCCGGATTCGCCGGCCGCTTCTTTCGCGCAACTTTGATTTCAGCCATTTCTGAATCTCACGACTGCTTATTTCATGCCAAGACCTTCCAGCACTTTCGGGTTTGCCTCCCCAACTGCCAACAGGTTATGGCACGCACCGCAATCATTGGTGATGGTTTGTCCGTCGGCGCTAGTGTGGCTGCCATCGTGGCAGCGGAAGCATCCCGGCGAGTCATTGTGACCGAGATTGTTGGGATGAGTGCCCCAGGTCACACGCATGTCGGGGAAGATGTTGCGAAGGTAGATATTCGCCACCTCATCACCCGCTTGCTGCACCAGCGTGCGCCGTGTCTGATAAATCTCCGGATAGTTCGTTCGATAGAAATTGTATAGTTCTTCGAGGATGCGCTCCTTGGCCACATCCCGCGCGGGGTAATCCACCTTGAGAACCTCCACCGCTTTTTTCTTGATATAGGGAAGCTCGGGACTGATGCGCCCCAGGGACATTTGCCTATCGACCGCGTTTTCCGGCAACTCGAAGGTGTGCGTGGGACGATTGTGACAGTCCACGCAATCCATCGTGCGATGCTCTCCCTTGAGCAGTTGTTGTTGGGTGGGCTTCGTGTCGGTGGAGATGTATTCGCTGGTCTTGCCCTGATCGTCGGTGTAATAAACCACCGGAATCGTCTGCCGTTCAGGGTCGGTAGAAATGTAGCGGATGCGCTCCCCATCCGCCAGGTGGTGACCGTGAATACCGACGGAGCCTTGCCAAGTACGTCCACCCACCTTCAGCAGCAAAACATCTGTCTGTGGCGTGTTCTTCTCATCGTCCTTATAGCTTTTATTGACTAGGACCTTGTCTCCGGTGAAGCGCTGCGGCCAGTGACACTGCTCACAGGTTTCACGTGCCGGGCGGAGGTACTTGACGGGAGAAGGAATTGGTCGCGAATAAGTATGGAACGTTACCGCGGCCACTTGCCGCAGACCGGAAAGCTTGGATCGCACAAACCACCCCGCTCCGGGTCCGATGTGGCACTCCACACAGGCCACGCGCGAGTGCGGAGAATTTTGATAAGCCGCATACTCAGGGGCCATCACAGTGTGACAGGTGGTCCCACAGAAATTCGTCGAATCCATGTACTCGACGCCGCGGTACGATGCGGTCCCAATAATCAGGAGATTCACTAGGGTCGCAAATGATACCCATTCGAGCGTGCGTCGCACTACGGGCAAGCGCAGATCGATGGCCGGGTAATCTTTCGGTAGAGTACCGGCGGCGCGCAGACCTTGTCGCCTGAGCCAGATCCCAACCGGAATCAGCAATAGGCCGAGTACAAAAATGCCGGGCAAAATCAGAAAAACGAGGAGGCCGATGTAAGGATGCGGAGGCCCCGGCAGGAAGAAGTCATAGAACCAGAAGGCGATCGTAGTGAGCGCCGTGCTCGTGGTGACCACGGCGCCCGTCAAAGTCGCCGGATTCTGTCCCAAAAAGTAGATCGGCTGTGCCCCTTCGCGAATGCGTTCCCTCAATGTCATTGGAACCCTTGCCCCTTTTTATCGATCATCTCTGCGCTGAAGGTGCAGGCACACCTTACCCTCCATAGCATGAACTTCGCTACGTGCTGCCAACCGAACGACCCCGGTCCATGGAATAGCGGAACTACTTCTTAAGCGTGCGGATGTAGGCTACCAGCCCCTTAACCTCTTCCGGCGTCAAAGACGCATATTTCGGCATTTTGTTTTTGCCATGGGTGATGATGTCGGCGAGCTGCGCGTCTGTCATTCCCTGCACGTCGGCGGTCGTGAAGTCGTGGACTCCCATCTTCTGTCCCATCGCGGAACCAGTTCCGTCGGCGTTATGGCAACCCGCACACTTTGATTTGAAGAGCCCTGCGGCATCCTGCGCGCGCGCCGGCAAGGAAAGGCTTAAAAGTACGGCACATGCTGCTGCAATCGTAAACACTTTAAGATCGAATCTCTTCATCTTTAGGCTCCAATTGAATTTAGCCGCAACATCGGAAACGAGGATACATCCAAATCCGTTGCAATATTGAACTTTTTGGGTAAGCAGGTTCTGTGATCAGCATCACCCTTGGTTGTTCGCGCTAAGTTTCAGCCAAAATGCACAGCGATCGCCCTTTTGTGGACCCCGTGACGGTCCTCACGGCAAACTGTGATGCCCATCACGGCATCACGGGAGCGTAGGGACCAAAATGTCGGTGAGGTAGGCTTATGCCGAGGGATAGCCGCAACGTGCTGGAAGTGCTGAAGTTCGAACTCGAATTTCTGGAGCAAGGCGGTTACGGGCGATTGCCGCGCGAATCGTGGCGGCCGCGTCTGATTTTCGAGGACTCCCCGACGTGCATGAACTTCAGTTCGAAGGATCGCGAACCATGCAGCGAGTGTCTTCTGATGCAATTCGTTCCCCAGGAGGCGCGCACGGAACAGACTCCTTGCCTCCACATCCCGTTGTCTCTAAGTGGAGAGACTCTTGATAATTTGTATCGTACAGGCACCCAACAGGAGATGGAGGCGGCACTGGGAGCGTGGCTCAGGGCTACAATTCAACGGCTAGAGGCGGAACAAGCGAAGCAAGCGGCAGCTGCCAACTTGGCTGTCTAGATTCAGTTAGGAAGTTTTTCAGCACGAAAGCCGAGAATCTCAGTCGCCGGAATCTCCTTCCGCGATTCGCAAATCAGGAGCAACACCTTCCCGTTTGCTGCCCGTGCAATCGCACCGCTCATGGCAACGCCGCGACGCCAGGCGGCAACTAAAATCCACCGCCTCGGAATTCAGCCATGTTTAAGTCGTCCATGTTTTGTTGAGTGTGCGCAGCTCGGCGTTCTTGATCTCTTAACGGCGAAACGATCGGAGCAATTGCGCCACAGGCATAGCAGTGTTCCCGGCTGAATTCGACAACATCGAAGGCCCAACCCGGCTTTCAGGCCGGGATTTTCTTGCCAATCTTGATTTTGGTCTCAAAGCTCTGTGCCGTCGCCAGCGCACGGGATACGAGGCACAGTTCCTTGGTTTTTTGCAATAACGTTATCGCACGTTCCCGATTGTCTTCGTCCGGGATCGTCAGGCTGGGTCGGAGAACAATCTCGCTGAAGCTGTAGCCGCTACCGACCTTCTTCACAATCCCCTCGGCTTCAACCTCCAGGTCGTTGTAGTCGAACTTCGAGGTTCCGGCGATGGCGTGAAAGGTAGTGGTGAAGCAACTTGCAAGCGCGCTCATCAACAAATCTTCCGGAGTCCACCGCCCTTCGAGACCACCGAACTGCGGCGGCGCAGCAAAGTGAATGGCATTCGGGGCTGAATCGGACTTGGCGAGCCCCGTCTGGCCTGAGGTCCACCACGCTACAACGCGATGCTTGTGTTCATTTTCCATTCTCAACTCCAGGTTGTTATCCATATAAAAAATGATTACGTTGCAGCAACCGTCTGAGAACGGAGGTGTCAAAGCAAGCTGTCTTTTTCACTCGCTCGCCGAAGACATTGAGTTTCCGAGATTTTGCCCCAACCGCGAGGTTGAAACCGTGGCCAAGATCACGTGACATTGTGATACGAATCACGTAACGGCTGTGGACGATTGAGAGGAAGTTCCGTTAGCCACGTGCCTGACTTTTGTCATAGACTCACTCTTCGCTTGTTTTAGTAGGAGGCGTCTCTGGCTGGTTTTCCAAAGTTATCTCCCGCGCTCAAGAAACGTGCCGCGCAAATCAAATTGCTGCTGATGGATGTGGATGGCACGATGACCGATGGCAGTGTCATCCTGCTTTCGCAACCCGACGGGAGCGCCCTGGAAATCAAGATCTTTGACGCACACGATGGGCAGGGCTTGACCCTGGCGCATACTGCCGGACTGCGCACGGGGTGCATTACCGGCCGCGAAAGCGCTGCGCTGCTCCGCCGCGCGCGAGAGATGAAGATGGACTTCATCTATATGAAACAACCCGTGAAGATGCCGGCCTATGAAGAGATTCTTGGAAAAGCGGAAGTGTCTGACTCCGCTGTTGCCTATATCGGCGATGATCTTCCCGACATTCCTCTGATGCATCGCGTTGGCCTAGCCGTAGCCGTGGGCGATGCTGTCGCGGAAGTGAAAAAGGTCGCGCATTTCACGACTAGAGCGCTCGCGGGTCACGGCGCCGTTCGCGAAACCGTTGAACTTATCTTGAAATCGAAGGGAATCTGGAAAGAGATGATCGATAAGGCGCGGGCCTAACGCGAGGACAGGAAGCGACCGAAACAAACAAAATGGCAGGCCGTCAGCGACACAGTGCGGCGCCTCCGGCAATGCCTGCTTCTGCGCCGTAGTGAGCCGCCAATAGCGGAACCTCCTGACAATGGGAATTGACGCACCAGCTGGGGAGTCGTTCTCGGATTTCGTCAAAGAATGGGCGCAGCATTGCGCCTGCGCCTCCGCCAATAATCATCACGTCGGGTTCGAGCAGGTCCACGATATTTCCCAACCACACCGTCAACAGCATCGCGGTTTCCTGCAGAACTTCTTTCGCCAGCGAATCCCCCTGCAAGTAGGCTTTGCCCACCATCTCGCTGGTAATGTGGTCGGAGCGGCCTTCCGACCAATCTAGAATTGATGACGCGCGGTGTTCCTTGGAAATTTTTTCGGAAGCTCTGCGGCCGATCGCGGGCCCAGACGCCAGCGCCTCGATGCAGCCGAGCTTGCCGCATCCACAGCGCGGTCCGCGATAGTCGATGGTGTTGTGCCCCCCCTCTGCGGCCGCGCCAGTCCGGCCATGATAGATGCGGCCATCGAACACGATGCCGGTTCCAATCCCAGTTCCGATCGTGGCGCAAAAAATGTTCCGAAAACCGCGCCCCGCCCCCCACAGGGCCTCTGCCAATGCGGCCGCGTTGCCGTCATTGTCCACTCGCACCAGCACGTTGTACGTCTTTGAGATCTCGGCAGCCAGCGGGAAATCGCGCCAGCCGGGAAGATTCGGAGGATTGATGACGACACCGGACCGCGGATCGAGCGGGCCAGGAGCACAGATGCCAATTCCAGAAATCATGCTGTCCGCAGCGCACGGAGAGTTGGTGGCGCCGCGTACGGCTTCGATTGCTGTGATAACGGCTGCTAAACCGGCCGCGGCATCGTTTGCCACCATCGGCGTCCGCGTTTGGCAGGTGATTTCACCTGCGGCATTCACCAGACCGGCGGCCACTTTCGTGCCTCCGACATCGACGCCAATGAGGTGCCCAGTCCGTGAGACTTCCGTCATGCGATTCGCACCGGGACCAGACTATACCTGATTCTCTGGCGTAGCGAGCATCCTATCGATATTTGAATTGCAGCTCCGTCCCTTTTTGCCAGAATGATGCACGGTCGCGCTGTATGGCCAATGGTAAACTATTTGGGCAAGGTTGGGCGCGTAGCTCAGTTGGTAGAGCAATGCCCTTTTAATTCGCTGCTCTCCGGCGCAACCACGGCGGATCAATCACTTACGGGTGGATTCCCACACAACAAACGGGGCAAAAGGCTGGTATTCGGCACTCATTGTGCGCTGAATTGTGCGCTGAAAACTGAAATGTATAATCGATGCAACGCCTCGACGCACCTTAAGGTATTATCGGGTCGTGTTTTTAGTTCGGGGAGTTGTGGCAGCCGCAATAATATTCGCCGCCCCGCCCATGGCTGTTTCATCGTGGGGAGAGTCAAAGCCTGTCCAAGTGGAAGACCCATTCCCCGCCATCGACTGCACAGCCTACGATACAGGCAAGTATGTCACGGACAAACACGCGGAAGCCTGTCGATCTTTTGTCCAACTGGCGAAAGCTAAGGACCCGATGCTGCCTCTTCACGTAGGTCCGGTATATGCGTGCTTCGGAATCAATGATGAACTTTTGGTACTCGATACGGCCATGGATCAAGCCAAGAGTGAGAACAAAAAATGGGCAGCTTTGGCAGAACCCAGCGTTGCATTTTATCAATCCGGCATTGAAAACGGCATGTCGGTGGCTGCGTCCCTCTGGCTGGAAGGGGAATGGGATTTATCTCAGGCTCCATCCGCTCCAAGCTACACGGGACATTTCAACTTCAAAAGCGAGGACAACAAACAGCAAGCAGCCATTATGAAAACCCACGTCCCCCACGCGACAATGTTCATATCGGAAACCTCCATAAGCTTCTGGGACTGGACAATTCAAACCTCCACCGGGCGATTCCGTTATTGGACCCCGGATGATGACCCCAGCTTCAGGAACAAGTCCATCCAACTAACGGGTCAATGTGCGGTTTTCAAAAGGGATGTCAAAATAGAATCGTCTCCCAAGGCAACCATTCAGCACGGGTTCTGGAAGCAAATTAATTAGCAATGGGTTTCGATGGTGACCCGCTCGGGGGCGTTTTTATCCTTTTTCCCATAGACCTGCTGTTGCTACAATCACACATGCTAAGTAAACAGAACTTCGAGCGCCTAAATTCGGATGGGTTGGCAGCATTGTGTAAGTCGGTCGTATACAAACCCGGTGTGGAGACAGCCGTGGCCGAAGAGGCTTGGCAATTGCGACGGGAATGGGTTCGGCTGGTGGGATCACAGCAGCCGCTTGATTACAAATTGAACGAAGGAATACAGGCCGAAGAGAAGGCGCTGGCAGTCCGCATGGCCAATTTTCTGACCGCTACCTTGTAGCGCCTTTAAGATACTGCGTGCCCCATCTTTTGCGTTCTTTTGCAAGCGACATCCAGCTTGGGAAGCTGCAGGCAAGCCCGCGTTCTATGCGGAATCAAGCACTCTCTTCCGAGGCATAAAACCGGCACTAGCGGCGTCAATTGCACACGATTCTGCTGCACAACTTTTCTGATCGTGTTTGGAAGCGGTATCATGCTTTCCCTACTGCTTCACTGAGAAATCGTAGCCTTTTGTTCCGTAGGAACCGCCAAATTCTGACCATGTAATTGGATATTCCCCGGGCACTCCTTACTGCACAGAATCGGTCGGCGTCCAGTATCCCCCCAAAGGCCTTGCTTTCAGCCGCCAGACCCGATCAAATGGTCTCTCAAAAATGAGGGGAACCATGAAGGGAAAACGAGCGGCAATTTACGTCAGGGTCTCGACGGCAGAGCAGGAGACCGATCTTCAGGAAACGGAGCTGAGGGAGTATTGCGACAATCGGGGCTGGAGCTGCACGATCTACCGGGACAAGGGCCAGAGTGGAGCTAAGAACGATCGGCCAGCATTGAATGCACTACTCGGCGACATGCGAAAGAGGAAGTTTGATGTGGTAGTGGTCTGGGCCTTGGACAGATTGGCCCGGTCTCTGAAGCAGTTGCTGAGCATCGCAGAGGAATGCCAGTCTCTCAGCGTGGACTTGGTGTCGCTAAAACAGAATGTGGACACGACACTGCCTGCTGGCAAATTGACTTTCAGCGTGCTAGGCGCAGTAGCCGAATTTGAAAGGGAGATGCTGCGAGAGCGGGTGCGATCAGGAATGGCTCAGGCCAAACGGGCGGGCAAGCGAGTGGGGCGGCCAGCTCTACGTAAGTTTCATTCTTCTGACATCGACCGAATGAGGGCAATGCGGGCAAACGGAACCAGTGTCCGCAGGCTGGCAGCGGAATTCAAGACGACGCAGTGGATGGCATCGAAGTTGACTTCGCCGGACGCCGGAGTTTCTACATCGCTGGGGTAGTTGAAAAAAAAGAGGGAGCGCAACGTGAAGGAGAAAGACGAATTGGCGAAGAAATTATCGGAGCTTGAAAAGCAGTTTGCCAGATCGGGATTGCGGCTTACAGATGGTTCCAGCAAAGTGAAAGCCATGGCCTTCGTAGGCGGGGTCCGAAAACGTAATAACCCGCCCTCATAGTGCCGAAAATTAGAGCCGGTAGCCGCCGGTCACCTTTTCAAGTAAATCCCAAACGCTCCCGAGCCAAAGAATGTCTGCGCCGGAATAAAACAGATGACATCGTTTGCGGAGCTGAGTCCGTTTGCACCTTTGGATTGTTCTGTTCCAGTGGGGTGTGACTGCGGGGAGTCTGCGCGTGGAGGGAGAGAGAAAAGGCGAGGAGGATGAGGAGAAGACTCCCCCCGAACCCGGTCACTCATTCTACTCTGCAGCACGACCGTAACTTTCCCGGCCCCGTCCGCTCCAGTAAAAAGGGGCTGAGGAAACAACGATGGCTGAAACAAAGACGAAACCCGAAATGCTGACTGAGAGCTACGACCTCATTGCCTACGATGTTGACACCAAGAAAGAAGTATTGCACTGGTGGAATGTGACCGTGAAGACGGGTGCTTTCTATACCGCTGGAAGCACAATCATTGCCGAACCAAATCGCTGGTTGGTCGTGGGCGTCCGCACCACAAGCACTGCGCGCGTGAAGCGAGTCGACGTAAAACGTGTGAGGAAATTCAATCTGCGGGACCGCGTGAGGAAAATCGAAGACAAGGAAGTTCGGACGGTAGAAGAAATCCGCGAGGGGGCTGGTACAGAGCCTACCTTCTCGATTCAGCTTGGCAGCGACCTCGCTTAGTCTTCGCCATCATTCACTTCCCAGTCTTGGGGGTGCGCATACACATGGACGTGCCCAAGGAAGCGATTGTGATCGCCGTCCTCAATGGCAGTGGGAAGCTGGTCATGGAGACCATCCTCGAAACCAAAGCCAGCAGTATTCTGGAGTTCCTCCACGGTTAAAGGCCGTTGCTGGGCTTGGTTAAGAGGTCGCAGGAAAAACCTAAGAGAAAGGTTCCGGGAAGCCATCGCCGACGCTGAGGCCGAATTGAAGAAGCTAGAAGAAGGATTCAAGAAAGGAAATTCATAGAAGTCACAGAGCTTTTTGCGACCGAAGAACGTTGTTGTCATACCTAGAGCTGCTTTCTCGCCTGTGGCGGCAGATGCTCGTGAATGGATATCAGGTAGTAAGCTTTCCGCCGCGACTCGGGAAACCGCTTCTGCAGGAATTCGTGGAAAGATTTGAGATCTTCCAGCCTCCAGTACTGCCCCGCCCGGACCTCGCACAGGTAGCGCCCCAGTTCCATGAACTTGCTGCTCACGAGCATCAGATGATGAACCTCTGCGTCTCGACCGAACCGATTCCCCCTCCAGGATGTAGAGTGTCTCGGCCTGCCCAGCATAGTAGTGACGTGCGATGACGTCGCCATGCTCCATCACGATCCCCCAACAGCCCGGGGCCCAGTGCTGCATCGGCGTTGAGTACTTACACCGGCGAATTGCGTTTGGTGTCCAGACCTATCTGGCGGGCACAGAGCTGAACGTGAAGCGGAATACCGACCACGGCCCGCATACGACTGAGACCGGGGCGACATTCCTCGCCATGTTCACGGGCAAGGTCGATCTCACCGAGTGCTTCCGGCTCGAAGGTTGCGCACCTATTGCCCCAAACAAGGATCGATAAAGAGGCTACAGTGAAGGTGTGAGAAATGGCATATCCACTTTGATGTACGACGGCACCCCAGCATTGTAAAGTCCGAACAGCAACGGCCGCTCGCAAAGGGGCGGCTGATTAGGGTTTCCGCTGCTCCAAATTTATCAAGGTTGAAAAGTTAGAGGCCAATACGACTGAAAAACTACTCATGGTTGGAAGTTCGGTTTCCGCAACTGCTGCCTCCGCTTCTCCCCAGCGTAACCGCTCCGAACGTGAACTGCTCGAGGCGCTCCGGGAAAGCGAAGAACGATATCGGATGCTCCTCGATGGAATCGAGGACTATGCCATTTTTATGATGGACGCGCAGGGGCAGATTCTCAGTTGGAATGCCGGTGCCGAACGAATCAAGGGTTATACATCCGATCAGATTATCGGTCATAACTTTTCCCGCTTTTTTTTGCCGGAAGACATTGAGCGCGGAAGACCGGAGGAGGTACTCCGAATAGCCGCTGCCAGCGGACGGTACGAAGAACAAAGCATGCGAGTGCGGAAAGACGGCTCTCGATTTTTGGCGAATGTCACATTCACAGCGCTGCGCGACTCAGCCGGAACCCTGCGGGGATTCTCTGAGTTCAGTCACGATCTCAG
This sequence comes from Candidatus Sulfotelmatobacter sp., assembly GCA_049515395.1. Lineage (GTDB taxonomy): Bacteria > Acidobacteriota > Terriglobia > Terriglobales > Acidobacteriaceae > Sulfotelmatobacter. The sequence continues at coordinate 5,443 of JBEKUD010000048.1, read as the reverse complement.
CGAAAGCAAAGAGTCGGGCGCAAAGTACCAGGCGCTGTTGGAAGCGGCTCCGGATGCGATGGTAGTGGTGAACGCGGCGGGAGAAATCGTTCTCCTGAATGTTCAGGCGGAAAAGCAGTTCGGATACAGCCGCAATGAACTAATAGGGCAGCGAGTGAAGAACATCGTTCCCGAGGGCTTCGCGGAACGGCTGATCGCCGACAGTGCCCGAAGCGCCGCAGAAGCGCTGGCGCAGCAGATCGGCACCGGAATCGAACTCATTGCACGGCGGAAGGATGGCAGCGAGTTTCCCATCGAAATCATGTTGAGCCCGCTCGAAAGCGCTGAGGGGATCCTGGTGACGGCGGCAATCCGCGACATCAGCGTGCGCAAGGAATCCGAGCAGCATCTGGTGAAGACGGTCGGAGAACTGAAGCGTTCCAATGACGAACTGCAGCAATTTGCTTATGTTTCATCCCACGATCTTCAGGAGCCGTTGCGCATGGTTGCCAGTTATACGCAGCTGCTGGCCAAGCGCTACAAAGGGCGTCTGGACTCCGACGCCGATGAGTTCATCACTTTTGCAGTCGACGGGTGCAACCGCATGCAGGGATTGATCCAGGATCTCCTGGCCTATTCTCGCGCGGGGACAAATGCAAAAGAGCTTTGCGAGGTTTCCGGGGAAGACGCTTTGCAAGGAGCGCTTACAAACTTACGAATAACGCTCGAGCAAAGCGGTGCGGTTGTCACTCACGATTCGCTGCCGGCTCTCATGACGGACGAAACACAGTTGATTCAGATATTTCAGAACCTCGTCGGGAACGCAATCAAGTATTGCAGCACCGAAGTCCCTCGTGTACACGTCTCTGCCACGAAAAACGGTGACAACGAATGGATCTTTTCCGTGCGCGACAACGGCCTGGGCATTGCCCCTCAGTACTTTGAAAGGATCTTTATCCTCTTCCAGCGGTTGCATGGGCGAAACGAGTTCGAAGGCACCGGAATCGGATTGGCGATTTGCAAGAAAGTCGTGGAGCGGCTGGGCGGCAGGATCTGGGTCGAATCGCAACCCGAAAAGGGCTCAACCTTCTACTTTGCGTTGCCAGAAAGAGCTGAAGGATTATGAAGATGATTGGGATGGACGCGACACCTATAGAAGTTCTTTTGGTTGAAGACAGTCCCGGCGATGTCCGGCTTACACGGGAAGCATTCAAAGACGCCAAGGTGCATATGAACTTGCACGTGGCGTCGGATGGGGCAGAAGCGATGGATTTTCTGAATCGCCAGGGAAAGCATTCCAACGTTCCTCGCCCGGATCTGATTCTGCTTGATCTGAACCTGCCGAAGAAAGACGGCCGGGAGGTTTTGGCGGAAATCAAGGAGAGTCCGGTACTGAAAAGCATTCCGGTAGTTATCCTGACTACCTCTGCATCTGACGCGGATATCCTCCGGAGTTATACGCTCCATGCGAACTGTTACATCACCAAGCCTGTTGGTCTCGATGGTTTCCTCGAAGTCGTGAAGAGCATCGACAGTTTCTGGCTGTCTGTTGTCAAGTTACCGGCGCACGAAACACGCTCATGAAGGAAAAGACGCTCCAGGTTCTTGTTGTTGAGGATAACGCGGGAGATGTGCGCTTGCTCCGCGAGATGTTCAGTGGCGAGAAGGTAGGCAATTTCGAGATAACGCACCTCTTGCGCATGAGCGAAGCCGAGGTTTATCTTGCGAAAGGTGGAGTTGACATTACTCTGCTGGACATGGGATTACCGGATGCGCACGGACTGGACACCGTGCGGCGGGCGCACGCGGCGGCTCCGGACATCCCGCTGATCATACTAACCGGCTTGGACGACGAGGCACTGGCCGCCGAAGCCATGACCCAAGGCGCGCAGGACTACTTGATCAAAGGCCAGATCGAAAGTCGTGCGCTGCCTCGGGCTCTTCGCCATGCCATTGATCGCCACCGCATGCAAGCTGCAACCGACCTCATCCGGACGCACCAGATGGAGTTTAAGGATGAGTTCCTCTCCCATGTGTCGCACGAGCTTCGTTCACCGCTGACCGCGGTCCGTCAGTTCGTGAGCATTCTCCTGGATGGATTGGCGGGCGAGTTGAATCCAGAACAGCGTCAGTACCTGGAGATCGTTCTGCGGAATGTTAAGCAGCTGCACTCGATGATTAATGACTTATTCGAAGTGTCCGGCGTGCAGGCAGGCAAATTGAAGATCGAGTTGCAATGTACTTCGGTTGCCGATGCCATCGCCTACACCATCAATACACTCCAGGGGGCCGCTGCGTCCAAAGGAATCATCATGCTCCCTTCAGATATCGAGCGAAAGTTGCCATCAGTCTGCGCTGACCCGGCGCGCGTTCGACAAATCCTGATCATTCTGGTTGATAATGCCATCAAGTTCACGCCGCAAAACGGAACGGTTAAGATTCGAGCACGTATATGCGAAGAACATGCGGATTTTCTGCTTCTGGAGGTCTCAGACTCGGGATGTGGAATCGATCCGAACCTGACCGAGCGGATTTTTGAGCGGCTCTTCCAAGCTTCAGATCCGGCTTTGGCAGATCATAGTGGCCTTGGCCTAGGCTTGTTCATCTGCAAAGACTTGGTGACGCGACAGGGTGGACAAATTTGGGCCCATAGCGAACCGGGAAAAGGCTCGGTCTTTTCCCTTACATTTCCCATTTTTTCTCTACCCAAGCTGCTCGCGCCTGTCTTCAGCGAGGAAAGGCAGACCGAACATCCTGTGACACTCGTAGTGACAAAAATAGGTTCACAAACCGGCTGGCTTTCTAACGAAGTGCGTGCGGACCAGTGTCGTGGGATCCGCGAACTCCTGCGCGGGTGTTTGTATTCCAATCTGGACGTTCTCTTGCCCAAGATGGACTCCGCAGGACCGTCAGAACTTTTCTTCATAGTGGCAATTACCGACGGAATTGGCGGCGGGGCGATTTGTGAGCGGATCCGCAAACAATTGGACAGTTCCGAACGTCTCCGGCAAGCAGGTTTGACCCATTCAACTTATTACCGGTCACTTGGGGTGATCAAACGAAACGCGACCGAACCGAAGGAAGATTTTCTGGAGACAGTGGCTGCCCGAATTCAGGAACTTATGAACGAGGAAGCCTCGTCGAAGCAGGTGAGAAGTGGATAGCAGGAAGAAAATTCTCATTGTTGATGATAATCAGGACATACGCCTGGGCATGCAAGTGCGCCTAAAGGCGAACCAGTACGACACCTTCTTTGCAGCCGACGCAGTCTCCGGTGTGGCCGAAGTACTGAAGCACCTGCCGGATTTGATCATCCTCGACCTCGGTTTACCCGGCGGCGACGGTTTCACCGTGATGGAAAGGCTAAATAAAATTCCTACTCTCGCCGTAATTCCGATCATCGTCGTCTCCGCCCGGGACGTTATCGGAAACCAAAAGCGAGCGTATGAGGCAGGGGCGAAAGCATTTCTTCAGAAGCCTGTAAATGATGCCGAATTGTTGGCAGTCATTCGCCAATCCTTGGCAGAAGCCGAGGAGACGAAGAAATTTACTCTGCGTGACGAGGGATCCGTATGACGAAACCCATGCGAGGCACGTCCGAGCTACCCGCCTATTTGTCTCACGAATTGCGGAATGCGCTCGCCTGTATTCAGCAATTTGGAAACATACTGATCGATGGGCTGGCAGGTGAATTGTCCGGCGAACAACGCGAGTATCTCGGCATCATGCTGGAAAATGCTTCGAAAATTCGCAGCGTGCTAGACAGCGCACTGGACGGGACTTCGGAGCCGACTAAGGAAGGTACGAGCAAAATTGCACGTTTTTCCAAATTGGAGACCTAATGGACAAGACGAAAATATTGGTTGTCGACGACAACCCCACGATAAGAAAAGGATTAAGCGTCCGTCTGCGAGCGAATGGCTACGAGGTGTTGTTTGCCGAAGACGCCATTTCAGCCACCGCTGCTCTGGTGACGGAAAGGCCCGACCTGATGATTCTTGATCTGGGACTTCCCGCAGGAGATGGATTCGTCGTGATGGAGCGATTGCACAAAAGCGACCGTCTGGCGAACATCCCGGTGATTGTGCTGACAGGCCGCGAATTGGCCGGCAACCGGGACCGAGCTCTGCAAGCCGGAGCGACAGCCTTTTTTCAAAAACCCGTGGAAGATGGCACGCTGCTCTTTGCCATTCGCAAAGCACTTGATGTTTCGCGTGGTGAGTTACGCTTTGACGATTGACGCACTTGCGAACCGAGCACAGAGTTTTACTAGACAGAGCTTTACTAGAACGAGGTAACTACTTATATGCTGACGATCCTTGTGGTAGACGATAGCGTTCACATCCAAATCGCGTTCAAGAAGATACTCACGTCTTCCGGCTATCGAGTTGAACTCGCCGGAGACGGCGAGGAGGGGTTACGCCTTGCAACTAGCATCAAGCCAGACGTTATCCTGCTCGATATGATGCTGCCAAAACTCGGCGGTTTGGACGTACTTCACGCATTGAAAGCAAATCGCGCGACAGCGAGCATTCCGGTGATTGCCTTGAGCGGTCTACCCATGAGTAATGAGGCGAGATTAAGGAGAGACGGCGCGATTAGCTATCTGCAGAAGTCGAACTTGGAGGACCTAGCCGTTTTGTTGCAAGCCATCGATTACGCGCTTCTTATGCCCCGTGCAGACGAGTTCTCCGAAGTCGCATTTCATCCCAATTCGCCTCTAAAATAATGACTTCTCAGTCCTCGAAAGATACTCCCACGTCGTGAAGAAGATCAGGTCGGCATCTCGGGGAGAGGCGTACCTGACGAGGTTTGCGGACGATTGTGCGCCACGAGCGCGAAAGGCCGAACGGCTGAGTAGTGCGTAACTGCTTAACTGTCTATTTAGGGCCTTACGGCCCGGCATTATTGTCTTAACGTACGCGGTATATTTTCCTTTACACTAGGCACCGCACACGGGACGTTCATCCCTGTAACTCCTTCACTCGGTCATGCAATCGGATTAAGTCCTCGAGACGGAAATGAACTCGGTCTGCTGCGATGAGGACGAATGGTTCGGGTACGGCCACACTGGTCCAGCAGGCCGGTAGAAAGCGCATGCGTCCGGTCGGGTCGCGATAATATACACGCTCTCCGCCCCACTCCCGAGCCTGGGCTGCTAGTTCCAGAGACTGTCCAAACCGCGGATGGAATGGATGGGTTACACGGAAACGTGGGGCCGCATCGCCTGCCTCGGGTGCATTTGCTTGTGGTTTCCATGGAATCGACGGGAGTGTATTGGCGACCGGTGGGGAACGTTTTCGAAGGGCGGTTTGACCTGCTGCTAGCCAATGCCACGCACGAAGTTCACGACCGACAATCTTTCAGGGTGCAAAGTCTTCGTCGATAAAATCGGCGCTACTAATGACCTAATCCTGTATCACGCAAACGCGAAGGCCCAATCGCCCCCCTCTAACTGGGGAGG
>JBEKUD010000047.1:0-34023 GCA_049515395.1 Candidatus Sulfotelmatobacter sp. | reverse complement strand
AACGGATCCCGCCGCAACTCCTCGTGATCGTTCAAATCCTCGTACCCCAAAGCCAGTCCGTAGATCCGCTGCGCCACCAACTCCGCCACCCCGTGTTCCACCAGTTCGGGATCCCGATAGTCGCTAAAGCAGCTCGCGAATTGGCCGATGATGTTCGTCCGCTTCTCCACTTCGCGCAACAGCAAACCCCCAGCGTCGCTGGTGATGGCTCCGCCATCAAACTGCCCGCGTACTTCTCGCTGATTTAGGGGATGAAATGGAAACGGTTCTTGGTTACACTCGGTTGTCATAAGGCTGTCCTCTTTCGTTGGCCTAACTACTATTCGCTATAGCTGTTATGCCACGAAACGACAGCCTTTTCTATTTTCTTAGTGAGAAAATGCGGCTAGTGGGCATATAGACCATTCGAGCCTTAAGAAGCAGCACGTCAGGGTGTTTCGGACGGTTAACGCTGCAGGCGAAGAAGAATGATCTTCCGCCCCTAACGCGCTTCCTTCTGTATGCATTTCGACATACATTTCTGACGCGGCTAGGGCAGTCAGGCTGTGATGCCTGGACGCTGGCGCGGATAGCAGGGCACAGCTCCATCGCGATCTCCAGTCGCGATGTCCACCCCTCGGAAGATGCGGTACTCGCGGCTATGTCTCGGTTAGGTAGGCACAATTCTGGGCACAGTGCCGAGTTTCCAAAACTACCTCCCCGGTCGGAAACCGAAGAAGTGATTGAGGGAAAAGAGGAAAACTGGTGCGCCCGGAGAGATTCGAACTCCCGACCTATTGCTCCGGAGGCAATCGCTCTATCCATCTGAGCTACGGGCGCACACCGGAGAACTTAGTTTACATGGACGGGGTGAGAGGCATCAATCTAAGTAAATCCATGGCATCCATGGATGCAATTTGCGGGACGCCCTTGCGCACACCAACTCGTTAGACCCAACCCGGCCTGACCTGCGTCCGCAATCGTCCCACCTGGGGGTGTCGCAATGCCCGGGGCGCCGACAAGTATCGTTCTGCACCCTTGAAGGAATCTAATAGCGGCCTCGACCACCACCGCCGCCGCCACCACGGCCACCACGGTCACCCCCGCGATCTCCGCCTCGCCCTCCGCGGTCGCGTCCGCCACCTCCGCTGTGCTCAGTTTTGGGTCGCGCCTCATTTACATTGAGCGTGCGCCCACCCACCTGCGAGCCGTTCAACGCCGTGATGGCTTTCTCTCCATCTTCGTTGCTGGCCATCTCCACAAAGCCGAAGCCACGAGAGCGTCCAGTATCGCGGTCCGTCATGATGCTGACCCGGTCGACCTGCCCGAACGGTTCAAACATCTGCCGCAGTTCGTCTTCCGATGTGTTGAAGCTCAAGTTTCCTACGAAAATATTCTTCAAGCGTCTTCCTCTGCATTGAGCTGTCGAAGTGCGAGCTGGACGCGGCGGACTGGCAGGTCGGGGACACCTTCCTGAAAATCGAGACCGGAGCTGGCGGCAGTCGAATGCGGCAGAAGTATAGCAGGTTTGTCAAATGCGACAGGTTAAATCGCGCGGGATGCTGTGGCGAGAGGCACTGCTAGCACTGATCGACTCCCCAGTAACCTTCGCGATGATATCCAACTTGTAACAAACGATTCTTAGGATCGTGCCGTTTGCCGCAGCTCGGACAGATCAGGTACCGGCTCCAGGCCGTTCCACGGTGGTCGTAATTTTCCGGGACAGCGAACGTGGTCCCGCAACTGCAAGGGACTAGAAACATGCGCAGAGGAACACCTGCGTTAGCCTTTCCGAGCTGTCCGCGTGACTTCACGCTTCTTCCAGGGCCTCTTTCGCCCGCTTCTTGCGGCTGTTTGATTGCAAAAACTTTTTTCGCAGCCGCAGGGATTTCGGAGTGATCTCCACGAATTCGTCATCCGCAATGAATTCGATTGCCTGCTCCAGATTTAACTGCCGAAAAGGCACCAGGCGGATGGCCTCGTCTGCTGTCGAAGCCCGCATGTTGGTGAGCTTCTTCTCCCGAACGGCGTTGACATCCAGGTCGTCATCTTTCGCGTTCTCGCCGATGATCATCCCTTCGTACAGCTCAACGCCGGGTCCTACGAAAAGTTCGCCGCGCTCCTGCAGTCCCCAAAGCGCGTACGCCGTCGATAAGCCAGCCCGGTCCGCAATCAGCGCTCCCGTCAGCCGGTGTGGGATTTCTCCTTGCCACTCGGTATAGCCATCGAAAAGAGAATTCATCACGATGGTTCCACGCGTGTCCGTGAGTAATTGACTGCGCAGTCCAATCAGACCGCGGCTGGGAACGCGAAACTCGATTCGCACCCGCCCGTAGCCGTGGTTGTGCATGTTGACGACTTCGCCCTTGCGCGAGCCCAACTGCTCCATCACCACGCCAACGAATCCTTCGGGAACATCCACGGTAAGATGTTCTACTGGTTCCATAAGCTTTCCGTCGATGCGCTTGGTGACGATCTCCGGTTTGCCCACCATGAGTTCATAGCCCTCGCGCCGCATCATTTCGATGGTGATGGAAAGCTGGAGCTCGCCGCGCCCCAGCACCTTGAACGAATCGGTCGTGCCCATCTCTTCCACACGCAGAGAAACATTCGTAAGAAGTTCCTTCGCCAGTCGCTCCCGCAGATTGCGAGACGTCACGTAAGTTCCTTCCCGCCCCGCGAATGGTGACGTATTCACGGTAAAGGTCATCGCGATAGTCGGCTCATCGATCACAATTGGCGGCAGCGGCGCCGGATTCACCGGATCTGTGATCGTCTCTCCGATCGTGATCCCTTCGACGCCGGCCACGGCGATAATGTCGCCCAACACTGTTTCCGTAATGTCCGTCCGCTTCAATCCGGAAAAAGAAAACAGCTTTGTGATCTTGGTTTTGTGCATCGACCCATCACGTTTCGCGATCACTACATCTTCACCGGTGTACATCGTCCCGTTAAAAACGCGAGCGATCGCCAGGCGTCCCAGAAAATCGCTGTAGTCGAGGTTCGCCACCAGAATTTGCAGCGGGCCGGCTGGGTCGCCACGAGGCTGCGGAGTCGTTTCCAGAATCGCGTCAAACAGCGGCCGCAGATTTTCGCCCCCCTGGATATCCGTTGAGGCTGTTCCTTCCTTCGCATTCGTGTAAAGAACAGGAAAGTCGAGCTGATCTTCCTTCGCGTCAAGATCGATAAACAGATCGTAGATCTCATTGAGAACTTCCTGCGGCCGCGCGTCCGGACGATCAATTTTGTTGATCACCACGATCGGCGGCAGCTTCGCTTCGAGCGCTTTGCTCAGAACGTAGCGGGTCTGCGGCAACGGGCCCTCGCTGGCATCCACCAGCAACATCACGCCATCCACCATCTTCAGAGCGCGCTCTACTTCGCCGCCGAAATCGCTGTGGCCGGGCGTATCCACGATGTTGATCTTCACGTCGTGGTAAAAGATCGCCGTGTTCTTGGCCAGGATCGTAATGCCGCGCTCGCGCTCCAGTTCGTTCGAATCCATCACGCGTTCGACGTGGTGCTCGTTGGAGCGGAAAGTGCCGCTCTGTTGCAGCATGGCGTCGACGAGCGTGGTCTTGCCATGGTCTACGTGCGCGATGATGGCGATGTTGCGAATACTCAAACTCAAAGTATGGTTTGTCCTTTGGCGTCAGCGATCGGATTGACAGGCGCACGTACGTTCGGCGAGTGCACGCCCTACTTATAACTTTACTATGGGTTGACGCTTCTCAGGAGATTACATCGCGCTAACTTGCAAAGCGGCGGGCAAATCTGCGATACGCAGTTAAACTGCATGTCCTTCTGCAGCTTCCACAATTTCGGTGCCCGCGTCTGCTGCGCCTGGGCCGCGCATGCGCAAGCGATACCAGAGGACGATCGCCACCAGCGAAAACAAAAAGATGATGGTCGACACGGCGTTGATTTCCGGTGTGATGCCGCGGCGTAGCCTCCCCCAGATTTCGAGGGGCAAAGTGTTATCGCGCCCGATCAGAAAGAAGCTGACGGCAATTTCGTCCATCGAAAGCGTGAAAATCAGTAGCGCTGCTCCGATGATCGGGAGCTTTAAATTCGGCACCGTAATACGCCAAAATGTTTGCCAGTAATTCGCACCCAAATCAAGAGAAGCCTCCTCCTGTGCTCGGTCGAGCTTTTGCAGCCCTGCGAATACTTCGGTCGTGGCCACCGACACCAATGCAGTGCCGTGACCCAAAATAATTGTCAACAAGCTGAGCTTTGTGCCCATTACGTTGAAGAGCATCAACAGCGAAAGACCCGTAATGATTCCCGGCAGAATCAGGGGCAGCAGCACTAATCGGCGAAACAGAGCCTTCCCCGGGAACTGTGCTCGTTCGAGGGCCAGCGCTGCTGGAATGCCGAACGCCAATGCGATCACCATTGCCGCGAACGCGACTTGCAGACTGTTGAGCACGGAATCCCAGATCGGCCCATCGGCAAAAAGCGTGCGGTACCACATCAGCGTCAGATGATGCGGCGGAAATCCGCCAACCCCGTTGTCGTTGAACGAATACACGATCAGCACGACAATCGGCAGATAAAGAAACGCGAATACTCCCACGGCATGGACCAGCAACCAGCGTGGATTCGATTCACCTCGCGTATCGTTCACGAAAAGCTCCACTTCTTTTCCAACCACTCCGACAGAAACAGTAGGCTCACCACCAGCAGCAGCATGCATAGCGAAATCGCCGCGCCCAGCGGCCAGTTGTAAGCCGCGCCAAACAAACTGACCACGATGTTCGAAATCATGATGCCGCTCGGTCCGCCCAGAAGCAGAGGCGCCAGAAAATCACCCAGGCTGAGTACGAACGCGAAGGTCGCTCCTGCCACCACTCCCGGAATCGACAGAGGAAGAATCACTTTCCAGAAAGTTTGGGCCGGAGTCGCTCCCAGGTCATGCGACGCTTCCATCAGATTGCGCGGAATGTGTTCGAGCGCCGCATAAATGGGCAGAAACGCAAAGGGAGTGTAGATGTGCGTCAGTGTCAGCACAACCGCGAACGGACTGTACAGCAGAAACTCCAGCGGATGCTTAGCCAGATGAACGTATTGCAGCAAAGTATTGAGCACGCCGTCCGAGCCCAGGATTGTTTTCCAGGCATAGGCGCGCACCAGATAGCTGACCCACAACGGGATGATCACTAACTGATAGAGCAGATCTTTTTTATTCCCCGCATGAAACGACAGAAAATACCCCAGCGGGTATCCCAGCAGCAGCGAGAAAAATGTGACGCGCGCCGCAATCCACATCGAGCGCAGAAGCGTCTGCCAGTAAACGTCCACTCGCAGCAGTTGCTGGTAGTTATCAAGATTCCAAGAATGCACGATGGTTTGCGTTGGCGAAACCGACCAGAAGCTGTAGCAGAACATTAGCAAATACGGCGCGAGTAGAAACACCGTTACCCACAGAAGTGGAGGCAGGGTAACCGCCGCTTTGTAGGTTCGGGAAAACATTCAGACTCTTTCAGGAGACTCGCGCACGAGAACGGCATCGGTGCTTGAGAATTCCAGATCAGCAACTTCCTGCGCGCCACCACCGCTTGAGGTGCTTACCGCCAGCACCAACCCCGCATCACAATCGACACGAATCAACTGCGTAGCCCCATGAAAGGCCTGGTGACAGACCTTTCCACGAATTCGCACGTCGCCAACCACTGCCGTATCTTCCCTCACTAACCGGATGTTCTCCGGGCGCAACGAGAATAGAGCGGGCCCATCCGGCAGGGCCGATCTCCAAACTAAAGGACCAGAGCGCACCGCCCCTCCTTGCACGTCCGCTTTCAACAGATTCGTGTGGCCGATAAACTGCGCTGCATAGGCCGTGGCCGGACGCCCGTAAATCTCTCGAGGAGTTGCTACCTGCTCCAGTTCGCCCGATCGCAACAGCGCGATCCGGTCCGACATCACCATCGCCTCTTCTTGGTCGTGGGTGACGAAGATGAACGAAATGCCGACTTCGCGCTGCAGCGATTTCAGCTCCACCTGCATCTGTCGCCGCAAGTTTGCATCTAGCGCCGAAAGGGGCTCGTCGAGCAACAGCAGACGCGGACGATTCACCAGGGCCCGTGCCAACGCAATTCGCTGTTGCTGTCCTCCGCTGATTTTGGATGGCTTCGACTTCGCGAATGCCGACATCTTTACTTTTTCCAGTGCCTCCGAAACGCGAGATGCGATTTCCGTTTCGGGCCTCTTCGCTACGCGTAGTCCGTAGGCCACATTCTGCTCTAGCGTAAGGTGCGGAAACAGAGCATAGGACTGAAACACCGTGTTCACGCGGCGCCGGTAGGGCGGTTGCCGATCGAGTCGTTCTTCACCCATCCACACTTCGCCCGCGCTCGTGTTTTCAAAGCCAGCGATGATTCGAAGCAGCGTCGTCTTTCCCGATCCACTTTCCCCGAGAATCGTGAGAAATTCCCCTTCTGCGACACTCAGTGAGATATCCCGCAGCACCACAGTTGTGCCAAAATGCTTCGCCACGTTGCGAATGCTAAGCAATACGGCGGGCAAGGCCTGCCCGTCAACCTTCGCGACCGCGTTCATAGCCGTTGGGAGGGATGACATGGATCGGTGCCGTTCGAATACCGACAGCAACGCGGTTTATTGCGTTGCCTTCACTTCGTTCCAAATCTCGTTATACTTGGCGCGGCGCGGCACGTTCTGCCAAAAATAAAGCCGCTTCTGGTAGTTGTCGACATCGTCAAGGTGAAGGTTTTTCACCCCTTCCGGCGTCATGAACTGCGCCGCCTGCGGATTCGCCGGCGTATACCCGGTCACGTCCGTCACTTTCTTCTGCGTGCGCGCTTCAATCATGAATTCAAGGAATTGATAAGCGAGATCCTTGTTCTCGCTGCCCGCTGTGATCATCAGGTGATCGATCCATCCCGTCGTATTTTCCTTAGGAATCGTTTCGCCCACCGGGAAATTGATTTTGCGCAGTTGATTCGTCATCAGTGGCCATCCCATGGCCGCCACGACTTCGTGATTCTGAAAAAGGTTAGTTAACTCCCCACCCGTCGCCCACATCTTACGGATGTTCGGCTTCAATTCCAGCAATTTTTTCTTCACCGCTTCAAGCTGTTGATCGCTCAGGTTGTACAGCTGCGACGGATTGGGCTTGTCATAGCCCAGCACCTGCGCTGCCATATATATCGTGGACAGATCGTCCCATACGGAAATCTTCCCGCGATACTTTGAATCCCAAAGCACATTCCAACTGTCGGGAGGCTGAGCAAAAACGCTGGTGTCATAAATCATTGGATCCGGCCCCCACATGAACGGCACTCCGTAGATTTGATTGTTCAGCCGTACCAGCGGAAGGGAAGTCAGCTGTGGAGAAAGCTGCGTGTAGCTCGGAAGGGTCGTCAAATCCAGTGGCGCAGCCAGACCCGCCGATGCGATCGACGTGGCCACATCGCTCGAGGGCGAGATCACGTCATAGTTACCGGCGCTTCCGCCGCGCAACTTGGCTACGAGTTCGTCGCTCGATCCCATGTATGACGCGGACACCTTGCAATGATGCTGCTCCTCGAACGCTTTTACGAACACGGGGTCGGCGTATCCTTCCCACACCAACAGATTCAGCGTAGGCACTTTCTTCGTGCACGAAGCGGCGAACGCCACCACCATCAGGAGGGATAGCAGGGCCACCGTGGATCGCACCTTCATGGTTTCTCCTTCACCGCCCAAGAAAAGATGGCTTCCGCCCGGCGCGCGCATTTCTCGGCCGGAGCGCTAGTCATTCAAAACGTGGGCGGCGTATTCACCCACAGCACCCAAGTCTCTGCCTGCCCTGTATTTTTCCAGTGATGCGGGGTCGAGCTCTCAAAATAAAAACTGTCTCCGGCCTTAAGCCGGTACTCATCTCTTTCCAGCGTAATCATCAGCTCTCCGCGCAATATATACAGGAATTCTTCGCCCTCGTGCGTGTAAGAGTCGCCGCTGCCCGCTGCCGGCGCCACCCGAAAAAGATGTGGTTCCATCACGGTGTTGCCCCAGGCCAGTAACTCCATGCGTACCCCAGGACCAGCTTCCAGCACCTTTCTTGCTCCCGGCTGCACCTGCCGGCTGCTTGCTCCTGTGGCGTCAAAAAAATCCAGAATGTTGGTTTTGTAAAATCGCGCCAGCTTGCGCAGCGTTCCCACTGATCCGCTCATTTGAGAACGTTCCAGCGCGCTAAGAAATCCCACGGAGATGCCCACGCTCCTTGCCACCTGCGCCAATGACAAACGCCGCTTCACCCGTAATTGTCGCAAGTGCGAGCCAATCGCTCCGGCGCTCCCGTCCACCGCGGGTCGGGCCCGTCCTTCCCGACGCAGCAATTCGACGATTGCCGCCGCGTTCAGTCCCCGCACTTTCCGCAAAAATCGAGCCCGTTTCAGCAGCTTTACATCCGCGGCAGTGTAGAGCCTGTACTTGCTCTCCGTGCGTCTCGGATGCGTTAGCCCCAAGCTCTCCCACGACCGAATCACCGACGGAGAGACTCCTACGCGCCGCGCTACATCTCCGATCTTCAGATAGGGTTTAACGCTGGATGAAAGCATCGTTCACCGGACGGGCATTCAACTTTCCTATCAGAGGTATTGCGTTTTTGTCCTTGACAGTTCGCGTGCCTCTTCTCTAACCTTGCGGGATTATAGCAAGGTTGTGGCTGGACACAAGCAATAAGCTTTCGAACAAACACTTCTCCCGAAAAGATGTTTGGAGGTTCAATGCCGTCACGAGCCCGCTGGATCGCCATCTGTCTTGTCGTTGCAATCTCTGTCGCGACCCCAACTACGCTCCCGGCCCAAGGCACAGGCGGACGCATCCTGGGCCGCGTCGCCGACCCTAGCGGCGCCGTATTGGGTGGAGTGAAAGTCACAGCCGTGAACGACTCCACCGGCGTTGCTCGAGTCGCGCAAACCAACGATAGCGGCGATTACAGTTTCCCCGACCTCCCTGTCGGAACCTATACCCTCAGCTTCGAACTGACGGGATTCAAGAAGGATGTTCACAAGGGAATCGCGCTCGACGTGAATCAAGTCATCACGCTCAATATGACGATGCAACTGGGCGCAGCGCAGGAAGTCGTCGACGTCACCTCGGAAGCTCCGCTCGTCGATACCACCAGTACGCAGCTCGGCGCGGTGGTCAACAACCGTTCGGTGAACGAACTGCCGTTGAATGCCCGTGACACTTATCAATTTCTTCAGTTGCAACCGGGCGTGCAATCGCAGTTAGGTTCCAGCGGGGGCACCTTCTACGGCAGCGACGACGCCGGAGCTGTCTCGGTGAATGGTGGCCGCGGGCGTGCCAATAATTTCAGCGTCAACGGCGGAGATGCCAACGATCAGTTCGCTAACTTGCCGACTATTCAGCCCACTCCTGACGCCATCGATGAGTTTCGGGTCATCAGCAACACATTCGATGCGGAGTATGGTCGTAATTCGGGCGCCGTGGTTAACGTCATCACAAAATCGGGCACCAATCAGTGGCACGGCGACGTCTACGAATATTTCCGCAATACGGTTTTGAACGCGCAGGGGTACTTCAATACGATCAAGCCGCAGGAAAATCAGAATCAATTCGGCGGAACGTTTGGCGGCCCGATCTTAAAAGATCGCACCTTCTTCTTTGTCTCCTATGAAGGCCGCCGTGTGCGCCAGGGAATTTCCGGGCAAACCGTGATTGTGCCAACTCCGCAGGAAAGAACCGGGGTTTTCGCGGGAGGCTTAAGTGGCGGTATTACCGACCAGTTCACAGCCGACGCACTAAACGGCAGGCCGGGCTGCACCGCGGCAATCGCCGCGGAGGGCGGGACAACGCCGGTTGCCGGCGGAAGCTGGGGGGATATTTTCCCCACGGATGTGAACGGGAACGCGAACATTCCGGTGACCTGCATGGATCCGGTCGCACTCGATATGCTTCGATTCGTTCCCTCTGCCAATCGGCCGAACAGCATTTATCAAGCGGTGCCCGTTAGTGCCGATACTCAGAATCAGTTCACATTCCGCTTCGACCATCATATTAACCAGCGGCAGAATTTCAGCTTCTACTATTACTTCACCAATGATTCGAATTTTCAGCCCTTCTATGACTTCCAGGCTTCAGGGGCGAATATTCCTGGATTCGGCGCGAATGTCGGTTCGCGCTACCAGCAGTTCAACCCCAGTCATACCTGGACAATTTCAAATTCCTTGATCAATGAGGCCCGCTTTACATACATGCGCGAAGGCCAGTTGACCTTCC
Organism: Candidatus Sulfotelmatobacter sp.; assembly: GCA_049515395.1. Lineage (GTDB taxonomy): Bacteria > Acidobacteriota > Terriglobia > Terriglobales > Acidobacteriaceae > Sulfotelmatobacter. The sequence goes on along the minus strand of JBEKUD010000047.1, from coordinate 23,796 downwards.
AGCATCCACAAACGACAAACCTTGTGCAGGACTCGTGCTTGTCTCCGGCGGCGCAGGCGGTGTGCTTCAACGGCACCTCAGACTCCAGCAGCGGACCCAACTCGATTGTCAGTCAGTTGGGAACCAGTCCGCAGTACGGCATTACGACCGGCTTGCCTCCTAATCGTCAAGGCGTACCGTTCATCGGAGTTTCAGGTGGCTTCGCCATCGGCAACGGCTGGGAGGGCGAACTACCTCAGGTAGGGAACTCATACATGGCGACGGACAGTATTACTTGGGTGAAAGCAAACCACACCATGAAGTTTGGCGCGGATGTGCGCCGTGCCCAGTTTGACCAAACCCTTTATTACAACGTGAGCGGCGAGTATACGTTCAACAGCACTACGGAAAATTCCGTCCTCTACAACGACAATTATCCCGGCTATTTGCTGGGCCTGGACGACAGCTACACTCAAGGATCCGCGCAGCGAGAAGACATACGCAACACCGGCGTCTATGTCTTTGCGCAGGATAGTTGGAAGATCAAACCCTCGCTCACCATGAACTACGGACTTCGCTGGGAGTTGGATACGCCTCTCGCCGATGCCCTCCACCATGTTCAGACCTTTCGCCCCGGTCAGAACTCGACCGTGTATCCTTGCGTCCTAACGCCAGCCGAGCAAGTCAGCCTCGGAGCCAGCAATTGCACCGCGGCAGGTGTTCAGCCTACCGGTCTGGTCGTTCCGGGCGATTCCGGCGTGGATGCGGGACTCACTCAGACTTATTACAAAGCCTTCGCGCCGCGCATCGGGCTTGCTTACAGCCCCAACCCCAAGACCACCATCCGCGGCGGCTGGGGCTTGTTCTACAACCCGATGGAGCAATTGGTGCTTGAACAGTTCGGCGCCGAACCGCCTTTCGGCGGCAGTACCTTCTTGCCCGCAACCTTCCTGAATACTCCTTTCATTTCGCAAACCGGCACCGTAAGTCCGAACCCGTTCAACGGAATACTCAGTCCCAAACCCGGTACTCCGCAAGATTGGGCTTCTTTCCGTCCCATGTTGCTGTACGGGGATTTTCAACCTCGCATGCGAACCCAATATACGGCCCAGTACAACCTGAATTTCCAGCAGGAACTAGCCCGAAACATGGTCTTTCAGCTTGGCTATGTAGGATCGCAGGGGCATCGGTTGCTTGCTTCGCACGACATCGATGCGGCTATTCCCCAGACTTGCCTTGACCTGAATGCAACTCTGGGCTCCGGAACGTGCGGACCATTTCTCGAGGACAATCCCTTCTTCATTCCGGGCGGAACGACCATCGCTCCTCAGGGCCTGCACTTGCCATACAACGCCGGGACGGGTGGGACATTCGTCCCCGGCGGTACTACCGTTGGGCCAAACGGAATCACGCTGGTAGGACTTCGTCCCTACTCGTCTCCTAATTGCGCGCCTCTCACCGGTGCGGGCTGTCCACTGGATGGTGTTCCGGTTTTCACCAACATCTTTGCTGAAGACACCATCGCCGCCTCCGCCTATAACTCGCTTCAGGCCAGCGTGGAAAGGCGCTTCTCTCATGGACTTCAGCTACAGGCTGCCTACACCTGGAGCAAGTCTTTGGACTGGGCGTCCAGCTTTGAAGAAACCGTCAATCCCTTCAACTACAAAGCCAGCCGTGCACTATCCCTATTCAACTCCGCGCAACGTTTTGTCCTCAACTATTACTGGGAATTTCCAGTTCCGAAGTACAGCGGGTTCAAGGGAAAAGTCTTGGATGACTGGTCCATGTCCGGCATCCTACAGTTTCAGAGTGGATTCCCCATCCGCATTCAGACGCAGGACGATAACGAACTGGTCAGCAGCTTGTTCTTCTTGAGTGCCGATGCGCCCCAGCTCACCGGTCCGGTGCAAACTCAGAGCGGAAAACAGGTAACGACTCAGGTGGTTAACGGCAGCTCCCAGACTGGACATTTCTTCATCAATGCCAGCAGCTTCTCCGATCCTCCGCTCGGCTCCTTTTCAACCACAGCCCGTTCGATCTGCTGCGGCCCAGGGGAAAATCAGTGGGACGTTACTTTTTCGAAGAGAGTTGCGCTTACTGAGGCAAAGTACTTCCAGTTCCGAGCGGATGTTTTCAATCTGTTCAACAAAACGCAGTTCGTGAATCCCGATGGGAACTTTAGCGACACAACCTTCGGCCAGGTCCAGCAAGCCAGAGATCCGCGGGCAGTGCAGTTTGCGCTGAAGTTCTACTTTTAACGGTCCGTGTAAGATGTGAATAGTCCGCACTCCCGGGCGGTTCGCCGTCCGGCATCCTAATGGCCGCTCACCCCAAGGTGACGACGCCTGAGCTATCCCGGAGCAGTCCGATGTATCCCGACTTACAGAAGGAACTCGACACGTTCGAGCGCCGCACGCCCAAGTCCGCCGAAGCGTACAAAAAGAATCTCAAACGGATTCCGCTCGGTGTGGCCAGCAATTATCGCCATTACGATCCCTGGCCCATCTTCGTAAAAGAAGCCAGCGGCAGCAAGTTTCGCGATCTCGACGGCAACGAGTACATCGATCACAACCTGACTTTCGGCGCGCTTATGGCAGGACACTGTCATCCCGCCGTGATGAAAGCCGTTGAAAAACGTCTTTCCACCGGAACCATGTTCGGTATGCCTCACGATATGGAGTGGGAACTCGCCGAAGAAATCTGCCAGCGGTTTCCGGTTGAGATGATTCGCTTCGGCAATAGCGGCACGGAAGCCACCATGCACGCCATTCGCCTTGCCCGCGCCGCGACCGGGCGTGACAAGATTATTAAGTTTGAAGGCGCTTACCACGGCCTGCACGACTCCGCTCTCGTGAGCGTCAAGCCGCACGCTCCAGAATTCGGCGATATCGACAATCCGACCTCCGTTCCCGGCGGCTTGGGCGTGCCAAAATCGGCCGTCGCCAACGTCGTCGTCGCCACCTTCAACGATCTCGCCACCGTCGAGCGCCGCTTCAAAGAAAATCCCGGAGAAATTGCCGCGATCATTCTCGAACCCATTCTCATGAATGTCGGCCTCTGCATCCCGCAGCCCGGCTTCCTGAAGGGTCTTCGCGACCTGGCCACGAAATACGGCGCGCTCCTGATCTTCGACGAAGTAAAAACCGGGGCCAAACTTGGATGGGGCGGCGCCAGCGAATACTTCAACGTACATCCCGACTTGATCTGCCTTGCCAAGTCGATCGGCGGAGGCTTGCCCTTGGCCGCGTTCGGCGCCAGCAAGTCCGTCATGGACCTTATCTCCCAACATAAAGTCTTCCACGGCGGCACCTACAACACCAATCCGGTTTCGATGGCTGCAGGCCTCGCGACATTCCGCGAAGTCCTCACCCGCGACAACTACGCTCACGTCGATAAACTCGGAAAGAAACTTGCTGACGGATATCGCAAGACCATCGCGAAAGTTGGTCTGCAGGCCTACATCGCCCAAGCCGGAGCCAACGGCGCGCTGATGTTTTATCCCAAAGAAATTCGTAACTACCGCGACTGGACCACGATCGATATCGATCTCTGGCGCCACTACTGGTTCGGCATGGTCAACCGCGGCGTGATGGCCCAACCTTACTGGTGGGATGAGCAGTGGACGATTTCAGTCCAGCACACCGAGGCAGACATCGACAAGCATCTATCTGCCTTCGATGACATAGCCGTATCGTTAGCGAAAGCGCAACAGGAACGCATAGGCCAACCAGTTCTGGCCGCGCATTAAGTTTGTAGATCAGAATGCTCATGTGGGACAGCCAACCACGGCTATCGCTGCAAGAGTCAAAAATGCTTTTGTCATTCCTCACCGGGCACAGCCCGGTGAGGAACCTGCTGTTGTGCAGCCAGCAAAGGAATCTTGTCCACCACCACCCAACCCGTCGTCCATCCTCATCTGATCCGCGCTCTCGGACGCCGCGATCTCGTCCTACTCTTCGTCGTTGCCGTCTTTAACCTGAACGTCGTCCCATCCATCGCTGCGAACGGCGGCGTTACCATCTGGCTCTGGATCATTTCACTCCTTCTTTTTTTCTGGCCGCAAGGCATCGCCGTCATCGAACTTGCCCATCGTTATCCCGGCGAAGGTGGAGTCTATCTCTGGGCCAAAGAAGTCTTCGGTGACTTCCACGGATTCCTTTCCGGCTGGTGCTACTGGACCAACAACATGCTCTACGTGCCGACCGTCATGCTCTATTTCGTCGGCGTCTCGGTCTACGTGCTCGGCCCCAGCCATCTCGGCCTAGCCGATAACAAATTCTTCGCTTCCACTACGTCGCTTTTCTTACTCGCTCTGCTGACCTTCCTGAACATCGTTGGCCTCGGTGTCGGCAAGTGGATCAACAACCTCGGCGCCATCGGCACTTTCATCGCCGCTGCTGTCCTAATCGGCCTCGGTATGGTGATGTGGTCGCGCTTCGGCACTACCATCACGGTCACAGATTTTGAGATTCCCTCCAATCCGCGCTTCGTCCTAAATTCCTTCGGTGTGATCTGCTTTGGCCTGGTGGGCCTTGAACTGGCTTCCGTCATGGGCGACGAAATCAAAGATCCCGCTCGCACTCTTCCGGGCGCGGTCGCATGGGGCGGCATCCTTTCCGGCGCCCTCTATGTCGGCGCCACGCTCACTCTCCTCATCGCCGTCGGGAAGAGTGTCAACGTGCTTCAGGGAATCGTTCAAGCCGTCAGCCACATGGCTGGCCGAGTCGGCGTCGATTGGATCACCGTGCCGTTCGCGCTCATGCTCAGCCTTTCCATCGCCGGCATCGGTTCCGCGTGGATGGGCGGCTCCGCTCGCATCCCTTTCGTCGCCGGTCTCGATTCCTACATGCCATCGTGGCTGGGCAAAGTTCATCCAAGCTATGCCACTCCTTACGCCGCACTTATCTTGCAGGCTGTCGTGTCTGCTCTTCTTGTCATCATGAATTTCCTCGGCGCCGGAGTTCAGGAGACTTTTCAGAAACTTCTCTCCCTCGCCGTCGTACTGCAGCTCGTACCGTTCCTTTACATGTTCGGCGCCCTCATTCGATTCGCCGTGAGAGAAACCACGCCTCAAGGCCAGTACAGCCGCTCGACGCTGTTCCTGGCGGGTGGCAGCGGCTTCCTCACAACAATTCTCGGCATCGCGTTGGTATTTTTTCCGGCCCAGCAGATCACATCGCTGTGGTCTTATGAATTATGGATGTTCGGCGGTACGCTGTTTTTCATCGGTCTTGCCGCATTCTTTTTCTTCGTCTACGGCCGCCACAAGGCGCCGCAAAGCGTCAGCGAAGGGATAGCTGCATCGGTTGTCGCAGCGAGCAAAGCTCGTCATTGATTAAGGTTGATATGGGGGACAGCCGCCCTCGGCTGTCCGTGAGCGTAGCTCGCTGGCGGAGATTGAAGGATTCGTAACAGGCACGACTTCATTCGTGCCGCTGGACTGCTGACGAATATGATTTTGGGTGGCGCAGCGCTTCAGCGCTGCGATAGCGATGCCAAATTGATGGCGGCTTGAGCCGCCGAGGTAACAGGAGGTCGAAACAAATGCCGGGCGGAGTCAAAACAGAAGTCCGCACTTACCAGATGTACATCAACGGCGAGTGGGTGAATGGAAAGTCCTCAAAGACTTTCCCCGTCTACGATCCTTCCACGGAAGAGGTCATCGCCCAGGTTCCCGACGCCAACGCCGACGACATGAACCGCGCTGTTGCCGCTGCGAAAGCCGCTTTCGAAGACGGACCATGGGCAACTTCGACCGCACAGGAACGCGGCCGCATCCTCTTCCGCCTCGCAGAAAAAATCCGCGCCAATCTTCCCGCGCTCGCCGAACTCGAATGCCGCAACACCGGTAAGCCCATCGTCGAAGCCGAATTCGATATCAACGATGCCGCCACCTGCTTCGAATACTACGGTGGCCTTGCCACCAAAGTCGTCGGCTACGTAAACCCCGTTCCCGACAACGCCATGTCCCTTTCGCTCAAAGAGCCAGTCGGCATCGCCGGACAAATCATTCCGTGGAACTATCCTCTGCTCATGGCTGCGTGGAAACTCGCGCCCGCCATCGCGGCCGGATGCGTCTGCATCCTCAAGCCCGCCGAGCAAACGCCGCTCACTGCTCTCGAATTCGCAAATTATTTCGCCGACTGCGGCCTGCCTCCGGGAGTGGTCAACATCGTCACCGGCTTTGGAGAAACCTGCGGCGCTCCACTTGTCCAGCATCCCGATGTCAACAAGATCGCTTTCACCGGCAGCGCCGCCGTCGGCAAGATCATCGTCAAACAGGCCGCTGACACGGTAAAGCGCGTCACCCTCGAACTCGGTGGCAAGTCGCCGAACATCTTCTTTGCCGACGCCGATTTCGAAGCCGCCATCGATGGCGCCCTCTTCGGCGTGTTCATCAATCAGGGCGAAGTCTGCTCCGCCGGAAGCCGGATCCTCGTGCAGAAATCGATCTACAAGAATTTCGTCGAAGCGATGACGGAGAAGGCCAAGAAGATCAAACTTGGTCCCCCGCTCGATCGCGACACCAAGATGGGCCCGCTCGTCAGTAAGGAACAATACGACCGCGTCAACTCCTACATCGAGATCGGCAAAAAAGAAGCCAAACTCGCCTCTGGTGGCGGGCGTCCAGAAAAAATCGGAAAAGGCTACTACGTTCAGCCCACGATTTTTTCCGACGTCACAAACTCCGCTCGCATCGCCCGCGAAGAGATCTTCGGCCCCGTCGCCGCCGTGATTCCGTTTGATGACGAAAAAGACGCACTGAAAATCGCGAATGATTCGCCTTATGGTCTTGCCGCCGCTGTCTGGACCCGCGACATTTTCAAAGCCATGCGCTCTGTGAAAGCCTTGCGGGCAGGCATCGTATGGGTGAATCACATGCAGCCCACGTACGTCGAAGCCCCTTGGGGCGGATACAAACAGTCCGGCTTTGGCCGCGAACTTGGCCCGTGGGGCATCGAGGAATATCTCGAAACCAAACAGGTCTACATCAATCTGAACGAAGCTCCAATAGGCTGGTACTGATGAACGAATCTATTAAGCCTTGTCATCCTGAGCGCGGATTGCTCGTTGCGCAAAGCGCAAGGAGCAACCGCAGTCGAAGGATCTCTACCGGCAAGAGAGCGCGGTGGCGATTTAGGGATTTTCACGAGAAACTGACATGAGCACAATCCACCTCCGCACCCAAGTTCCCGGCCCCAACTCCCGCGCGCTCTCCGAGCGCCGCTCTCAGGCCGTGCCCCTCGGCCTATCTCACGGCACGCCCATCTATGTGGCCAAAGCCGAAGACGCATGGCTCGAAGACGTCGACGGCAACCGCTACATCGATTTCGCGGGCGGTATCGGGTGCGCCAACGCAGGCCATCGCCAGGAAGCTGTGATCAATGCCATCCGCAGCCAGCTCGACAAGTTCCTCCACACCTGCGTTCAAGTCACCCCCTACGAAGGCTACATCCGTCTCGCTGAGCGCATGAACGAAGTAACGCCCGGCAAATTCCCCAAGAAAACTCTCTTCGTCAACAGCGGCGCCGAAGCCGTCGAGAATGCCGTGAAAATCGCCCGCGCGTACACCAAGCGCCCCGCGATCATCGCTTTCGAAGACGCCTTCCATGGTCGCACCATGATGACGCTGGCGCTCACCAGCAAGACGCATCCTTATAAAGCCGGCTTCGCTCCGTTTCCCGGCGAGGTGTATCGCGTCCCGTTCGCATACTGTTATCGCTGCTCGTATAACCTGAAATATCCGTCCTGCGATCTCTATTGCGCGCGCCATCTTGAGGACACTTTCAAGCGCGTCGTGGCTAACGAAGAAGTCGCGGCGGTGATTGCCGAGCCGGTTCTTGGCGAGGGCGGCTTCGTGGCTCCTCCGCCTGACTATTTCAAAGTTCTCATCGACCTCTGCCGCAAGCACGGCATCCTCTTCATCGCCGACGAGATTCAGTCTGGTTTCGGACGCACCGGCGCGATGTTCGCCAGCGAACGCTACGGCATCGAACCCGACCTTCTGGTGACTGCGAAATCGCTCGGCGGAGGTCTGCCGCTCGCTGCTGTCACCGGCCGCGCCGAAATCATGGACGCGCCCGCTGCTGGTGGACTCGGCGGCACCTTCGCCGGCAATCCGCTTTCCTGTGCTGCGGCTCTCGCAGTGGTCGATTTGTTTGAAACCGACAATTTGTTAGTCCGTGCCAATGAACTCGGAGATCGCTTCCAGCGCCGCGCCCGCGAATGGCAGCGCCGCTGGCCCGTCATCGGTGACGTGCGCGGACTCGGCGGCATGCAGGCGATCGAACTCGTGAAGTCGCAAGAAACGAAAACTCCAGCCGCCGAAGAAACCAAGCAGATCACGCAGTATTGCTACGAGCACGGCCTGATCACGATTACAGCCGGTTCGTATTCCAACGTAATCCGCATCCTGGTCCCGCTGGTCGCGACCAACGAGCAAATGGATGAAGGCCTCGACGTGCTGGAATCCGCGCTTGCTGCGGTCTGCGATAAGAAAGGTGCGCTCGCCCAGCTGGTCTAAGAAGTTTATGTAGGGACAACCGCCTTCGGCTGTCCGGCCGAGCGCGGCTCGACTGGTTTATGTTCGCATAGTCAGGTACACCGTTTTGATGTCAAAATGAATTGTCATCCTGAGCGCAGCACTTTTGCGCGAAGGACCTATGCAAGCGCGCGTCGGTCGCAACAATCGCGCGGAGAAATTCTTCGCGATAGCAGAGGCAATGTCATGATGTCAGTCGCCGCACCTCCCATCATCAAGCTAACCAACTACATCAATGGCCGTTGGACCGACTCGCGCGCCTCCGAATGGCGCGATGTCATCAATCCCGCGACCGGAGAGATTCTCGCCCAAGTTCCTCTCGCCGAGGCTGCCGAAGTCAACCAGGCGGTCGAAGCCGCTGCCGCCGCTTTCCCCGAATGGCGCCGCACGCCGCCTGAAGACCGAATTCAGCCGCTCTTCAAGCTGAAGATGCTTCTCGAAGACCACCTCGACGACATCGCCCGCATCATCACCCAGGAAAACGGCAAGACCTTCACCGAAGCCAAAGCCGAGATGCGCCGCGCCGTCGAGAACGTCGAAGTCGCCTGCGGCATTCCCATGATGATGCAAGGCTACAACCTCGAAGACGTTGCCCGCGGCATCGACGAGATGATGATCCGGCAACCGCTAGGCGTCACCGCAGCAATCGTACCCTTCAACTTCCCCGGGATGATCGCGTTCTGGTATCTGCCTTACGCCATCGCCACGGGAAATACGTTCATCCTCAAGCCGTCCGAGCGCGTCCCGCTCACCATGCGCTACGTTTACGAACTGCTGGAAAAAATCGGATTGCCTAAGGGCATAGTGAACCTGGTGAACGGCGGCAAAGCCGCGGTCGATGCTTTGCTCGATCATCCGAAAGTTCGAGCGATCAGCTTCGTCGGTTCGACCCCCGTCGCCAAATATGTTTATGCCCGCGCTGCGGCGAACGGCAAGCGTGCGCAATGCCAGGGCGGAGCCAAGAATCACGTCATCGTTCTCCCCGATGCCGACATGCCGATGGCCACGCAGATCATTAGCGACAGCGCTTTCGGATGCGCTGGCCAGCGTTGCCTCGCCGTCTCGGTCGCTGTGACCATCGGCGATGCGCAGAAGACGTTCCGCGATTCCATTGCCGACGCTGCATCCAAACTCAAAGTTGGCAACGGCCTCGAAGAGGGCGTGCAGATGGGACCAGTGATCACGCCGCAGAGCAAGGAACGCGTCGAATCGATGATCGGCCTTGGAGAGAAACAAGGCGCCAAGGTTCTCCTCGATGGCCGCAACTCGAAGATCCCCAAGTGCGAATCTGGCAACTTCGTGAAGCCCACGATCCTGGACAATGTTCCCGCAACCAGCGATCTCGCCGACACGGAAATCTTCGGTCCCGTCCTCAGCCTCGTCCACGCCAATAACATGGACGAAGCGCTCGCCTTCCTCGAATGCAGCGCCTACGGCAATCAGGCGTCTCTGTTCACCTCGAGCGGATCCGCCGCGCGCCGCTTCCGCTACGAAGCGCCGGCGGGAAATATCGGGATCAACATCGGAGTCGCCGCGCCCATGGCCTACTTCCCGTTCAGCGGATGGAAGAACAGCTTCTTCGGCGATCTTCACGGCCAGGGTCGCGATGCCATCGAGTTCTACTCCGACAAGAAAGTCGTAGTCGAACGCTGGGCCAAAGAGCACAGCCGCAAGTTCTAGCTTTCCTTCGTGAACCTTCGTGCCCTTAGTGGTTGAAGGTTTTGGAACACCCGAACGATGCCCAAGATCAGGAGTCCTAAATGACCACCACGCTCGCTAATCCCGCGTCCCAGAAGATGACCGGCAGGGAAATCGTCGACCTCTCCCGCAAGCACACACTCTATGAATGGTCCGCCCAGTCGAAGGTCGATCCCATTCCCGTCGCCAGCGCCAAAGGCATTTACTTCTACACGCCGGAAGGCAAGCGCTTCATCGACTTCAACAGCCAGCTCATGTCCGTCAACATTGGACACGGCGACGTGCGCGTCATCCAGGCAATCAGCGAGCAGGCGGCAACGCTCGCCTATGCGAATCCATTCATGGCGACTGAAGTCCGCGCGCGCCTTGGCGCGAAGCTTGCCGAAATCACTCCCGGCGATATCGACACGTTCTTCTTCACCAACGGAGGCGCCGAAGCCAACGAGAATGCCATCAAGATCGCGCGCTCCCTTACCGGACGCCACAAGATCATCGCACGCTATCGCTCTTATCACGGCGCGACTGCGGGCGCGATGAGTCTTACCGGCGATCCGCGCAGATGGGCCGCCGAGCCGGGTATTCCGGGCGTGATTCACGTGCTCGATCCTTATCATGGCATCGAGCGCGGTTGGGAATCGGCAGAGACTTCGCTCTCCATGATTGAGGAGACCATTCAGCTCGAAGGTCCGCAGACGATTGCGGCGTTCATCCTCGAGCCAGTGACTGGAACCAACGGCATTCTTGTTCCGCCTGATGGATATCTCGAAGGCGTGCGCAAGCTGTGTGACAAGTACGGAACATTGATGATTGCCGATGAAGTGATGACTGGCTTCGGACGAACCGGCGCGTGGTTTGCAGTCGATCACTGGAAGGTTGTTCCCGATCTGCTTTGCATGGCGAAGGGATTGACCTCCAGTTATTTGCCGCTGGGAGCAGTTGGCATGCGGCATCACATCGCGCAGCATTTTCAGGACAAGGTGTTTTATGGAGGGCTGACTTACAACAGTCATCCGATGGGATGCGCTGCAGCGCTGGCGACGATTCGCGTGTATGAAGAAGATGGGCTGATCGACAACGCGAAAAAGATGGGCGCGATCCTGAAGCAGCTGGGAGCGGAGATGCGGGAGAAACATCGGTCGGTGGGCGCGGTCCGATCCATTGGATTGTTCGGCGTCATCGAACTGATTCGCAATCGCAAGACGCGCCAGCCGATGGCGCCATTCAATGGCACCTCCGATGAAATGGCTGCGCTGAGTCGCTTCTTCCGCGAGCAAGGACTTTACACCTTCGTCCGCTGGAATACTTTCTTCACCAATCCTCCGCTGTGCATCAACGAGCAACAGATGCGCGAGGCGTTCGCCATTATCGATCGCGGGCTAGAGATTGCGGATAAAGCTGTCAGCTAAAATTAGTAACAAAATGCCGTCATGCTGAGTGGACGGCGACGACCGCGAAGCGATCGCCGCCGAGTCGAAGCATCCCTACCCTCCACTGCATCCACCGGTACCAATCCAGGCCAAGTCGTTCCAGCAGGGATGGGGAGCTCGTCAACCACTCGACACGAATGCGGCGTCGCCTCGCGCCGCGGGCAGAGGTGGGCGGCTGTCCCACATGGGCATGGGTGCTCTCGCGAGCCAAAATCAACAGCAGGTTCCCTTCGGCTCCGCTCAGGGCAGGCTCTCGCGCGCCTTCGGCACACTCGGAATGACAAGAGTTATAGGTCAGGCGCGGTAGGTGTGTTGTTGGGTGTCGAGCGAGGAGAACGTTATGGGCTCGTGGTGGACGGTGGTGGCATGCTGGTTGATTGCGGCGGCGGCCTGGGTGCGGAGATTGCCGTTGCGGGAATCGAAGTCCAGAGTGCTGACGTGGTGAGCGCAGTGGGTGCAGGTGAACTTCATGCCGCCCTTGATGCGTCCGATGGTGTAGAGGCGCTTCACAATTTTCAGTGTAGTCTTTTCGTGGCGAAGGGGAAGGCACCGTGGTGGGGCAGCGAAGGTAATCGGGAGCGGAAGGGGGATTCTGAAGGGGATCGATAATGCAGCGGCTCAAGCCGCTCTTCTTTCTTTATCTTGATCGCGGCGCTGAAGCGCTGCGCCATCCAAGGTCAAATTCTTGGCCAACGTCATTTTTCCAAGCGTTTATATTTTCTTAGGACATCGCGGAGGCGGTCGTGGGGAAGGGCGATGACTTCGTGGTCGTCGATGCCTTTCATGGTTTCGGCGGCGATCATGGCGTTGACGACGGCTTCTTCGGTCGCCTGCACGGTCGCGAGGAACAGTGGGTCCAGGGAATCGTTGGGAAGCATGGTGAGAGGGTGCAGCCCCTTGCGGGCGACGGCGCCGGGATTGGCGGTGGAGAAGGCGAGGAAGATGTCTCCGGAGCCGTCACCGGAGTAGCTGCCGTCGCGGCCGAGGCCTAGGGAAACCTTCTTGGCGATGCGTTTGAGTTGCGTGGGAATGAGTGGGGCGTCGGTGGCGACGATGACGATGATGGAGCCGACGTCCTCTTTGAAGACGGTGTGCTCGGGGATTTCGCGGCCGACGTTGATGCCAGCGATGCGGAGCTGATCGCGAGCTCCATAATTGCATTGGACGAGGACGCCGACGGTATAGCCGCCGGCGGTGGCGTCGAGCACGCGGGAGGAGGTGCCGATGCCGCCCTTGAATTCATTGCAGATCATGCCGGTGCCTCCGCCCACGTTGCCTTCTTCGACGGGGCCGGGGTGGGCGGTGTCGAGGGCATGGAAAGCGTCTTCGGGATGGACGTGGAATCCGTTGATGTCGTTGAGATAGCCGTCCCAGGTTTCTGCGACGACGGGGAGCGACCACCAGTAGCCCTCCATGTCAGGCGAGCCGTGTTTTACCTTCCAGGCGATGACGGCGTCGCGGACGACGCCGACGCTGTGCGTATTGGTGATCATGACGGGACCGTTGAGGAAGCCGGAGTCTTCGACCCATGTGGTGCCAGTCATTTCCCCGTTGCCGTTGAGGGTGAACCAGGCGGCGAAGACGGCGTCATTGCTGGCCCTGCCGCGGGGATGAATGGCGGTAACTCCGGTGCGCACCGGGCCGTTGCCAACTACGAGTTTGCCGTTGCCGGAGACGAGAGTAGTGTGGCCGACTTCGACGCCTTTCACGTCGGTGATGGCGTTGTTGGCGCCGGGGGTGCCGTCGAAGGGGACGCCGAGATCGCGGGCGCGGGGCTTGGACTGGGCGATGGCCGTGACAGACAGCGCCAGGAGGAGTGGTGCCATGGCGGCAAGAAACTTCTGATTGGGAAGTTTCAGGAAGGATTTCGGAATAGCGTGTGACATTGAGCGGCGCGACATGGGGCCTCCGGAAACGACGGAGCAGTATAAAGGATGTGCGGATGGCGAGGATTGGCACATCTGGTACAGTCGCCAGCTGTAGAGAAATCACAACGCTGGAGAAAAAATAGGCATCGGAGAGATGTGCTTTAAGAAATTCGGGCGGAGTACAATTTCATGAGTCGAAAATATCGTGAGGAAAATATGGATAGCTGGAAGAAAGCGGTGCTGGCGGCTTCGATTGGAGCAGCAGCGGTTTTGTTCTTGAAGCGGAGAAACGAGGCCGGAGTGCTTGCAGGCGGGGTGGCGTTGGCAATGCTGGCGGCAGAGTATCCGGAAAAGTTTGAGAGGATCCGGGCGTCGATGCCGGAATACTTTGATCGCGGGATGCAGGTGATGGAAATGGCCGCGAACGCGGGAAGGCGGATCACCGAGGCCGCGGGGCAGAGCGCGGTGGATGCGTGGGCAGAGTTGTAGAGCAGCTTCGCTACCAGGCCTCCGGCTTTGGCTACCGGGCTTCGCCTAAGACCGGGGAGCGCACCGGTTGTGAAACTGGACAAGATCCGAAGCGAAGGAGGAAGAGAATTCTAGGGGTTTGCTGAAGCCCCAAAAGCTGAAACCCGAAGCCCGGTTACTCGATGCCGAGTTGTTTCTTGGCGTCCAGGCTGAGGCGTTCAGGGGTCCAGGGCGGAGTCCAGACGACATTGACTGCGGCATTGCGGATGCCGGGCAACTGCTCGAGCCGAGATTTTACCTGGGCGCTGATGTTAACGTGCTCGGGGCAGCCGGGCGAGGTGAGGGTCATGTCGACGGCGACGTCCTGTTTGGCTTGTTCAGGTGTGTCGGCGGGGACGGGCGTGAAATTTACCGTGTAGATCAGGCCGAGATCGACAATGTTAACGGGGATCTCGGGATCGTAGCAGCTCTTCAGGGCGCTTAAAACGTCTTGTTCGGTGACTGGGGGCATGGGTTCTACCTATAAGTGTACCGTAGGACGGCTTTTCCCGTGAGGGGTTCTTGAATCTCTAACACACAGGGACCCAGGGCATTACAGGGTGGGACGTTGCTTACATGATGAGTGAAGAGGCGAAGAAGAGGATTCAGATTGCGCTGGCGTTGGCCATTGTCGTGGCGGGACTGCGCGCAGTTTACATCCTCTATGAGCGGCACGTGGATTACGTTGCAGCGCAAAAACAGCAGCAGGCAAAGAGCGCGGGCTACTCGAATGCCGAATATTATGTGACGCCGAAAAAGTTGTACCCGTTTGATTTGAAGTCGGCGAAGCAGTTGACGCAGCAGCCGGTGTGGGTCAAGGAAGGATATCGATATACGTATTATCCGTATGACGCCGGGCGGAGGCGAGCCAACTTTGGGCGTGAAGCGGGACTGCTGCTGCCCGTCGATCGGTTGGAGATCAAGGATGTATTGACAGACAACGCCGCTGGAAAGAAGCAGGTGATGGCTGTGTTTCAGAAAGATGGGAAGAGCTATGCGGTGCCGATCGGATACGAGATGGAAGGGCAATACAAGCTTTATTCGGATGAAATGTTTTATGTAGAAGATCCACATGACTTATATAAGGAATGGCCGGCCGATGTGTGGCAGGCGATTGGGCAGCATGAAGTGAAGCCGGGGATGGATGAATTGCAGGCTGATTTTGCGGTGGGGATGGGAGTGCCGGATGCGGGTGCGTCGTCGGACAATAAAACAGTGCGCTATCCGAATGGGGGAAAGCCGCTGGTTGTGACGTATCAGGGCGGGAAGGCGATGGAGATTAAGCCGGGGTCATAGACACACAAGACCCCATGCTCTTCGACTCCGCTCGGGGCAGGCTCTCGCAAGAAGGCGCAGAAGGGTGGGGCACCCGCCTGTGCCCCACGAGAGCGATGAAAGGCAGGGATCCTTCGACTTCGGTTGAGGCTTGCGCCGGGCGCAAGCCTCAATCCTCCCTCAGGATGACAGACGTTTGCAGGAACGGTGCTGAGTCACTTTCTAGTTCACTCCCGCTAGAGCTTTCGAGACTTCATCGATATCTGGCACAACGGGGATGTCATAATTTTTGTGCCAGGCTAGTTTGCCGTCGCGGTCGATGATGGAGATGGCGCGGCCGGTGATGCCTTTGTCTTCGAGATAGACGCCGTATTTGGCGGCGACAGCGCCGCGAGGGTGGAAGTCGGCGAGCAATGGGTAGTGAATGCCCATCTTGTCGGCGTAGGCTTTGTGCGACCATACGCTGTCGACGCTGAGGCCGAGGACTTGTGCGTCGAGCTGATCGAACTGCTTCATGCCGTTGACGATGCAGGCGTGCTCGTTGGTGCAGACCGGGCTCCAGTCGAGGGGATAGAAAACGAGCACCACGCGCTTCTTGCCGCGGAAATCGCTGAGTTTCACTTCTTTCTGATTCTGATCTTTCAGGGTAAATTCTGGCGCGGGCGCGCCGATATTAGCGGACATGACTTCCTCCGTGCTGGTTTTTAGGATCATTTCCCCTCCATCATAAACTGAGGACCAGCTTAAGGAGTGGCCGGTTATGGAATTCGCTGGGACGATAGGTGCGTACACGTGAAAGGGATCCTTCGACTTCGCATAAACTTCGCATCCGCGAAATTCATGCTTCGCGCAGGTGACAACCTTCAACAAGTTGTGTGTCTAAGAACGTCACTTCACGATGGGCGAATCACCGTCGGCCGGTTTATCTTCTTCGCCGTGGATTTTGCCATCGTCTTCGGCGTAAAAGGATCGATGCTGGGCATCGAGATGCTCGGGGGTCATGGTGAGGACGAAGCTGTCTTTCTTGCCGTGGAAACTTGCGGTGTAGTCTCCGCGATCCGGATTGACCATACGTTTGGTAAAGGATCCGGAGTGCACGAGTTCACTCAGTGAAATGGCGAAGTGGCCATACTGTTTCTCGAAACGATGTTGAGCACGAAGGACGACGCGCATGTAGGCGAGAGCGGCAGCTTCCGAATCCGAACGGGCAGGATCGCCGGGGAACTTTGGCTGGTAGGTACCGGCAGGAGCCTGGGCGAATAGAATCGAAGTCGAGACAGGTACGGTGGCCGCAGCGCTTGCGACCATCGCAACCGCAGCGATGAAACGAATCGAACTGAGTCTCATGCTGAGTCTTCTCCACATTGTCGCGAGGGAATTTACGCGGCTTCTTCCACTCGAAGAAGGGCTTTTCCACCTTCGTTTTCATGTTACTCCCGTAATTCGACTTCGGTCACGTTCTCTTTCCACCGTGAGTGATTGCAGCTATGCTCTTGTTACGTAACTAAGCCCCACAGGGAAACCTAATGAAAGCAGCCGTAGCGAGAAAACCGACTATCAAAATTGCCGTGGTGGAGAGCGATCCCCTGAGATTTGTGGGATTTCGCGCCCTGTTCGATACTGAGCCCGAATTCGAACTAATCTCTGCTGGATTGCCTGAGATCTCATTGTTGCAAGACGTGGACCTTATCCTGCTGGGAAATCGTTCCGGCCAAAACCTGTTCGATGTGATGGCGAGCCTGAAGGCGACACGGCCAGATCTGCGCATTATCGTGACCGGCTCAGGAGTGGATGAAGAGACCATTCTTAAGGCCATCGCGTCGGGTGCCAAAGGCTACGTGGACGAGGCGGCCTCGCCGGCCGAATTCGTGCAGGCCATTCGCATCGTGAGTCAGGGCTCTGTGTGGGCGCCGCGTAGAGTGCTTTCCATGTTCATCGAACGGGTGTCGTCGTCGCCGGGGAGAATTTTTCCTGCAGGGCGGGTGACGTTCACCGACCGCGAAAAAGAAGTGCTTGAAATGCTGGTGGCGGGACGGTCCAACAAAGAAATCGGTTCACAGCTCGGCATTGAAGAGCGCACGGTGAAGGCTCACGTAGCGAAGTTGATGCGCAAGGTGGGCGTGCAGAACCGGATTGCGCTTTCGGTACACGCGATCACGCATTCACTGGTGGCGGCAAAGTAAGGGTGCTTCTGGCTGCTAGCTTCTGGTTGCTAACTCGTAACTTTGGGACGATGACCTCGGTAATCTTGTAGGAAAAACGAGTGCGGGGCATACTCGGTTCACCTACCACAGAACCTGGGAGACGGGGTTGAGAGTGGCGATTAGGGTCACTACTTTCAGCCCCGATTTTTTTGTCCTAAGAGCTTCCAGCGTACCGGCCTGTTTCACAATGGATCCTTCCTGATTCAGCATCCCCTGACACGCGCCCGCCGAGTCGTTTACAATCCAAAGCGTCAGATCCCAGAAAATCTTGTGCGACGAGGAACCATGAAAAAGTTCTTGCTACTGACCCTCATTGTGTCCCTGACCTCTTTCTCTTTTGCGGCGGATGAGGCTACGAAGGCCGCCGACCGCGTGGACGCGGCTGCGCAAGTGCTGAACGACATTCAAGGCGCTCCCGACAAAGGTATCCCGCAGGAAGTGTTAGGCTCGGCGGAGTGCGTTGCGGTGGTGCCCTCAATGCTGAAGGGCGGCTTTATCGTGGGCGCGAAGTATGGGCGCGGGCTGGCCAGTTGCCGTACCGAGAAAGGCTGGAGCGCTCCGGCATTTTTCGTAGTGACCGGCGGCAGTTTCGGTTTCCAGATCGGCGGACAGGCGGTGGACCTGGTGATGCTGATCATGAATAAGGATGGCATGAAGCATTTGCTATCAAGCGAGTTCGCTTTGGGCGCGGACGCTTCGGTGGCCGCCGGTCCGGTGGGGCGCCACGCTGAAGGGAACACCGACTGGAAGATGCGTGCAGAGGTGCTGACCTATTCGCGGGCGCGCGGACTGTTTGCCGGCGTCAGTCTGAATGGAGCCGTCATCAAGCAGGACAAGGACAGTACGCGGGAGTTCTACGGTCGCATGGTGCCGTTCAAGACGTCACTGACGGGAGGGATTCCGCCACCGGGGGGAGCGAATGCGTTTTTGACCTCGCTGTCCCAGTGGGCGCAGGTGGCGGCGAAATAGGGGACCGCGATTTTAGGCTCCGGCGTCATCCTGAGCGAAGGCGGTTTTCAGGCGTAGCGAAGAAACTCGCATGAATGGCACATGCTCCCGCGCGAGATCCCTCGCCCCGGTGGTGAGGACGCGGGGCTTCGGGATGACGTCGCAGAAGATCACATGGGCACTGTGCGTTTGACAAACAATTTTTGACGGTGGTACCGTTCCGCTTCCCTAATGCGGCAGCGACTTGAGTACGCGGCAGCCTGGCCGTTCATCAAAATCCTCGGTGTTCTGCCCCGCCCTTTGGCGCGGGCCATTGGCATTGGCCTGGCGCAGCTTGTCTATCTTCTTCACGTGCGATTGCGGCAGGTGGGCATGCGCAATCTGGTCATGGTGTTTCCTGAAAAGAGCGAGGCGGAGCGCGCGCGGATTCTGCGCAGGGAATTCGCTTCGCTGGGGCGTCAACTGGCGGAGGTTTGCCACTTTCCCAAGTACACACTGGAGAACGTCGATCAAGTTGTGGTGTATGACGGATTCGAGAATTACGAACGTGCCCGCGCTCGCGGCAAAGGCGTGCTGTTGTTTGCAGGACACTTTGGGGGATGGGAGCTTTCTTCGTTTGTGCTGTCGATGCATGGGCACTGGATGCACGTGATCATGCGGGGTATGGACAATGTATATCTGGGCGAACTGATCCTTCGCTATCGCACGATGCATGGCAACAAAGCTGTCGATAAGGATGATTTTGTGCGCGGGCTGCTTTCGGCGATGAAGGCCGGCGAAGTGGTGGGCATGTTGATGGATACGAACATGACTCCGCCGCAGGGGATCTTTGTGGATTTTTTCGGTATCCCGGCATGCACGGCGAGCGGGCTGGCTCGGATTGCGCTGCGCACGGATGCGGCCGTGGTGCCGACGTTCACGATTTGGGACGCGGAGCTGGGAAAATACCGGCTGCGGTTTGATCCGGCGGTGGAGTTGGTGCGCACAGGCGACCTGGAAGCTGACATCAAGGCCAACACACAGAAATTTAATTTGATTATCGAAGGTTATGTGAGGAAGTATCCGGAGCAGTGGCTGTGGGTGCACCGGAGGTGGAAGACGCGGCCGCCGGGAGAGAAGGGGCTGTATTGAAGCGGCTTCGGGCTTTCGGCGCCCGGCCGCCATTAGTGCTCGCGTCGTCCATACGACCGGACGAAAGGTCGCTGTGGATTTCGGACCCAAAATAATCACGCGCTAGAGCAGTAAATCCACAACTGCATTTCACCTTGACCTGCGCGTATTCCGGTAGAATCAAGACTTCCTATGAAAACTTTCCAACAGATCGCGGAGCTGGAGCGGCGGTATTTGCTGGGGACTTACAATCGGTATCCCATCGTGTTGACGCGGGGGAAGGGCGTATTTCTTTACGACCTTGAGGACAAGCGCTATCTCGATTTTGTTTCGGGGCTGGGCGTGAATGCTTTGGGGCACGCGCATCCGCGGATCGTGAAGGTGATCCGGGAGCAGGCGGCGAAGCTGATCCACGTCTCCAACCTTTATTACCACGAGTATCAGGGAGTGCTGGCGGAGAAGTTGTGCATGCTCTCTGGCCTCAGCCGCGCGTTTTTCTCGAACAGCGGGACCGAGGCCATTGAAGGATCGATCAAGTTGGCGCGGCTGGCAGGACATCGCGCGGGCGGCGAGGCGAAGTCGCGGCTGGTGGCGCTGAAGGGGTCGTATCATGGACGGACGTTTGGGGCGCTGTCGCTGACCGGGCAGGACAAGCATCGCAAGGGATTTGAGCCGCTGCTGGAGGAAGTAACGTTTGTTGCGCAGAACGACGTGGAAGGGTTGCGGGCGGCGGTGGACGACAACACTTGTGCGATTGTGCTGGAGCCGATTTTTGGCGAAGGCGGGATCTATGAGTGTTCAGTGGACTTTCTGCAGAAGTGCCGGGCGGCGGCGGACCGTCACCGGGCGGCGCTGATCTTTGACGAGATTCAATGCGGGCTGGGGCGGACGGGGACGATGTTTGCGTTCCAGAGTTTTGGTGTGACTCCGGATATTGTGGCGATTGCCAAGCCGATTGCGGCTGGGTTGCCACTGGGCGCGTTTATCGCGAGGGAAGAATTTGCCAATGCGATTTCGCCGGGACAGCACGGGACGACATTTGGTGGTGGTCCGCTGGCTTGCCGCGTGGCGCTGGAGTTTCTGGCGATTGTGGAAGATGAGAAACTGCTGGACAACGTGAACAAAGTTGGGGCTTATTTGCAGCAGGAGTTGAAAACGATCGTCGAGAAGAGTGCGGTCGCGAAGGAAGTGCGGGGACGAGGATTTATTCAGGGGATCAATCTGGAGATTCCGGCGCGGCCGATAGTGGATGAAGCTTTGGCGGAGGGCGTGCTGTTCAATAGCACGCAGGATACGGTGGTGAGGTTCTTGCCTCCGTTCTTGCTGGAGGAGAAGCACGTGGATAAAGGGATTCGGGTGCTGAAGAAACTGTTGAGGAAGAGGCGGAAGGCGGCGGCTTGAGAAGTCAGGACTTGGGTCATCGGTCTTAGGAAGCCCGCACCTGCCGCCTGCGCATCGTAAGATCCGACGCCTAACGCTTGGCACCTAGGACCCAAGACCTAAGACCTGATCAGCCGGTAGGAATCCTTCGACTTCGCAGGTGGTTCGCTTCGCGATCCACCTGTTTCGCGCAGGATGACAATGCTGAGTTGTATGAGTAAAAAACGGGGAGCCGAAGCTCCCCAAGTGAAGCGAACCGAGGCGATGTTCAGATAAATAGAATCGGGCGATGGGGAAAGAGTTGTTCGGGAAGAAAGAAGAACCAGCAGTGATAGCGAAAGAGGCGGAAGCTTCCGCCACGCGTTTCCCAGGGTATAGTCCGGGCGTAGAAGAGTGTTGGATGGAACTGGAGGGGGCGCGGATGCGGTATCTTCGCGCGGGTTCCGGGCCGACGCTGATTCTGGTGCATGGGCTGCTGGGCTATTCATTTTCCTGGCGATACACGATGCCCGCCTTGGCGCCTTATGCCACGGTTTATGCGCCGGACATGATGGGAGCAGGGTTTTCGGATCGCCCAATCGGGATCGATCACTCCGTGCGTGGGACGGCGAAACGACTTCTACAATTCATCGCGAAGCTTGGAATATCCTCATTCGATCTGCTGGGGACCTCGCGGGGCGGCGCCGTCGCGATGATGGCGGCCGCGGAATGCCTGACGCCGAATCCTGGTCTGAAGGTGCGGCGGTTGATTCTGGTAGCCCCGGTGAATCCGTATTCGCCACACGGTCAGAGGCTGGCGCCATTTATCGGCAGCGATCTGGGTGGGGTATTGTTCCGGCTGGTAATCGCTCGTACGCGTTTCTCCTATCCTTACTGGCACCGGCGACTGTATGCCGACCGCGATCGAATCCCGCCGGAGGCTCTTGCGGGCTACGAGGCTCCGCTGGCGAAGCCGGGGTTGTTCGAGCATGCGCTGAGCATCGCGCGCACCTGGACCGAGGACCTGCGCGAACTCGAGGCGACTCTGCCGAAACTCGCAAGTATTCCCACGCTTTTGATTTGGGGAGAGAAAGATCCTGCGGTCTACGCTTCGTCGGCAAAGCCGCTGGCGAAATACTTTCCGAATTCGAAGTTGATAATCTTCCCGAACATTGGGCATCTTCCCTATGAGGAATGTCCGGATGAGTTCAACCGGGTGCTGATTGATTTCCTGACGCGTGAGAAGCTTCCCGCCTGACAAGGAAGAGAGCCAAACGCGCTATTATGGCATCGCAAAGGCTCCTTCGGCGTGATGCGCTTACTCGGGGCAGACTACGCCGCAGCGCGCGGTTCGCTCAGATCGCAGCAAGCCCGCGGAGGTTGAGGACGGCCGAGCATTGCTCGGCACAGACAGCCGAGGGCGGCGGCTGTCCCACATGAGCAAGACACTCTCGGGATGGCAATTTTCCCATCATGACCCACCACATTCTCGATCTGCTGCGGGGCGTACTGGTGCATTACGGGTACTGGGCCCTAGCTGGTGTGTTGCTGCTGGAGAATGCGGGCGTGCCCGTGCCGGGGGAAACGGTCTTGCTGCTGGCGAGTTTTCTGGCGTACTCGGAGCGCGATCTTCAATTGGGATGGGTCATTGTGGTGGGAACGCTGGCGGCCACGGTGGGCGACAATGCTGGTTTTGCAATCGGGCATCGTTGGGGACGCCCGATGCTGGAACGCTATCGCAACTTGTTCACCGTCGGCGCGGCAACAGTGGATCGAGGAGAGAGACTGTTTGAACGGTACGGAGCAGGGACGATTCTATTTGCGCGATTCTTATTTGGAATGCGAGTGATCGCGGGGCCAGCGGCGGGAGTATTACGGATGCGCTGGAAAAGATTTGCCGTCTTCAATTTATTGGGAGCGGCATTGTGGGTGAGCGTGATCTCCTGTGTCGGGTATTTTTTTGGGAGCCGGTGGGGGATGCTGATGCACTTCATGAAGCGCTTTGACTTGGCCTTGTTTACGCTATTCATTTTGATGGCAGGTATCCTCTGGCTGAGGAGCCGGAGGGTGCAAAGTTGATCAGAGACGGGCACCTTAAGAGTCAACTCAGAGGTCGCAAGATTGCGAGGGTGCGTCATATACTGTGCTGGTGTCGCGGGCGTCGAACGCGAAAAGCGTGGTCCGAGGGCATTGATCTCCAAGGCGCCGTCCGCGCCGCAGTTCGGACGAGGAGGAACGCATGAGGAAAATCGGGTTCTTGAGTCTACTGATCACAGCAGCGCTAATGTTAACTTTGACATTTCCGGTGGCGGCGGCGGGACCGAAAGCGCCAGCAGCCCTAGTGGCAGCGGCTCCGGCGAGTCCGGCGGCGGCCCCGGCGCCAGTACCTCCACACCCGCGGGTGCACGAGGCTATCGAGGCGATGCGGAATGCCCGGGAGCATCTACAGCACGCCGAGGGCGAATTCCATGGCCATCGCGCGAAGGCGATCGAGCATCTGGATGCGGCGATCCACGAAGCTGAAGAATGCGAGCGGGAACCGTAGGGAAATTTGAAGGAGAAGGCTGAAGGCAGCGTCCAGACACGCTGCCTTTTCTTGGTGTGCCGAGCATGTTTGACAGCTTGGAGGTGCAAGTCCCCTTCCACAACGTGACGTGAAGGGATAGCGAAGCGCAACGGTGAAATCACACTCGCCGCGAGGGGGGGCCGGAAAGAAGCGCGGAGCAAAGACGCGAGCCGATGAACAAGAACCGGATAGGAGGCCTACGGTGGCGGGCGAGCGAGCCAATGATTGCGAAGCCCATATCCATCAAGCGCACTGGTGGTAAATCCGGCGGTTGTGCGTCGAAGGCGGTCGAACTTACCGCGGGAGATCTGCG
>JBEKUD010000046.1:0-35251 GCA_049515395.1 Candidatus Sulfotelmatobacter sp. | reverse complement strand
GCCAGGGACATACGGTGAAGCAGATTGCCAAGATGACTTCGATGGATCCGTGGTTCCTCTACCAGCTCAAGGAAATTAACGACATGCAACTCGAGCTGGAGAAGCACCCAATGGAGTCAATTCCTGGCGAGGTGCTGCGTGAGGCCAAGCGCATGGGCTTCTCCGATGGGCGGCTGGCGAATGCGTGGCGGCTCGAGGGGCAGGAAAAAGTTCGGCACCTGCGCAAGAAACATCGCGTAATGCCCGTGTACAAGCGCGTGGACACATGCGCCGCGGAGTTCGAAAGCTTCACGCCCTATCTTTACTCGACGTACGAAGACGAAGACGAAGCCGCGCCGACTGATAAGAAGAAGATCATCATTCTGGGCAGCGGGCCGAACCGCATCGGGCAGGGAATTGAGTTCGATTACTGCTGTTGTCACGCTTCGTTCGCACTGCATGAAGACGGTTACGAGACGATCATGATCAACTGCAATCCTGAAACCGTCTCGACCGACTACGACACCAGCGATCGCCTCTACTTCGAACCGCTCACGTTCGAAGACGTTTGGGCGATTTATCAGCACGAAACGTCCAAAGGCGCGCCGTGCGGAGTGATCGTGCAGTTCGGTGGGCAGACGCCGCTGAATCTGGCTTTGCCTTTGAAAGCCGCCGGCGTAAATATTATCGGCACTTCTCCCGAGTCGATCGATCTGGCCGAAGATCGCAAGCACTTCAGCAAGCTGCTGGAAGAATTGCAGATTCCGCAGGCCGCGGGAATGATGGCGACCTCTCTGGCAGAGGCTATCGAAGGCGCAAAGCACGTCGGATATCCGGTAGTCGTGCGGCCATCGTACGTGCTGGGCGGGCGAGCCATGGTGATCGCCTACGACGAAGAGTCCGTTGTGCGCTACATGAAGGAGGCGGTCGAGTATTCACACGATCGTCCGGTGCTGATCGACCATTTCCTCGAAGATGCGATTGAAGTAGATGTCGACGCGCTCTCTGACGGCGAAGATGTGGTAATCGGTGGAATCATGCAGCACATCGAAGAGGCCGGCATTCACTCCGGCGATTCCTCGTGCGTGCTGCCGGCCGTGGATATTCCGCAACCACTCATGGATCGCATGCGCGATTACACTTTCAGGCTGGCGCGGGCGCTCAAGGTGGTCGGGCTGATGAATATCCAATTCGCCATCCCACGGGGCAATGGCAGCAGATCCGACGACGGCTCAGAGGGAAATAAGGTCTATGTTTTGGAGGTGAACCCGCGGGCTTCTCGCACCGTGCCGTACGTCTCGAAGGCGACAGGCGTGCCCATGGCGAAGATTGCCGCGCGTCTGATGACGGGACGCAAGCTGCGCGAGTTTTTGCCAGACAACATCGAGCGCCGTGCCGATCTCGACACCGGAAGCTGCTACTACGTAAAATCGCCGGTGTTCCCTTGGAATAAGTTTCCCGGCGTCGACACGGTGCTGGGGCCGGAGATGAAATCCACCGGTGAAGTGATGGGCGTGGGAGATAGCTTCGGTGAAGCGTTCGGCAAGGCGCAGTTGGCTGCGGGTCAGAAGTTACCGACCCAAGGGACGGTATTCATCAGTGTGACCGACCACGACAAGACTCATGTGGCAGAAGTTGCCCGCAAGTTTGTGGATATGGGATTTAAGCTGGTGGCTACTTCCGGCACGGGCGACGTGATCGAAGCGGCGGGCATGAAGGTGGAGCGCGTCTACAAAGTGAAAGAGGGCCGTCCGAATGTGGTGGATTTTATTAAGGGCCAGGGCATCCACCTGATCGTCAACACTCCCAGCGGGCCGGAGCCGTGGTTCGACGAAAAAGCGATCCGGCGCGCCGCGGTGATGGCGCGCATTCCCACCATTACTACGCTTTCGGCGGCGCGGGCGGCGGCGGAAGGGATCTCGGCTCTGCAGCGCGGCGAGGTGAACATCAGGGCGCTGCAACAGCTGCACGCCGAGCGCGGGGTCGTCCGAAGTTAGTTGGTCTTGGAACTGAAGAGGTGCTCGATGGCCAAAAAATGCAGCGCTGATTGGCAAGTGGTTCGATGAAGTCTGGAACCAAGGCCGCGAGGAGACCATCGATGAAATGTCTGCCCAGGGGGCATTCAGCACTTTGTGAAAGGCCAGATTGCTACAGCCTGGGACCACTGGGACCAGGTGGGTCCATTAGTTCAGCTTGGCGCGATGGCGGAGCAGAAATTTATCTGAGCCTTGCCTTATGCAGTCGGATGCTTTCTGGGTAGAATTGCGAATGCTACTTCACGGTATTTTTCCTCCGATCACCACTCCGTTTTACCCCGACGGCAATGTCTATTTCAAAAAGCTCGAAAGCAACGTCGAGCGCTATTCACGCGCGCCCTGTGCTGGGATCGTCGTGCTTGGCTCGACGGGCGAAGCCATTCTGCTATCGGACCAGGAACGGCGCGATGCACTGAAGTCCGCGCGCGAGGCGACTGCCCCCAATAAAGTCCTGATCGCGGGCACGGGAATCGAATCTGCAGCCGAGACATTGCGTCTGACCGACTACGCCGCGGAACTTGGCTACGACGCTGCCATGGTGCGCACGCCACATTACTACAAGAAGCAGATGCAACCGGCCAATATTCTTGCATTCTTCCGTATCGTGGCTGATCGATCCCCGCTTCCCGTCATCATTTACAACTTTCCGCAAGCCACCGGCTACGACATTCCGGTCGAACTGGTGGTCAAGCTGGCCGAGCATCCGAACGTGATTGGCATTAAGGAGTCCAGCGGCGACGTGGAGAAGGTTTGCAGGATGGTGGAAGGCACCCGACACATAAAGCGCAGCGCCACCGTGACCGAAACCTTTGATGCCGTGACTCCGCGCATGCTGGCGTCCGCGCCTGGCAGCGCGGGGGCAGAAGCCGGTGAACTGGTCCCAGTGGCGGCTTTAAGTTCGGTCTCGTCGCCCGCGGCAAAGGCGTCGTCCTCTGCTGTAACGGTGATTGGCAAGATGAAAACTCGGCAAAAGGAAACTGGATTTCAGGTGCTGGTCGGGGCGGCGGACAAGCTGCTTCCATCGCTCGAGGGTGGAGCGGTGGGAGCGATTCTTGCCTTCGCATGTATGTCTCCGACGTCTTGTTACGAGATCTACGCCGCGTGGAGAGAAGGCGATGCCGAATTGTCACAATTGAAGCAAGAACGCATCGCTCTCGCCTCGAGACGCGTTGTGGGCGAGCTTGGTATTCCCGGCGTGAAGTACGGCATGGACTTCAATGGCTATTTTGGGGGCCCGGCACGCCTGCCGTTCCTGCCGCTGACCGGCGACAGGAAGAGCGAAGTGGAGCGACTGCTGGCCGATATCCGAAGCTAATCGCTGCAGTGGACTGCGCAGGTAACCGGGGGAATCTCCGAAGGCGACCCAAGTCTTGTGATCTGGATCACGATCTCGTATACTGATCTCGAACGAACGTTCGAATTAGAAGCCGCTTCCGCACTATGGCGAGCACCTCCACTGCAACGCGAGTTTCCGCTGGCCGCCATCGCACGGTTAGCCCTTCGCTCACGCGCTTCGACCGGCGGTTGGCCGAGATTGTTACGCATGCCACGAACGTCTTTTGCGAAAAAGGGTACGAGGGAGCATCGATGCGCGACCTTTCGCGCGCGAGTGGAATGTCGCTGGCGGGGCTGTATTACTACTTCGAATCCAAGGAGCGACTGCTCTTCCTTATTCAAAAGCACACGTTCACGACCATCGTGGAACGGCTCAAATTCCGCTTGGCGGGAGTGAGCGATCCCCAACAAAAGATTCGCATCTTCGTTCTGAACCACTTGGAGTATTTCCTGGCCAACCCGGCTGCCATGAAGGTGCTCTCACATGAGGCGGAGGCGCTAAGAAACGGCTTTGCTGTGGAAGTGGCGGCTATCAAGCGCGAATACTATCGCATTTGCGTGGGACTGCTTGAAGAAATGCGGCGGGAGCGGGGCTTGCAGGTTTCTACGCGCATCGCAGTGTTAAGTCTGTTTGGCATGATGAATTGGATTTACACCTGGCACAATCCGCGCAGCGATGCTGATGCCGATAGTATCGCCCGCGAGATGGGCGATATCTTTCTGCGAGGTGTGATGAACTGCGCAAGAGTCCGCAAGTAAGCCGACAGAAATCAAAAGGAGTTATGACGATGGCGACCACAATGCAGCCGACGACCGGCGAAACCACCAGGCAACTAGTCAATTACCGCAGCGATGGCGGCGTTGCGGTGATCGAGATGTGCGATCCGCCGGCCAATACGTATACCTATGAGATGAATCGGCAACTGGATGAAGCGATCCTGCGGGCGCGCATGGAGAACGATGTCTATGTGATTTTGCTCACCGGAGCCGGCGACAAATTCTTCTCCGCTGGCGCGAACATCAAGATGCTTTCCAGCGTCGATCCCACGTTTAAGTATTACTTCTGCCTTCACGCGAATGAAATGCTGCTTCGGCTGGAGCACACGCCGAAGCTGGTGATTGCCGCCATCAATGGGCACTGCGTGGGCGGCGGGCTGGAAATTGCAATGGCCGCCGATATCCGCATCGCACGCAAGGATGCGGGCAAGATCGGTCTGCCGGAAGTGAATCTGGGTGTGCTTCCGGGCACTGGCGGCACGCAGCGGCTCTCTCGCCTGGTAGGGAAGAGCAAGGCGATCGAACTGATGGTCACCGGGAACACCTTTTCGTTTGAAGAGGCGCAGGAACTCGCCATCATCAACGACATCTACGAGCGCGACGGCTTCATGGAAAACATGATGGAGTATGCCAAGCAATTCTGTCCGCCGAACAAGGCAGCAAAGGCGGTGGGGCGGATCAAGCGGGCAGTGCAGACGGGATGGGAGATCCCCATGGAGTCGGCGCTCGCCGTCGAGCGCGAGAACCAGCAGATCCTCTTCCAGAGTGAAGACGCCAAGGAAGGCTTGGCGGCGTATGTGGAGAAGCGGCCGGCGGTGTTCAAGGCGAAGTAGATGTTGGTGTTGACATGCTTAGTGTGGGGACGGGCGCTCCACGCCCATCGCTGACTGCGGATCGCTCGCGTAACATGCGAATTAAGGGATGAGCTTATGCCGGGGAAAGTAGCAAAAATCGGAACCTTTAGCGACTGGATCGGGATGTTTAACGATTGGCGCAAGGATATCGGCGTCAACACGAATGACATCGAAGCTTTTCAGTTCGATACGCTTTACGGTGCCATCGATACGGAGGAAATTGAATTCGGCTCCTACAAGGGGCGCCGCAAGTGGGAGAACCTCCGCCAGATTCCGACGCAGCAGATGCGCGATGCATTGATGAACATGATCGTTTACCAGGGCGACACCGAGTTTGCCAGCGTCGAACAGCAGCGTAATCTCCTGGAAAACGCTCCCACCGACTGGGATCGTCGCGCGATTACGCGCGTCATGATTGAAGAAATGCGACACGGCTGGCAGATGTGTGCTCTGCTAGTGGATCATTTCGGATACTCAGGCAAGGTCGAGGCGCAGAAAATGCTGGAGCGGCGCGCCTTCGATAATAAGCGGCTCCTGGGCGCCTTCAATGTCGACGTCGATAACTGGATGGATTTCTTTACCTACACCGACTTCGTAGATCGTGACGGTAAGTTCCAGCTGCAGATGCTGAAATTTTCCGCCTTCGCGCCGCTAGGGCGCTCGATGTCATACATGCTGCGCGAGGAGGCTTTCCACATGGGCACAGGCAACGATGGCCTGCGGCGCATTGTGGAGGCGGGTGTCATTCCCGCCTGGCTGATTCAGAAGTACCTGAACAAGTGGATTTCCAGCTCTTACGATCTGTTCGGCACGGACCATTCTTCATCCGCACACTGGGCCTACGTTTGGGGCGTGAAGGGCCGCTATGATGAACCCAAGAACGATCAACCTCCAGACCTTGACGATCTGAACGACTACAATCGCAATCTTTACCGCAACGAGGTCGCGGGTCTGATCGAGCGCTTCAACAGTTCTTTGAAGCCAGGGCAGCCAAAACTCTATGCCCCGCACATCAAGTTTAATCGCGAGATTGGGCGTTGGAAGCAACAGAAGTTCCACGCGCAGACAGGCGAGCTGCTCGACGACCCCGCCTACGAAGAGCACATGAAAGAGAATATGCCGTCCCAGGAAGACAAAAAACTTCTGCTGGAAATTATTGCGAACGAAAAGAAGTGGATTGCCGAGAAAGTGGGGGCTCGAGATCCACTGTCGACCATCGGCGAAGTTCGGAAGTCGGCGATCAATCTGTAGGCGGAGTGTTCTCAGCACAGAGGCAGAAAGCATGGCAGCTGGTTTAGTGGAGTCTACGTTGGCACGGCTCACGGTCGACATCAGCGCGGCGGTGGCACGGATCGTATTGCGCCATGCCCCGCTGAACGTGATCGACGTTCCCATGATGGAGGAGCTGGCACAGGCGCTGACGGACATCGAAAAGCGCCCTGATATTTCAGTCACCGTGTTGAGCGGCGAAGGCAAGACGTTTTCTGCCGGAGTCGATGTTGCCGCCCATACTCCTGACAAAGTTGAGGCCATGTTAGGCAAGTTTCATGCTGTGATCAGGGCGTTAATCGCCAGCAAGAAAGTCACGATCACGGCAGTGCAGGGAAACTGTCTGGGTGGTGGCGCGGAATTGGCGATGGTGTGCGACATCGTATATACGACCGCGTCGGCGCGCTGGGGATTTCCGGAGATCAAGCTTGGATGTTACCCGCCTGTCGCCTGCACGGTTCTGGCCACAGTGGTTGGGCAGAAGCGTGCCGCTGAATTAATTCTGACCGGACGAACAATCAGTGGCGCGGAGGCGGCAGCCACGGGCCTGGCAAACCATTCCGTCAGCGACGACGAGTTGCCGACCATGGTCGACCGCACGGTAGAGGAGTTGTCCAAGTTAAGTCCAGCTGCCTTGGCCGTTACGAAGAAATCCCTTTACGCATGGGACGCTATGCACTTCGACAAAGGGCTGGCCCGCGCCGAGAAAATCTACCTGGAAGAGTTGATGAAGACGACGGACGCGCGTGAAGGCATTCGCGCCTTCATGGAGAAGCGCCAGCCGCGGTGGACGGGACAGTAACGACATTAACCATAGATGGATTACGAGATCACGCCCGAGGAAGTACGAGCAAGACTCGCTCATGGCGAAAAGCTCACGCTGCTCGATGTCCGTGAGCCGTGGGAGTTTCAGGCAGCCAGCATGGATGGGGCGAAGTTGATTCCGATGGGGGATGTCCCGTCGCGCGCCCACCAGGAACTGGATCCGGAAGATCACATTGTGGTGGTTTGTCATCATGGGGTGCGCTCGATGAACGTGACCGCATGGCTGTGGCAACAGGGATTCGAGAAAGCACAGTCTATGAGTGGCGGAATCGATGCCTGGTCGCGCCGGGTGGACACGAACGTTCCGCTGTACTAAAGCTGCTAGCTCCTGGCTTCTCGCTACTAGCCAAAGTTGCGGCGTGCGTCAGTAGCTAGAGGCTGAGCCTGCAATGAAAAAAGAACTCGTCGAACTAAAGATCAACGGCCGCGCCCACGAGCTGGCTATCGAACCCAGCGCGTTGCTGCTGGATGTGCTTCGTCAGGATTTGGGTCTCACCGGCTCGAAGCGGGGTTGCGATGAATCGTCTTGCGGCGCTTGTACGGTGCTCGTCGACGGTGTAGCCATGATGTCTTGCACGCTGCTGGCCGCAAGTTGTGAAGAGCTGGAAATCACCACCATCGAGGGAGTAAGTCAAAACGGCAGTTTAGCGGCCATTCAAAAGGCTTATGGCGACTGGGGCGGCGCGCAATGCGGCTATTGCACTCCCGGATTCATTCTGACGGTGAAGGCGTTGATGGCAGAGAATCCCGACCCATCGGAAGCGGATGTTCGTACCGCGCTGAGCAGCAATCTCTGCCGCTGCACTGGCTATAACCAGATGTATGAGGCGATTCGTTCGGCGATTGCGGCCGAACAGCAAGAAACAGCCAGTGCGGGTGGCAGTACGTAGAACTTAAATGAGCGATTTCAGCATCATCGGCAAGCCTACCGCCATGGTCGACGCGGCGGAGAAAACTACGGGCGCTGGCAAATACACCGACGACCTCAGCGTGCCAGGGATGCTGATCGGAAAAATTCTGCATTCGCCGTATCCACATGCGCGCATCCAGCGCAGCGATACGACTCGCGCCGAAGCGATGGACGGCGTTGTCGCGGTCGTCGTCGGCAAGGATGCTCCCAACCCTTACGGCATTCTTCCCGTGGGTCACGATGAGCACGCGCTTGCGCTCGATAAGGTCCGCTACGTCGGCGATAACGTGGCATGCGTGGTCGCGGTTTCCGAGTCTATAGCCGAGAAAGCTTTGGAACTCATTGATGTTGACTACGAAGTTCTGCCGGCATATTTCGACCCGGAAGAATCGATGAAGGCAGAGACGGATCTGATCCACGACAACAAGCCCGGCAACCTAGAGAAGGATTATCACCACGCGTTCGGCGATCCCGACAAAGGTTTCGCCGAAGCGGATCATGTAGCCGAAGCGCGGTTCATCGCAAATGAAGTGACGCATGCTGCTATGGAGCCACATTCCACCCTGGCTTCGTTCGAACTAGATCCGCATACCGGGAGATTGGGGAGGCTTACTGTGTGGTCTTCCACGCAGGTGCCTTACTACCTGCAGCACAAGCTCTCCCTTGTGCTGGAGATGCCGATGTCGCAGATCCGGGTGATCAAGCCGCTGGTGGGCGGCGGATTCGGCGGAAAGAGCGAAGTCATTCCGCTGGAGATTATTGCCGCAGTGGCGGCGCGCAAGGCGCAAGCTCCTGTAAAGATCACTTATACGCGCGAGGAGGTTTTCTGGGCCCATCGTGGACGTCCCCGAACCATCATCGATCTGAAAACAGGAATCAGGAATGATGGGCGAATCACCTCCGTGAAAGCCCGCGTCGTGCAGGATGGCGGCGCGTATTGCTCTTACGGCGTAGTCACGATTCTGTACTCCGGGGCGCTGTTGGGAGCGCTGTACGATATCCCGAACATTCAATACGACGGCTACCGAGTGCTCACGAACAAGCCGGCCTGCGGCGCAATGCGCGGGCACGGCACTGTTAACGTGCGTTTCGCATTTGAATCGCAACTCGACGAACTCGCCGTGAAGATTGGGATGGATCCGGCCGAGATTCGACAGCGCAATTTGTTGAAGCCGCCGTGCGTTACTGTCAACGGGCTGCGCGTCCAGAGTTATGGGCTGCCGGAGTGTATCGAGAAGACGGTGGAACGCTCAGGCTGGAAACATCGTAAGGGCAAACTGCCAAAAGGTCGCGGTCTTGGCATCGCTTGCAGTCATTATGTGAGCGGGGCAGCGAATTCAATTATCCGTTCGGATATGCCGCACTCCACGGTGAACATCAAGATTGACCGCGACGGCGGAGTCGTCGTATACACGGGGGCCTCCGAGATTGGCCAGGGCTCGGACACGATGACGGCCCAGGTCGCCGCAGAGGTGTTGGGGTGCTCGCTACCGCGAGTGAGAATCATCGCCGCTGACACCGACCTCACTCCGATTGACATTGGGTCTTATTCCAGCCGCGTCACCTTCATGGCGGGCAACGCAACCATGCGGGCGGCGGAAGATGTGAAGAAGCGAATTGCCGCTGCGGCCGCGAAGAAAATGAATTGCGGCGCGGAGGATCTTGTATTTCGTGACGATCTGGTTTTCAAGAGGGGAAGTGTTCCGCCGGCGGTGAAGAAAGACGATGCCGAGGAAGTGGAGGTGACGCAAGCCGGCGCGTCGGTTAGCGGTCGCGTCGAGGGTCAGATCCTGCGCGGCTCATTGCAGCAGAAGCGAAAGGAAGAAGGTCCAAAAGAATGGATGACGTTCGAGGAAGCAGTGGTCGCCGCGATTGATTTTCATGGTGCGCTCACGGGCACTGGTTCGTATGCTCCTCCCCAGGAGGCGCGCGGCGGCGGACATAAGGGCGGAGGCGTGGGGCCATCACCTGCATACTCATACTCCGCGCAGGTTGCCGAAGTCAGCGTCGACGAAGACACTGGCGAGGTCACGGTCCACAAAGTTTGGGCGGCGCACGATTGCGGGCGCGCTCTGAATCCGGTGTCGGTGGAGGGGCAGATCATCGGTTCGGTGTGGATGGGCATGGGCCAGGCTCTCACCGAAGAGATGGTGTGGAAAGCTGGCATGCTAATGAATGCCGGAATGCTGGAATACCGCAGTCCGTCATCGGTAGAGTCACCCGATGTGGAACCCATCATCGTGGAAAGTATCGACCCTGAAGGTCCGTTTGGCGCCAAGGAGTGCAGCGAAGGATCGCTGGCGGCAACGATTCCGGCGATTTCAAATGCGATCTATGATGCGGTCGGTGTGCGGTTGCATGAGTCTCCATTTACGCCAGAGCGTGTGTTGGCCGCTTTGCGGGCAAAGACCAATGCAAAAAGTTTGAACATGACGGGCGGCGTGGACCCGACTTCGCCTGCCAGGTTTCGCGAGCATGGGGGATCACTCTGTTTCAAAGGCAAAGGACCCGATCGCCATAGGCTTGATCCGGCACGTCGTGATACTCCGGCCTTGGCGGGAGGTTCGGATTGAGCCTTCCACAATTTAAGTTGCTCCGACCACGCGCGATAGAAGAGGCTATCGGGTATCTAAGCAGACATGACGAAAACATTCGCGTGCTGGCAGGCGGAACCGACCTGATTCCGTCGATGCGGCAGAAGCTATTTGAGCCGGAATATGTACTTGACCTTCGCCCTCTCCACGAATTAAGCGGTATACGCGCACGAGAGAATGGAGCCGTAGAAATAGGCGCGCTTACGTCCCTCAGCACAATCGAGAAATCTGAATTATTGCGCCAGCACTATTCGGTGCTCACGGAGGCGGCAGCTACCGTGGCCTCGCCAGTCCTGCGCAACATGGGTACGATCGGCGGGAATATTTGTCTGGACACGCGTTGTCTCTGGTATAACCAATCGCTCACTTGGCGGAGAGGCTGCGGCTTCTGCATCAAGAAAGATGGTGATCTCTGCCATGTTGCTCCGGGCGGAACAAAATGCTGGGCGGCATTTTCCGGAGACACTCCGCCCGCATTGCTTTGTTTGAATGCGGAGATTGAGATCATCGGCCCGCCCGGCGCCCGGCGAGTTCCCTTGAGTAACTTCTACACCGGCGACGGATTCCATCATCGAAATCTGCACAATAACGAACTGGTCACGCGAGTATTCCTGCCAGCGGAATCAGCAGACTATCGCGGTGTTTACCGCAAGCTGCGGGTTCGCGGATCGATCGATTATCCTCTCGCGGGTGTTGCGGTGGCGATGAGACGTTCGAATGGAAAAGTGCTCGACGCGCGCCTCGCGATCACCGCGGTAAACCCTGCTCCATTCCTGGTGCAACG
This sequence comes from Candidatus Sulfotelmatobacter sp., assembly GCA_049515395.1. Taxonomy (GTDB): domain Bacteria; phylum Acidobacteriota; class Terriglobia; order Terriglobales; family Acidobacteriaceae; genus Sulfotelmatobacter. The sequence continues at coordinate 23,888 of JBEKUD010000046.1, read as the reverse complement.
TGCGGGAGAAATGCTGATCGGCAAAGCGGTGGATGAGACTTTGGCTGGAGCCGTTGGCGATCTGGCGGCACGTACGGCAAGACCTCTAACCACGTCGGCTTTGACTCCTGAGTATCGGAAGGAAATGATCCGGGTGTTCACAAAACGAGCTGTGCTAGCGGCAATGAACAATTGAGCCCAGTCCAATGATCACTGACTGCCACGTCCACATTCAGCCGATGGAGATGTTCAAACCGCACGCGCTGGAGTTGATGAAAAAGAAGCGCCCAAACTTTGAGCAAATCATCGAATTCTGCCACTCCCCCAAGGCATTTCTGACGTATCTGGACACCTGTGGAATTGACCGTGCAGTGCTGATCAACTACGTGGCGCCCGAAGTGATTGGCTTCACCAACGGTGTCAATCAATTCATTGCGGACTACGTTAAGGAAAATTCCAAGCGGCTGCTTTCCTGCGGCAGCTTGCATCCACGCCACACCACCAACGTTCTCGCCGACATGGAGCTGATCTTGCGGCTGGGGATTCGCATGATCAAGATACATCCCCCGCACCAGCTTCTATTTCCCAACGATTACCAGAACGGAATGAAGGAGTTGGAAATTATTTACCGCGCGGCCGAGGCCAATGGCGTGCCTGTGATGTTTCATACGGGAACCTCAATTTTCCCCGGAGCCCGTAATAAATATGGCGATCCGATTTATGTGGATGACGTTGCCGTCGATTTCCCCAAGCTCAAAATTTTACTGGCGCATGGTGGCCGTCCGCTCTGGATGCAGACCGCTTTCTTTTTGGTGCGCCGCCATCCCAATGTCTATTTGGACATCAGCGGCATCCCACCGAAAACGCTGCTCAAGTATTTTCCACGCCTCGAGGAAATCGCACACAAAACTTTGTTCGGCACAGACTGGCCCGGCCCAGGTGTCCCGGATATCAAGAAGAATCTCGAGGAGTTTCGGGCGCTGGCGCTGGCCCAAGGTATGCAGAAGCAAATTCTGAGTAAAACTGCCCAGACCATCTGGCCGGAGTGAAATCGGTTAGCTCGGAGCTGGTCTTTGTGGGTGAATCGATTCCGAGCGAGTCCGAGAACCTAGTCGCACCGTGAATCTGTCTGAATGGCCAGCTTGGAAGGCCAACCGCTTTAGGCGTATAAAATAAACTTGCGAAGCCCTCCCGGCTAGAGTGGCCGCAACCGTAGTCGTTTTGAATGAGCCAGACATTATGTCCATCGTAAGCAGCACTCCCAACATTAAAGGACTCGAAGGCGTGGTAGCCACGACCTCCGGCATTTGCTATATCGACGGTGACCGCGGTGTTCTGGCGTATCGGGGCATCGACATTCACGAACTGGCCGAGCATTCAAACTTCGAGGAAACTTGCTATCTGCTCTGGTTTGGCCAGTTGCCGAATCGCACCCAGTTGAAAGATATCGAGGGCCGCCTGGCCCAGGAACGTCAGCTTGATCCGGCGATCATCCGGTTTCTTCGCGACGTACCTCGGACCGCGTTACCGATGGATGTGCTGCGCACCGCCGTCTCGGCGCTGGCGTTTTATGACCTGGACGAGAAGAAGAACGATCATGACGCCAACGTCCGTAAAGCCATCCGGCTCACTTCGCAGATTGCGATGATCGTTGCGGGGTATGACCGTATCCGAAAAGGTATGCCGGTTGTCGAGGCGGACCGATCGCTCTCCCATGCCGCAAATTTTCTGTTGCAATTGAATGGAACCAAACCATCGGAGACCGCCGAACGTGCTCTGGACATCGCTCTCATACTGCACGCGGATCATGAACTGAATGCTTCCACATTCGCGGCTCGGGTAACCGCGGCCACCTTATCTGACATGCACTCGGCCATCACCTCGGCCGTCGGCACTTTGAAGGGACCATTGCACGGCGGAGCGAACGAGGCCGTTTTCCGTATCCTCGAAACTATCGAACGCGAGAAGACCGACCCGGTCGACTACGTGCGCAAAATGCTGGCAGAGAAGAAAAAGGTGCCGGGCTTCGGCCATCGCGTATATCGCACGGAAGATCCACGGGCCACGCACTTGCGCGGTATGTCGCGCGACTTGGGACAGGCCAGCAGACAGCCGCAATGGTATGACATGTCCGAGAAGATTGAGCAATTCGTGAAGTCGGAAAAAAAGCTGAATGCCAATGTCGACTTTTATTCCGCCTCCACCTATCACACGCTGGGGATCGATGAGGATCTGTTCACCCCCATATTCGCCGTTTCCCGCATCAGCGGATGGACGGCGCACGTGATTGAGCAACTCGATGATAACCGCCTGATTCGCCCGCGGGCGGACTATATGGGTCCGGAATATCCGAACCATTACGTCCCGATCGAAAAGCGCTGATTAAATCGATCCAAGGCTAACGTGCCATCCCTACAAGGCTGCCAGCGGTGGTTTTTTGTCGGGCGGAGCGATTTCAGTGTGTCAAAGGGAAGAGTGTCGAAGCGAAAGCAGATAGAATAAAGATCATGCGCCGCATTTACCTCGATAACAATGCCACCACGCCGGTTCTTCCGGAGGTGCTCGAAGCGATGCGGCCTTACTTCGGCGAGCATTTTGGCAATGCCTCTTCGATCCACCACCATGGCCAGGAGGCCCGGGCCGCCGTTGAGCGAGCACGGGATAGGGTCGCTTTGCTGTTGGGCTGCCGGGCGGCAGAGATTGTATGTACCAGCGGCGGAACCGAGGGTGACAATCTAGCCCTCGCTGGCGTGACCACTCCGGGCGATCACATCATCACTTCGTGCATTGAGCATGATGCGGTTCTGCATGCCTGCCAACATTTGGAGAAGATGGGCTGCGAAGTCACTTACATTCCGGTGGATGGCCGCGGCCTGGTGGATCCGGAGGATGTGCGGCGCGCCTTGCGTGCCAATACAAAGCTGATCTCGATCATGATGGCCAACAACGAGACCGGCGTGTTGCAGCCGGCCGAGGGGATTGGGAAGATTGCCGAAGAGGCCGATGTTTATTTCCATATCGATGCGGTGCAGGCGGCGGCCAAGGTTCCGATTGACGTAAATCGGATTGCTTGCGACTTACTTTCGATTTCTGGCCACAAAATCCATGCTCCTCAGGGTGTAGGGGCGCTGTACGTTCGCAAAGGAACACATTTGCAGCCGCTGTTCTATGGTGGTCGACACGAGCGCTCGCGCCGCGCAGGAACGGAAAATGTTCCAGGGATTGTCGCTCTAGGTAAGGCCGCCGAACTGGCGATGCAGGCCTTCGAGCGCGGTGACGATCGGAAAATGTCCGGCTTGCGCGACCGCCTGCAGCAGGGAATCCTCATTCAGGCGGAATCGGCTGGCGTGAACGGCGAAGGCGCGCCGCGCGTGCCGAATACGACCAATATTTACTTTGACCATATCGATGGCGAGGCGATGGCCATCTCTCTCGATCTTAAGGGTCTCGCGGTCTCAACCGGCGCTGCATGTTCCTCGGGTGCGATTGAGCCCTCGCATGTGCTCACCGCTATGGGCTTGGCTGCCACCCGGGCTCGTTCCAGTATTCGCTTCAGCCTCGGTAAGCAGAATACTGCGGAAGACGTCGACTTTGCGCTGGCCTTGGTCCCTGAGGTTGTCTCTCGGTTGCGAGAATTGTCGCCAACGTCTGGGAAGCGAGCTATGTTTTAACATGCCAACTCCCAAGACCATTGCGGTAGCCATGTCTGGCGGTGTAGACTCCTCCACCGTCGCGGCTATCTTGCGTGCGGAGGGAAACAACGTCGTAGGCCTGACCATGCAATTGTGGAATCAGCGGCGCCTGGCTGGACACGAGGGCATGCCGGAGGCTGTGACCGGCCGTTGTTGCTCGCTCGACGACGTCGATGATGCTCGCCGCGTCGCCCAGCATATCGGCATTCCTTATTATGTCGTCAATCATGAAGAGCGCTTCGAGCGCGATGTCGTTCGTCCGTTCGTTGCAGAATATCTATCCGGGCGCACGCCGATTCCGTGCAGCCTTTGCAACAATCATTTGAAATTCGATCAGCTGCTTGTTGTCGCGCAGCAAATTGGCGCCGATTCTGTTGCCACTGGGCACTACGCTCGGGTCGAACATGATGACTCCTGCGGACGCTGGCTGCTCAAGCGCTCCGCCGATGGCAGCAAGGACCAGACGTACTTCCTCTTTGGCCTTACTCAGGAGCAGCTTAGCCGAACGCTGTTTCCGCTGGGCGGAATGACCAAGTCCGAAGTACGCGAACTTGCTCGCGAGCATGGGCTGGCGCTAGCCGAGAAGCCTGATTCGCAGGAGATTTGTTTTGTCCCCGGCGGCGATTACAAGCGTTTTATCGATGCTTACCTTGCAGAGCGAGGCGAGTCATTGCCAGATACCGCGGGTGAACTGGTTACCGCAAGCGGGGATGTGATCGGCGAGCACAGCGGCGTTCACAATTTCACCGTCGGCCAGCGCAGGGGGTTAGGCGTTGCCACGGGATCGCCGCTCTACGTGATCCAGATCAATGGAGCCGACAGGCAAGTTGTGGTGGGCGGCGACGAACGTCTTTATTCTCGAACCTTGCGCGGACGACGTGTGAATCTCATCTCCGTCGAAGACCTTCGCGAGCCCATGCGCGTCGCGGTGAAAATTCGTCATCGTCATGAGGCCGCCCCGGCGGTGCTGGAAAAGACCGCAGCGGACGAGATACTTGCAACGTTCGATCAACCGCAGCGCGCCATCACTCCGGGTCAAGCCGCGGTTTTTTACGATAACGATGTTGTCGTTGGCGGAGCCTGGATCGTCTAGACTCGTGCGCGAATATGATTCGCTGCACAGTTTGTGATCTCGATGCCGACTTAGCTCATCTGCGTGAGCAGCGGGTTACGGGCACTCGATCGCATGTTGCCCTTCTGGTCTTCACCTTTCAAACTAAAGGGAGTGGCGCAGGATCTACGGCAACTTGCATCGAGAGTGGAGAACTGGCGTCACGAGAGATCTAAAATTTAGCTCGTGCCTGAAGTTCATCATGTCATCGACTAGCGATGGTTTTTGAAATGGCAACATTGGCGCAACAATACCTTTGAGATACTCAACTCGAGCCCGCCAACTATTGGCAGATTGACAGGGCAGCAACAGTCGAGCAACACTTTGTTCAAGTTTGGGGCAGCTAGTTTTTCTCCCACCGCAACCTCATTTCCGTCTCGGCTTTCTACGTAGGGCATTCGGCCCCTGAGAAAAAGGAGAATCTTCATGCACCCAACTCAATTTCGCTCATGCCAGGAGTTTGTTGCGCCGTCCTGTTCGCGGCGCTCTCTCAGACTCGCACGGCTGTCAGCGGTGGCGGCTCCCCGGTTCGCGGTACCATCATTTCGCAGAATGTGATCGTCAATGAAGACGAGGACATTGCCGTCAATACTCCTGCCGAGCTCGATGCTCATCTCAACGAACTGCTGGGTGGCAATACTGGTATCGCCAACGTTTGCGCCCTCGATGACACCGCGTGCACCGGCAGCATCGAAGCAACTGAGAACTATTGGGGATGTCGTGCGGGCCCACGCCGGTAACCGATGCGCAACCACCAGCGGACCCAACATTCGTTTCACCCCTTGGCTTAAGGATTCCGTCAGTGATGAGAAAGGTGGCACCCACCAATAGTTTCTACGCTGCAGATCAGAGTAAGCAGCATTGACCCCAATAAGTGCAGGTACGGGCCTCAGGATCACACCTGAGGCCCTTTGCCTTGCTTCCCCTCCGTTGGACGGAAAAGGCAGGGCCGCGGAGCAGTCCCGATGGTTTACGAAACCAAGGGTTCTAACTCACGGTTGCAGCAACGAATGATCGACCATCACGCAACCTCGACCGCTAAAGTACCCCGCCAGTCTTTACCGCCAGAATATTCAGTGCCATTTCCAGTTTCGTAATGGCCGCGCCGACTTCCGGGTGTTTTCCAAGTTTCTCTTGCAGGGCCTTTAGAATCCGGTGAGCACTTGCAATATGGGCTGCCGCCTGGGCCGGATCTTGCTCTCGTTTATTTTCGCTCTGTGTTTCCATGGCCACTCGCTCCCCTGTACTTCTCAGATTCTATACGGCGTCGCTTACTTTATTTGCGGGTTCGACGCAGCGAATCAAGAAAGCATGAGCGCGGACGCCTTCAACTTCCGCCCTCGCCTCGCTATGCAATCACAATCGCCGCATGCCCGGGGTACTTTTGCCATTTTCGTCGCGGCACGTGCGACGGTCGTGCGCATCCTGCACCCGCGCCGGCTGAAAATATTCTTCCCAATAAGGCCGTTCTTCCTGCAATGGGGTTGGGCAGTAACAGACTTCTACCCAGCGCACGGTCCCATCGACACAGAGCCTTGCGTCCTGCACATTGCGAAGATATTCGCCTCCTGCGGCGGAGCCCCGGCCGAGAGTCTCACGCTGAATGGAGGTAAGAAGATTGCTTTCAGAACCAGGCTTAACGTGGGCTCGCACCAAGTAGCGCATGGAAAGAAAACTGACGCCGATCTAACTTTCAGCTGACGGAATCGTGTTTGCGGCAGAGGGTCCTATGCAGACAAAACATCGCCTCAGATAAACATCTCGTCCTGAGGAACGGGACGCCTTGCTCCGCGGCTGTCGCCGTTTTTCCGGCCGCGATTACCCAACAGAAATTCGACTCCCGCGGTTACGCCCCGGAAAATCCCGGACATCTGCCGAACCGGCGAGACCACCGTCTTCGTAACAAGCTCGGAAGTGTGTTCCACGCGATCGAATGTGCGACTGAGCATCTCATCAGCGCGAATCACCTGCAGACGGGCTCGATCCATAACATCGTTCACCGTTGCATCCACTCGCTGCACCTCGGATCTCACCGAGGAAGTCGTCTCAACCAGGTTATCGACAACGATTTGCACCTTCGGCCGCAATTCGACCACCGTGTCAACGACCTGTACCACTTTTGGCCGAAGTTCCGTCAACATCGAGTTCGCCGAATCGATCGTTGGCAGAGCCTTACTTTTTACTTCCTCGACAACAGTTTCCAGCTTGGCGGTGGTCTTGCGGACTGCCAGATACAACGCCACAAGGATCAGGGCCTGAAGAACAACAGCCGCCGCAGTTACGGCGATAAAAACTGGAACGAGATTCTCCATCATATGAAAACCCCCGCGACGAACGACAAGTTCACCGCCGATCTACACACCCTTTGGCGGCGCAGGCTCGGTAGTCGCTTCTTGATATGCTTGACGCCCCGCTTCGTACGCAGCTCGAAACTGATCTTTTTGCTGGTTGACTACGTTTTTTCCCTTGTCAACCCAGCCGGAGGCCTGCTCCTTTGCTTCGCGAGCACGAGTGCGCACAAATTCACTGCCTTGTTCCGCCCGAGCTCGCAATTCCTCACGCGTCTCGTGTCCAGCGCGGGGGGCGTAGAGAACTCCAACTAAGCCGCCCAAACCCAGACCCGCCAGGAACCATACAAAACTGCCGCCATCGCTGTCAGACATAAACGTTCCCTCCGAAGATAAGTGCTTGAAGACTAATCTAATCGGATGGTAGCACCGGCATTCCGTAAATACAATTACGGCGGAACCCCGAGACCGGCGTCTGTGAGACTTCAAACGGGAGTGGATTTCAGCTTACTTTTGGGTGGGATTGTTTGGCGCCGGTGCGGGCGAGGCTGGTTGGGTTTTGGCGGGTGCTGACCTTTCCCCCTGCAACACGGACCGTGGTCCCGCATGTTTGATGGCATTCACTGAGAGCGTAATCGAAGTCAACATGAACAGAACAGCGGAAATCGTTGTGGCTTTGGAGAGAGCCGTCGCCGCTCCCCGCGGACCAAAAGCTGCCTGGCTGCCTTGTCCGCCAAATGCCGCCGAAATGTCTCCAGCCTTACCGCTCTGCAGAAGGACAACGATGATCAGAAAAAGGCAGACGATGACGTGGATGATTGTGACAAGAATAATCATGGAGTTGCGTGATCCTTTGACCTGGTCTGAATATTTTTTTATGGCGCGGAGGAGGGGATTTGAACTAGTTAATCACATTGATAACACGTAACTCATTCATTCTGCATCCGGCCTAAAGGCCAAAATGCTCCACAATCCCGCTTCCATTGTACGTTTATTGTACGATGCCCATGAGGCAGAACACAAACCCGACGGGTCGGGACGAGTCGGATTGAATGGCCAAATCCGGCCGACGATAATTTGTGGCTAGCAGCAAACGACTGTCGTCAGTCTGTTTGTCCCGATCAAGTTTTTCGTAAGTAGGCTAGCCCAGACTAATTCCCATCCTTCACTCACGGATGTACCATCTTGCGGGCCCGATTGTTTTCCTGCGTAGGCTCTTTTTCTTTGCACGCTTTGCCTTGGCCGGCACGGGGACCAAACGTCCGGTCTTGGCGGCGGGGCTCGCAGCCATATCCAACCCGAAAAGTTCGGAAAGGTCTTCCCCGCCGAGGACCTTTGTTGCCGGTCCCTTTTTGGCCAGCGGAAATTCGACGTCGGCGTGGGCGATCAACTCTTTTTCGTCGACTCCATGGAGCCTGAAAAGGAGTTCAGGTTGTTGGTCTAAACGAGCGCCAACCCCGTAAAGGACTGCCGCAACGTGCTTGCACATTTCGGCCCAGTCCGGGCAACTGCACGAGAGCTTAATCTCTTTCGGCGACGGGAACAGGCCGGTATTCCGCAGGCAGATACGTTCCATGACGCCCGTGGACATGCGTCCTTGCAGAAGCTCGATCAACGAATCAATCGCACCAGCGCAGTCCCTACAAATGGACCGCCAGCGCGCCTTCGTGACTGGGGCGACTTTCACCGCTACCTCATAAATCTCCGAACCGCTGACCAACGCCTTGATCTCACCGGACGAAATCTGAAGATCAATGACCGAACCATTGCGCACGTACGTCCGCCCGCGCGGCAAGCGGTTGGCAAAGTCGCTATAGCGTTCGAGGTTATCGCACCACGACTTGCCCCAGAAGGTCTTAACGATCGTCCGCCCTTCAACCGTCACCGGCGAAACGACGTTTCCTTTCTTTCTGCGCTTGTCCATTTCGCGCAAGGCTTGCAGCCGCCGCTCCGCCACCGACACATAAGGTCTCCATCCCCAACCGTCGTACATGAATCACGCCTCCTTAAGCGCTGTATTGAGATCCAGCGCCACCAGCCTTAGCAGGTCTTCGTCTTGCAATTCAGTCAGGAGCAGTTCAGCGCCGCCCTCGATCAAATCCTTCGAAATCTTCCGTTTTGATTCGATTATCTGGTCGATCTTTTCCTCGACGGTTCCCCGGCAGACGAACTTGTGCACCAGCACGTTCTTGCTCTGCCCAATGCGGAAAGCGCGATCCGTGGCTTGGTTCTCAACCGCGGGGTTCCACCAGCGGTCGAAGTGAACTACATGGGACGCGGCAGTGAGGTTCAGGCCCGCGCCGCCCGCTTTGAGAGAAAGCACGAAGAAAGGCACAGCTTCCTCTTCTTGAAACCGGCGGACCAGATCCCTGCGCTTCTTGACTTCGGTTTGCCCGTGAAGAACGAGCCCGGCGCGGCCGAAAATCGATCCCAGAAACGCCGCGAGCGGAGCCGTCATCTCCCGAAACTGAGAGAAGACGAGAACCTTCTCTTGTTTGGCGGCGATAACTTCGACGATGTCGCGCAAGCGTGCCCACTTTCCACTATCCTCCTCACTCCAAGCACCGTCACCCAGCCACTGCGAGGGATGGTTGCAAATCTGCTTAAACCGCATCAAGAATGACAGTACTAGACCTTTGCGACGGATGCCATCGGCTCCATCGAGCGCCTCCGCTAGTTCTTCCACTGCCTGTTGGTAGAGTGCAGCTTGCTTGCGGCTGAGTTGGCAGAACGCCTTAACCTCGGTCTTGTCCGGCAAGTCTGCGATCACGGTTTTGTCGGTCTTCAGTCGCCGCAGAATGTATGGGCGCACCAGTTCGCGCAATGGAGCGTATGGGTTGTGAGTCCGACCCTCCAGGCGCTTTACGAAGTTTGAGAACTCCTTCGACGTTCCAAGCAGTCCTGGATTCATAAAATCAAAGATGGACCAGAGGTCGCCGATCCGGTTTTCGACGGGCGTGCCGGTAAGCGCAAACTTCGCCTGCGCCTTCAACTTCTTGGCGATCCGGGTTTGCTTGGCGTCCGGATTCTTGATGGCTTGCGCTTCATCGATCACAACCAAGCGCCAGGAGGCGTCCGCAATCCATGGAATACGCAGCAACGAGCCGTAACTCGTAATTACCAGATCCACATCCTGCAAACGCTCGGGCGCGAGGGTCATAAGATCGGCGGCAGGCTGCGCAGACGGATGGGCGATGAGCGCATTCAAACTCGGCGCAAACCGCTCCAGTTCCGACGCCCAATTGGTGAGAAGCGACGCGGGCGCAACTAGAAGACTTGGTTGCCGTTGGTCGCGATTTTGGTTTCTCAGCACCAGCAAGAGCGAGAGTATTTGAATAGTCTTGCCCAACCCCATGTCGTCGGCGAGGCATGCCCCGAGCCCGAGCTTGGCAAGCAGGTAAAGCCAGCGCACGCCTACCTGCTGATAGGGACGCAGAGTGCCATTCAGAGCCGAGCCGGGGTCGATGCCAGCCAATCCCTCCGGACTTCGCAATCCCTTTAGGGTCTCCGCGAGCCACGGACCCGCGACGACTTTCCCCCAGTCCGCTTCGCTCGCAGCAGAGTCGTCGTCCGTATCCACATCGGCCCCGGCGATCATGCGCAGCGCGTCACGAAGACTAAGACCACTTTCGGCAGCGAGGCGCTCGGCCCCGCCGAAATATTCCATCAAGCGGCTTAACCGCTCTCGGTCAACTTCCACCCAACGCCCTCGAACCAGCGCGAGCCCATCCGACTTAGCCAACAACTCGCGGACCTCGGCAGGGGTCAATGTTTCGCCGTCGAGCGTGACGTCCATGCGAAAATCGAGCAGCGCATCCTGGCCCACACCCGACAGCAACTTACCCCCAACCTTAGCCGTTACCTGCGGGCGCGGAGGTCGGTTGGCCTGCCAGGTCGCTGGCATTCGCACGACTACGCCCGCACCCTCCAGTTGCGGAACATCTCGCAGAAGCTGCATGGCCTCGGACGGCCTCCACCGCAAGGGGTGAAAGATCTCGCCCGCATCGACCATGGCTTTCAGCCACGAGCAGCTTGCCGAGGCTCTCTGAACGGGGAGAAGCAGCGACAGCAGGCGATCCTTGTTGGCCCCGCCCGCATATTCGCCGAGAGCCTGCCCTAGCGGAAGATGTTGCGCCTTGGCGTGGGCCGACAGTCGAGTGGTATAAGTCGCGAGGAAGGCAAATGGGGCTGCGTCGTCCTTGCGGTTCTCGGCGAGGTTGAAGTGCACGCGGCCGACAAGATTCCACGCGGGGTTGCAGCGTTTCAAAAACTCCTGAACGCCGCACTTCGATTCCGATAACTCCAGCCCAAAAGCGATATCCAGTTCTTGCCAGAGAGACTGGAGAACGCTTGCCGTCAGATACTCCGCCCCTGTCATCGGGGGAGCCGCGAGAGCCAGCGAAGCCAGTTCCGCATCGGGCGGCGATGGATTATGCGTTGTTGTGGAGCGGGTTTCACCGTCCGGCCGAGTGCAGAAGGCTGTCACGTAGCGCGCCCCGAATTCTCGCCAATAGGAGAAGACCGGGGGGAGTGCCACTCCGACTTCGCTTGCTCCGAGCTGGAGAAGACCATGGCCCGATCCGCGCGCAAAGGCACTCTGCAGACGTCGCGCAAGCTCGGGCTCAAGAGCCGATCCGTCGCGATCTTCGCTCAAGATGAGGTGGCCGTGTGGAGTTAGGACGGGAACCACGAAGACCGAACTCATGCAAAGAACTTACCAGCCCAAACAGGCAAGCGGCAACAGACCGCAGGTTATCTCGGTTCAGGAACCATCCATCCCCAAGGCAGCGCAATATCGTCGGCGTCAAGCGGACGTGATTTCCCGCTGTGCAACACCACTCCTCGGACGAGTGACGTTTTGCGTTTCAAGGCATCTCGGAACGCGCGAATCCCAATCAGGTCACCTGTGGTCACCAGACTGCCCGCCTTAATTTCCAACGCTACCAACTTGCCGGCTTCTTCCAAAATGAAATCCACTTCGTGCCCCGCACGGTCCCGCCAAAAATGCAGCTTGCGCCGTTGTGAATCGAGGGCTCGCCAAGTGTCCAGAGTCTGAAACAGAGTTTGCTCCAACCAAAAACCGGCATCCAAGCGCTGCGTGGCGTCGGCGGACGACTTGATCCCGGCAAGCCAGGCCGCAAGACCACAATCTGTCCAGAGCAACTTCGGGGCCTTGACGAGGGCGGCCGAGGGATTGGTCGCCATCGGGCGGATGCGTCTAACCAGACAGCCAGTTTCCAACAGGTTCAAATACCGGTGCGTCGTGGGATGACTGAGCGCTGCGTCGCGGGCCAAGTCGGCTTGGTTGAGGAGTTTGCCGGTTCGTTGCGCAGCCAGCATCATCACGCGCTGAAAATCAGGCAGGCTGGAGACGGCGCTCAACTGGCGCAAATCGCGCTCCAGATAGGTTTGTACATAAGCGGCGAACCACAGGCCGCGATCCGTTTCGGAAGGGATTTGCAGTGCGGGCGGGAATCCTCCGCGCAGCAGCCATGTCGGCCAGTCGCCCGGCTCATCCGGCCATTCTCGCCAGTCAAAATCCGGGGCGAACAAACGATCCAGCGGTAGCAATGCATCCTTACGTTCCTGCCACTCTGTGGGACAGAACGGCCGGAGCTCCAAATAGATCGCTCGCCCTGCCAAGGTGTCCGCTACGTGTTTCATCAGCAGGAGGTTGGCAGAGCCAGTCAGAATGAAGTCGCCTGCCCGCCGGAGTGTGTCCACCGCACGTTTGACTGCTAGCAAGATCTGTGGTGCTCGTTGAACCTCATCCAGGATGACGGGCCGAGTAGCGAGCAGCGAGTCGGGATTGCGCTCGGCCTGATCGAGCACACCCACATCATCGAGAGTGAAGTACGCCCGTGCTGGCTCAATCGCCCGCGTTAGTGTGGTCTTGCCGGTTTGCCGTGCGCCCGTCAGTACAGTGACGGGCAGGACCCGGAGAGCCGTTTGGAGATTGCGTCGAAACCAGCGCGGTCTAATTTTATCCATGTAATGAAATAAATCATTTCATACAATGAAATGCAAGGCGAAACCTCCTGGCTGTGGTCCTTAAAGTAGGAGAAGGGTGGACTGCAGGGAAATAACTCCGGAGGGTGGAAATGCTGTACGGTTATTGTGTGGCTTGACAATACGCTTGTAACTTATTGAATATAGACTAGTTGATGGTGCGGAAGGGGGGATTTGAACCCCCACGCCTTTCGGCGCCACCCCCTCAAGATGGTGTGTCTGCCAGTTCCACCACTTCCGCTTTAGAATCACTAACTTAGACGTAAATAAAAAGTTTGCGAGCTTCAGAACTATCTCGCATCCTATCAGATACTTAGCGTCACTGGAAGACTTTTGTATGCGGTTTTGTATGCAGCTCTTGCATCCGAATCATGTCTCGCGCCGGCAGTTCGCGAACGATGGTGCGCCGACCCTTCGGCATACTGACGAAATCTCGCCTTCCGTCTCTTATGTCCCCGATTCTTGGGTGGTTACGATCTGGAAAATGCAAAGGCAGGCTCTTGAGCGAAAAATCCCTTGCGGTCTTTCTGCATGAAAGCCTCCCTGACTTTCAGTGGATCAGCGCCCCTGTTGCAGCAACCACCACTCCTACAACCCCAAACAACATGCCCAGATACCAGAAAATTCGTCTTCCAGATAGCAGGGTGATTGAGGTGATCACCAGACCAATTTCCAAAAACACTTCCGCTAGGTCATAACGGTCAGCGCGATTTCTTTCCATGGCGACCTCGGTCTCCAGCTTACGCGCCTCATCCTGGATCTCCGACTTCTCCTGCTTGTAGCGCTCGCCGTCTTGCGTGTACTTGTCGCGAAACTTATCCATTCCTCCCGCGTCCTTGCTGGCCACGGCGCCACTGATGTCGGCAAACAACTCGTCTTCGTGCTGGCGAATATTCTTCGCCTGGTAATAGGCCCACTGATCGGATGCTTTCGCCTGCAGCACGACTTCTTCCGTGTGCGCCCGGTGTCCGAGCAATGTCACCACCGCCACCGTGACGGCCAACACGGCCATCGTCAGGGACACGGGAGCCAGGTTCGGGTGTGCGTGCGCATGTTCGGCATGCTCTTGTAATTCCTGGAGTTCTTCAGCGCTCATCTTTCCTCCGAGTCGGAACTTTGCGACGTGATCGTCGCAGCCATCGATAGTACGGATTCGTCATTCTTCACGCAAGCAGCCAGCGCCGCCGCTGCTAGAGTTCACTCTCCCATCACTTTTACAATGACTCGCTTGTCGCGCTGCCCGTCGAATTCCGCATAGAAGATCCGTTGCCAGGTTCCCAGATCGAGCTTGCCGGCCGTGATCGGGACGATTACTTCATGGTGAATCAGCAGGGCCTTCAAATGCGTGTCGCCGTTGTCCTCGCCGGTTTCGTGATGCCTATAGTTCTTGCGGAATGGTGCCAGGTGTTCCAGCCACTGATCGATATCTTCGATAAGCCCGCTCTCGTTATCGTTCACATAAATGCCCGCCGTAATATGCATGGCGGAGACCAGCACCATTCCCTCCTTGACGCCGCTCTGGCGAACAATTTCCTCCACCTGGGGCGTTATGTGCACGTATGCCCGATGGGTTTTGGTATGAAACCTCAAATATTCAGTAGATACTTTCATGGCTCAACTCCTGTTTGAGGATCTTATCCGAGTTACCCAATAATCATATGGACGATAACTTTCGTTACCCCCTTTGTGACAAGAATCACTTAACACCCACCGGCATTTGCTGCATACTCAATTCTTCAAGGAGAGTTTGGTGCCGTTTCGCCTCGATTATTTGTCCTGCATTCTTACCATTGGGTCCACGATCTTAGTCGGACGGCGTTGCTGGGAGGGTTGGGTTCTGGCCGCCGTTAATAGCGTCATCCTGTGTCTAATCGGCTTCCGCACTTCTCAATTCGGCTTCATTCCGGCGAATCTATTTTGTATTGCACTTTACGCGGTTAACCTTCGTTCCTGGCGCAAACCCGAGATTCGCTAGGTTCGCGATTCGTCTTTTACTAGTTCTGTTTCCCTTCCAGCTCGCCGGCCCCGGAGACACTTCCCCGCATGCGATCTCCTTCGTTTTTACAAAACAATACATCGCTGAAAGCCATCTACACCCATAATCAATAATCTAATCATTAGTAAATGACGAAGCGAGGAACGCGTAAGGAGAAAGCGATGCGAGATTTGAAACAGACTACGAAATTGACCATTGTTCTGCTGCTTCTAGCATTGATGGTGCAACTGTCGGGCGTTCCGTTACATGCCCAGTCTCCAGGCGAGCCGCCAGCTCAAGCCCCACCGCCAGAGCAACAACAGCCGGCGCCGCCTTCTTATTCCCCCGACCAGCTCGACAAGCTCGTGTCACGAGTTGCGCTCTACCCCGACCCGCTTCTAGCTCAGGTTTTCGCGGCCGCGACTTTTCCCGATCAGATTCCCGACGCTGCCAAATGGGCCGATGAACACCATTACTTGCAGGGAGACGAATTAGCTCGCGCCATTAGCGACGATCATCTCCCTTGGGATCCCAGCGTGCAGGCGCTGCTGCCATTTCCCTCTGTCCTGGATACGGCGGCATCGGACATGAACTGGACAACCGACCTGGGCAATGCTTTTCTCGCGCAGCGTCAGGGCGTCATGGACGCCGTACAGCGCATGCGTCAAAAGGCAAAGGATTACGGCTATCTGCGCAGCAACGACCGGATCGTCGTGAGTGGCGGTCCGTACATCGAAATCGATCCGGTCAATCCGGCGTTTATTCCCGTATCTGTGTACGATCCGCTGGTGGTTTTTGGTCCACCTCGACCGGGATTCTTTGTCGGCGGTGCAATCGGTTTTGGCTTCGGTGTGAGCCTGGGCGTTGCATTTCGGCCCTGGGGATGGGGCTACACTCGGTTCGATTGGGGTGCGCACGCCGTTTTCATCAACAACGCTCCTTGGGGACGTACGTGGGCCAATCGTGGAATCTATGCCCATCCTTACGGCGCGGAAGTACGTCGTTGGGATGCCGTCCACCGTGCGGAAAGTCATCGATTAATCCCGCGCAGTGCCGAGGAGCGCCGCGCCGCACGCACGGGACATGCACGTCCCGAAGAGCGGCATCACCGTTAGGGATGTTCTTACAGCAATCTCCGGTTGCTTCTGTAGATTTCCGCGCTGTAAATGTGTTTGCAATGTGAGATCGCCGTGCGCTAAATGGTGCACGGCGAGCACATGATTACAGGATTTCCTGCACGGATGCCCTTGGGCCTTCGGCATCTTATGTTGCATGTCCTCGAATCCTACAAGCCGCATCCAAGACCTATGTCCCAAGGCCATGTCCGCGACGGATCCAGGCCAGATAGAACCGATCCTCCCCGAACTGAGAATCGCCTTGAATGAGAAACTACGGATCGGAGAGACGTGGATGTCCCTCTGCGAACGGGCCGCCGTCGAACGAGATCCGAAAAAGCTTTTCGAACTCGTGAGCGAAATTGATCGACTTTTGTGGCTCGAGAGAAGCGTCTGACTGTGAGCCACGGAGAGGCTAATACCCAGAAAAAGTTAACAAGCTGATTTGTCCGGCTCATTTTTCGGACATTGGTGCTCGGCAAATTGGACTCTCAGGTCTTCCTGGGCATCCGCCACGCGCTTCAAGGCTGCCAGGGGGACTTTGAACTCGCGATTGCAGTTCGTGCAAACTGCAATCGCGGGGACGGTCTGCAGCCATTTCAATACTCGGAGATTACGTTTCGCCATTAGCAGTTCTTCGGAGCAGAACTGAGCTATCGCATCGTCTCTTCGATCTCGGAAATCCAGTCGGGACGCTTGAGCACCTCGCGCGGTTTGGGACCGTCCGCTGCACCCACGATGCCGTCCTGCTCCATCAAATCAATGAGATGCGCGGCGCGGCCGTAACCAATGCGGAGCCTGCGCTGCAGCAGGGAAGTGGAGGCTTTTCCAAACTCCACCACCAGCTTCACGGCATCCTGATACAGAGGATCGTCTTCTCCGCTTCCTCCCGATCCGTCGCCGCCACCCGCTCCGCTTCCGGCTTCGCGTTCTTCTTTCGGTGCTTCCAAAAATTGCTGCTGATATTCGGCCGAGCCTTGCTGCTTCCAGAATTCCACCACGGCAGCGATTTCTTTCTCCGTGACCAGCGGTGCATGCAGGCGGTGCACCCGTGCTGATCCTGAGGGCAGGTAAAGCATGTCGCCCTTGCCTAGCAGCGCTTCCGCGCCATTCGCGTCAAGAATCGTTCGCGAATCCACCTTGGTTGCCACACGGAACGAGATTCGCGCCGGGAAGTTCGCCTTAATCAGTCCGGTGATCACGTCGACCGAGGGACGCTGCGTGGCCAAGACCAGATGAATACCCACGGCTCGCGCCATCTGTGCCAATCGCGTAATCGACTCCTCAACGTTGCTGGAATCCAGCATCATCAGGTCGGCCAATTCGTCAATGATGATTACGATGTAGGGAATCGGCTTGTCATCGCAATCTTCCTCGAACAAGCTTGGTGTACCGCCGTTATCAAAGAGGCGGTTGTACTGATCGATATTGCGCACGCCCTTCGCAGCCAGCAGCTTCAACCGGCGTTCCATTTCGCGCACGGCATTGCGCAGGGCATTCGCCGCCAGCTTGGGCTCGGTGATGATCGGCGTATATAAGTGCGGCACGCCTTCATAATTGCCCAGTTCCAGCCGTTTCGGATCGACCAGAATCAGGCGCACCTGCTCCGGCGTCGCCTTGTACAAAATCGACATGATGAAGGCATTGATGGCCACGCTCTTGCCCGCGCCAGTTGAGCCGGCGATCAGCAAATGAGGCATTCCCGCG
Organism: Candidatus Sulfotelmatobacter sp.; assembly: GCA_049515395.1. Taxonomy (GTDB): domain Bacteria; phylum Acidobacteriota; class Terriglobia; order Terriglobales; family Acidobacteriaceae; genus Sulfotelmatobacter. The sequence goes on along the minus strand of JBEKUD010000046.1, from coordinate 6,012 downwards.
AGGTCGGCTACCACGATGCGGCCGTTGATGTCCTTGCCCAGGGCCATCGTGAGCTTCGACTTTGTCCCCATGAATTCCTGTGACTCGATGTTCTCTCGCAGCCAGATAATCTCCCGCTCGCGGTTTGGCACCTGAATGCCGACTGTCGATTTGCCGGCCATGCGCTCGATCAAAATACTTTCCGCTTTCAGCGCCAGGCAGAGATCATCGGTGAGGTTGGTGATGCGGCTGTACTTGATTCCAGCGTCGGGCTTGAATTCGAACGTGGTAACTACGGGGCCGGGATTGATCTGTGTGATCTGCCCATGCACCTCAAATTCGGCGTATTTTTCTGTGAGCACCTGCGCCAGAACCTTGAGTTCATCGGCGTCGACAGCCTGCTGCTCGTCGGGGCGCTGCAGCAGACTGCTGGACGGCAACTTGTATCCCCCTGCGATTTTCGGCAGCGTCGTCTTGGCTTTGTGATCGCTGTCGGCGCGCTGCGTCACCTCTGGATCAACTGCAGATTCGATCGCGATGAAAGACTCAGGTACAATTCCGCCGGTAGAAGCGAGCGAGTTGGGTGCCAGTTCCTCGGGCTCGGGATCAAATGTCCGCTCGATGCCGGTACGGCGGGCCTCCGGCGCAATTCTGGGCGGCACAGTTGGAGCTGCGACCGCGGTCTGGCGCTGGGAAATTAACTGCGTCTTCATTTGTGGTTTCGAAACCCGGCGCTTCTCCAGTTCTTTCTGTTGCCGCTTTTTGGCCCGCTCTTCCTGCCAGTCCAGATACCGATTCCAGAGCGCGGTCAAGAATGCAAAGCGCGTCGGAATCCAGAGTTGAATCGATGAAAACGAGAATGCGGTCGAGAGATAAAGTGCGACGGCCAGCACGCTGGCGCACACAATATAGGCACCTGCCAGGTTCAAGTAATGGATGAGCACATCCCCCACAACCCGTCCCAGAAGCCCTTCGATGGGAATTACATGCAGCCAGCGGGTATCGCCCGGCAATAGCGCCAGCAGCGCGGGAACGAAGATCGCCAGCCAGATTGCTCCCAGGCTTTTTGCGATCGGAGACTGGACCTTGCGCGACGCAAACCAGCGTAGACCGAGCATGGCAGGAAAGATGGGCAGGAGAAACGCTCCAATGCCAAAAAGCTGCAACGTGAGGTCCGAGATCACTGCTCCGACCACACCAATCCAGTTGCGGGCCGCGTGAGTTCCGGTAAGGGCCGAGGCACTGTTCAGGGAAGGATCGAGCGGCGAATAGGAAGCCAAAGCGAGGAAAAGGAGGAGCGCGGAGACGCACAACAGAAAACCGACCAGCTCATTCAGCCGCCGGTTGCCCGTGGGAAAAAAAATGCTTGCCAGAAAATGCATGTGGGCCGTTGATTACACGGGACAGCAATGTCCTGTGCCGCAAATCGGCCAGAGCCTCATTATTATGTCAAGAAGGAGACGCGGCGGCAATGGTGGAATGCGTGAGCAGTGTACAGTTGGCTTCCCGCTAGAATACCGCGCCCGATGGGCTTCCTCGCAGAGGCAACTCATCCCGCCAACCTTGACGCAAAAACCAACACCAGCGTTCCGACAATGATTCGGTAGACGGCAAACGGTACGAAGCCGTGCTTGCGCACGTAGGCCATGAACCAGGCCACGGAGGCATAAGCAACGATGAAGGAAACTATGAAGCCGATGGCCAGCACAATCCATCCATGAGCATCGATCTGCGAAACGCCAATGGGATTGGCGCCCTTACCGCGCAGGGATTTCAGCAAGTCGTAACACGTCGCCACCACCATCGTCGGAATGGAAAGAAAGAATGAAAATTCAAGCGCTGAAGCTCGCGACATTCCCGCAATCTGCCCGGCTGCAATCGTAGACATCGAGCGCGACGTTCCCGGAAAAACTGCCGACAGGATCTGGCATGCCCCAATCCAAACCGCTTGCGCCAGCGACATGGTTTCCATTTTCCAGGTGTGTATGCGGCTTCCTTCACCCGATGGACCTGCGGCTTCCGACTTCGCATTGACGGCGTCTACGATCCACATGACAATTCCACCCACCAGCAGGGCAGAGCCCATGATGGTGAGGCTTTCGAGATGCTTACCGATAACCTTGGTAAGCAGAAAAGCTGGAATCGCCGTGACTACGAAAGCCACAAGCGTAAGCCCGAGAGGATGCGTGAGCGCGGTGCGGTCTCCGCGTTCGCCGCGAGGGAAGGTCGATATGAGCTTCGCGATGCGCTCCCGGAAATACACCGGCAAACACAGAATCGCTCCCAGTTGGATTACGATCGTGTACATCTTCCAGTAACCGTCGGAGAGACTAATGTGCAGCAAAGCCTCGGAGATCCGGAGATGCGCCGTAGAGCTGACCGGCAGAAACTCCGTCAAGCCTTCCACAATCCCGAGCAGCAAAGACAGTAGGTAGTCGTTCAATCGTCCTCCGAAATTTTATGCTCCCAAAGTATGGAACAGTATCGCAGAAAAAATGCGAGCCCTTGTTAACGGAAGGAATGCACTCGCTGGCATCGCGAAGGTCGAAAGCACGTCCCGAGAACGCTCAGAAATCACTGGCGTTTCCATAGGTTGCGATGCCTTGTTGAATGTAGAAAATTAAGCGCTGCGTACGGTAGCCCCAATCGCTTTGTCCGTATTGCGTGACCAGCTTCTGGGCCAGCGATAAAGCGCGATCTTTCGATTCGGCGGATTTTTTCTGATTGGGTTCGTTCTTGTAAATCTCGATGAGCGCAGCGCGGCGCCAGGTGGCGTTGTACAGGGCTTCCGCGGCGGCCGGAGATTGTGGATGCTCGTTCGCATATCTCTCATAGATTTCCGCTTCTTTGTCGGGACATTTCGACAGGCCTTCCCAGTCTCCGCACAATTTGTTCTCGAGCAGCCGAAAAGCAGCGAGGTCGGCCCATTTTGTCGTGGGATATTTCTTGATGACCAACTTCATCCAATCTTCTTTCATCTGGCCGCGCATGTAGGATTCGCGTTCGCGCGCGGAAGGGCGTGTCATGACGTCGGCTCGCTCCATTTGCCAGCGTATATCTGCGGCGCGGTAGAGCGCTTCGGCCGCCAGGGGCGATGCGGGCATCAGATCGTAGACACGGTAGTAAAGGCGCATGGCATCTTGAGCGGCGTCACGGCGTCCACGGCGGCGACTGGCCTGGTCTTCGGAGTCGGCGGCCTCGCCGAAGATGATCCTGTCGCCATCTTGAGTGGTACCGGTGACCAATCCTTGTTTTAGAACCCAGCCGGTGATGGCCTTGCCCTCCGCTTCGTCTTCGGTTGCGCCTTCTTCATTGCTGGGCGGGCGGAGAATCGCTTCCACATGGACCCAGTCACGGCTGGTGTCGATGATGATGAGTTCGTTGCCGCGATTAGCGTCGCCTACTCTGGCGGCGTCCGAACTAGGCGCCACGCGGATGGTTTCTTCGTGTACGAGCGTTCCGCGAACCGCATCGGCGAAGGCCAATTGAGTGAAAGAGAATGTGGCAAGAAACAGAACACTGGCAGCGTGGAAGGGAAGCCGCGGTTTCATAAGATTTTGGATGCGAGCCGTTGGCCGGCACTCCTTCGGTTGATCGGGTTCATCGGTCCCGGGTAAGGTAGTGAAAGTTTACGGTGGTAATAGCTTCCCGGCAAGCGGCTAACGCCAAAGGAGTTAGGATCCTCGTCGTGAGCGGAACCAGGCAAACCAGCGATTTTCCAGGCTGTTGCTGGCAAAAGTGCAGATCGAGCGGAATCGGACCGGAGCAATTCAGCGCAAAACAAAACGCCCCAGACTCTAGTTTGAGTCTTGGGCGTCTGTTGATCAGCCCTCCCCCAAGTGCTGCTCAATTTGGAGGATAGGGTACGGGAAAGGTTTGGTAAATGGCACCCAAGTGCCATACAGGCCCCACTAGAGTGCCGTCCGCGCGTTTCAATGGCTTAAGGAAGGAAACCATGTTCACGCGGTCGCGAGCCCTGGCTTTTTATTTACTCCTTCAAAATGCGCTTCGATCTCTTCCAGTGTTTTCCCCTTCGTTTCGGGAAGGAAAAAAGCAGCCGTGAGGAAGTAGATGACCGTGCACGCGGCGAAGGCAAAGAACATCGTCGAGTAGCCGTACTTGCCGACTGTAGGCAAAAAGGTGGCCGCGATGCCGGTTGAGACTGCCTGATTAATCAGCAGGGCGATGCTCATGCCATTGGAGCGAATGCGAGTCGGCATCAACTCTGAGAGGGCAAGCCATACGCAGACCCCGGGGCCAATCGCGAAAAACGCCATGAAGACGAAGAGCGAAATGGCTACCATCCATCCATTTCGAGTGCTGGGCACAGGGCTGATCAGGGCATTGTCGATTCTTAATGGAGCCTGTCGTGATGCATCGAGATTGCTGAATGGGTTGGAGAAGAAAGCCAGCACCTTGTTGGCGGGCAGGCAGCTCTCGCGCGTGATCTCGATGGGCTTCGCAGCCAGGTCGTCGGAGCGGACCACCTTGGTGGCAGCTTGAAAATCTCCGCAGGAATAAATGATGATCAGCGAGGTGGGCCGCGCCATGAGTTTGCCGCTAACCACGCCTGCCGCTGCCAGGAGATAATCGGCGGTCTTCTGGTCGTAACGCAGCGCGAGCGTCTGATCGGTACTAACCATGGGTTGAACCGCAGCATGAGAATCCACGCGCAGGAATTCAGTTCGCCGGAAAAGCGCGCCGGTGCAGAGAAGCGACAGGATGATGCCGGCGCTTCCGATCGATAGCAGGAATTTGCGTCCCTTGCGATCCACTAGCATGATGCCGCCAATGGTCATCACAAAATTCACCACCGTGAACAGAACGTATCCCCAGTGAGCCTGAACATCGGAAAGCCCGCTTTGCAAAAGAATGTTGGCGTTATAGCCAATGATGGAGTTCACGCCGGTGGCTTGGTTGCACGCGAGAATCACGCAGGCCAGCACAAACGGGATCACATACTGGCGGCGAAGAAGAGACTCCTTCACCTTCGCCCCGGTAGAGGTATTGGTCTTTTCCGCAATGGTCGATTGTTCCATTTCCGCCAGTTCGAGATCGGCCTGCTGCGTGCTGCGAGAACGAAGGAGCGCCGCGTAAGCGGCATCGCGTTGGCCACGCCGAAACAGCCAGCGTGGAGACTCCGCGACGACCAAGCTGCCGATTACGAACAGAACACCGGGAGGCAGCGAGACCCAGAAAATGCTGCGCCATGCCGTGTCTTTGAAAGCGAACAGTCGGGCGGCATCGCCAAGTTTTGCCACCTCTTCGACGCGAATGCTGAAAAACATTCCGACGATCGCAGCGGTCACGATCCCCAGCGTGAGCAGCCACTGGAAGATGCCCGTGCCCTTTCCGCGATTCGTCGCGGAGAGGCACTCCGCAAGATAGAGCGGGACCACGACCCCAATGAGGCCGGCACTGACGCCTTGCAGCAGGCGTCCGAGAACCAGCGGTTCATAGCCATGCGCCAGCGCAATCACAGGAATGCTCATGACGAACGTCACCCCACTCAGCGTCATCAGAAGCTTGCGTCCCATCCAGTCCGCGAGCGTGCCGGCGAATAAAGTCGAGATGACGCTGCCCAGGAGCACGGCCGCCACGACGATCGAAAGTTGGCCAGCATTCAACCCGGAAGTGGCTTCCAGGTAGGGGAGTGCACCGGCGATGATGCCGACATCCACGCCGTAAAGCAAACCACCCAGCCCTGCTACGAGCAGGAGGAAACGGTTGTAACCGGCTTTCTCGTTTTGCAGCACGTTACGCGATCCTTTCGCCCGCGAGGATATTATGGCAAGCTCCAGCACTAGCGGAAGTCCAGGATGACAGGCAGGATGCCCCCAATCGTTTTTTGAATTGTACGCTCGGCCAATAAACCGACCCCGGGCGCTGCAGCAGCGGCCGAAGGGCGGGTCCGAGGATTATAATTGGTGATATTATGACCCGCAATTTTGATTCTGCGACTGCTGTGGATATGTGTGACTACGTGAAGCATCTGGGCTATGCGGTTAACGGCCAGATCCGGCTCTACGGTGA
>JBEKUD010000045.1:0-35691 GCA_049515395.1 Candidatus Sulfotelmatobacter sp. | reverse complement strand
CCGCGAAGACGCTCGGACCGCGGACTTCGATCTCGCCCGGCGTTCCGGGGGCAACCAACGCGCCGTCCTCTGCTGCCAGACGAGCCTCAACCCCCGGTAGCGGTGTCCCAACAGTGCCCGGTATGCGCTCGCCTCGCAACGGGTTCGACAGCGCCATGCCAATTTCTGTCATCCCGTAACGCTCCAGCAACGTGTGGCCGCTGATTTCCTTCCAACGCTCGAGCGTACTTACCGGCAACGCGGCCGAGCCGGAAACCATCAAGCGCAGCCGCCGGCATGCCGCGCTCAACTCCGCACGCCGCTCCGGCGAAGCCTCGTTCCACGCGGCAATGAGCCTCACATAAATCGTCGGCACGGCCATGAACAGCGTTAGGCTACCTCCGACGATGCAATTCCAAACCGCTTGCGCGTCGAATCGCGGCAGTATCCGGCAAATTGCGCCCGACCATAGCGCGCACGAAACCACGTTGATGATTCCGTGCACGTGGTGCAGCGGCAAGCACAACAGAATCTGATCGTCGGCCGACCACTCCCAAGCTTCCACCAGGCTCTTGATCTGGGCCTCGATGTTCGCGTGAGTTGTAACTACGCCCTTCGGCCGGCTGGTTGTCCCGCTGGTGTAGAGAATCATGGCGCGCCGATTACTGCCGATGTCTGGCAGGACGTCAGATTCTTTAGAGGGACGAGCCGAAATCTGCTCACACAAGAACGTGCGGATCGCGCGGGATGCTGCAAGCGGCGCCAGAAGGGAAGCGGCCTGAGCATCGAACATCAGAATCGATGCTCTCGGATCGTCGATAAAATATTCCAACTCAGGCTTGGTCGCGTTGATGGGGAGCGGTACCGCAATACCACCTGCCCGCCAAATTCCCCACTGCACCGCAACCCACCGAAATCCCGGCGTAATGAGGAACGCCGCGCGCTCTTCGCGTAGATCCTCGCGACCAGCGAGCAGCGCTGTCGCAACGCGTAAGGACGCACCCAGCAAATCATGGTAAGTGAACGATCCTTCGGAATCGACGATGGCAGTTCGGTCGCTATGCTGCAGCGCCTCCACGATAAGCGGAGGATGGTTCTGGCGGCTCGTCACACGCAGAATTTACGTCGTTATGCTCCGCACTGTCTACTGCACCCGGTTTCAATCACCGGTTTAAGCCTGTTGCGATATGGTGCCGGCAATCGCCGAGTTAGGCGTTTGCAAGTGGAACAGCCGTTGCAAAGCAGTGGTCATCTGTTCCTGCTCCACTTTCTCTGGAAGTTCCTTGAGTTCACGGGCCAGGGATCCTGCAATCCTCTGGGTCATTCGGGACATGACTGCGTTTAACATTTCGTCCTGGTCCTTGGAAAAAGGCCCGCACTCTTCTCGGAAGGAATCCAGTTCTTGCCGGCAAATTTCGTCAAGCCGCTGGCGCAGTGCGACGATGGTCGGGACTACCCGCTCCACCATCAGCTTACGGCGGAAACCTTGCGCCTCGGACTGCAGAATCTTTTGTGCTTCGGCGGCGGCCATCTCACGCTCGCCCGCATTGTGGTCGACCACGCTTTCCAGATCGTCCAGGTCATAGAGGAAAACGCCTTCGACCGCCCTCACCGCGGCATCGATGTCACGCGGCATGGCGATATCCACAATTACCAGAGGCTTGTCGCGGCGAGCACGAACCATGTTCTCCGCTTCCTCGCGGCTGAGAATCGTGTGGGGACAAGAAGTCGAACTGATGATGATGTCGGCCTGCGCCATGTGTTGCCAGCGTGCTTCGAAGGGGATCGCAGTCCCACCCAGCTTGTTTGCCAGCTCCGTTGCATGCTCCAGAGTGCGGTTGATCACGCAGACGGAAGCGGCGCCCTGATTCAACAATCCTCGTGCGGAAAGCTCGCTCATCTTGCCCGCACCCAGCAGAAGCACTTTCTTGTTTTCCAGCCCGCCGAAAATCTGCCGTGTAAGTTCCACCGCTGCATAAGGGATGGATACGGCCGCATTGCCAATCGCCGTTTCCGTGCGCACACGCTTCGAGACCGTCAGCGCCTTCTGCATCACGGCATCAAGAAATCGTGCAGTAGTCCCAACCTTCTGCGCCTGCTGCCACGCCTGCTTCACTTGCGATACAACCTGCGGTTCGCCTACCACCATCGAGTCAAGGCTGGAGGCCACTCGAAAAATGTGCAGCAAGGCGGCTTCGTCGAGCAAGCGGTAGAAATGCTTCCACTCGCACAGCATCAGTCCATATTCGGCGCCCAGAAACCGCATCACCGAATTCGCCGCCAAGGTGACGTCGTTGACCCACAATTGAAACTCGGTGCGGTTACAGGTAGCCAGGACAATTACTTCGTCAATGCCTTCTGCCCGTGACAGTTGCACCAGTGCTTCGTAACGCCGGCTCTCGCTGATCCAGAAGCGTTCCCGCACGGCAACTGGCGCCGTACGGTAGTTCAGGCCAATTACCATGAGAGAAGGTTCCACGTCATAACTCCTGTACCAGCCTTAGGAAAAGCACCTCTGGTACCAAAGACCAAGCTCTCCTTGTGACGGAGGATGATTCCTTGTTTTCAGCGAGTTAGCAGAGGATGGATGGGAACCAGGTGAAGGACTGTAAGCCACTTAGTGGGATATCACGCTGGGTTGGTGTCTTTTGGCTCGAAAAAGGAGGGTTTCACCATGGGGGCACAGAGACACAGAGCAAAACGTGCGACGAACTCCCTCGGGGGGAGGGCCAGCTGATTGGGATTTCCTGCGCATTGTTGGCTCTGTGTCCCTGTTTCTCAATGGTGAAATCACGCCCATGCTTACCGTATCACTTCTGCCGGCACAATTTCCTTTTCCTTCAACACTTTAGTACGTGGCTCGTACACGCAGAACGGCTCTTCGTCCAAATAATTTCCAGTAACCGCGAAGGCTCGGGCACGGCATCCCATGCAAACATTGCGGAACTCGCAGCAACCGCATTTTCCCCGCAGGTTGCCAGTATCCCTCAGTTGACTGAAAACCAGCGAGTTTTCCCAAATGTCGGCGAACGCCTGCTTCTTCAGATCCCCTGCCAACGCTGGCAAGTATCCGCACGGATAAACTTCTCCCTGATGAGAAATGAAACAAACCGCGGTGCCCGCTAAACATCCTTTCGTCATCGTGTTCATGTCGGACGGATGAGTCCCAGGATGTCCCACGGCCTTGCCGATGCCATGAGGTTTCAACTCGATCCCGGTCGAGCCGGGCATTGTTATATCAGTGGGGCGAATGTGGGACGAGTTAATGGGTGACGATCCAGCCTGTGACGATCCGTTGTCTGGCAGTTCCCGCGGCATTTCAGGCGCTTGATGTGCCGCTTCGGCCGCAGCCACCGAGCGATGCTCCGCCACTCGCCGTTGACGAACCACCCGGAAGTAATGCGGCGCGCAAGTCGCTTTCAACTCGATGCCGCCCTCCACCGAGCGATCGTAGAACCAATTCAGCATCCGCTCATATTCTTCCGGCGGAACCATCTGCTCGGATGCAATATCCACCCCGCAACCTACCGGCACCAACAGGAATGTGTGCAGCGCATCTGCTCCCAACGACTTCGCTAGCTCGAGCACCTGCGGAAGCTGGTGGGCATTGTGACGGGCGATCGTCGTATTGATCTGCACCGACATGCCCAATGCCTTCAGATTGCGGAATCCGGTAATCGCGGCGTCAAATGCTCCGGGAATTCCGCGGAACGTATCGTGCGTGGCCGCATCGGCGCCATCTAGGCTGATGGCCACCCGCTTCACCCCGCTATTGACAATCTTCTGTGCGACAGATTTCGTTACCAGTGTCCCATTCGTGGCCAGCGCCACGCGCAGTCCTTTATCTGTGCCGTAACGCGCCAACTGAAAAATGTCGGAACGAAACAGCGGTTCGCCGCCGCTGAGTACGAGTATGGGCGAGGATACTTTCGCGATCTGATCGATGATGTCGCATGCCGCTTGTGTCGACAGGTCTGACGGAGAACTTAGTTCCGTAGCGCTGGCCCGGCAATGGATGCAGCGTAGATTGCAGCCTTTCGTCAGCTCCCAGAAAATCAATCGCGGTTTTTGCGTGACCGGGTTCGACTGCTGGCCGTTGCCAGTCAAAATTGAAGTTACCATTGTCAAGTTGCCTCCCCATAAGGCCTTGCGGCGGATCTCCCTTTTCGGGGCAACTATAGGAGAGAATGCCGGCCACAGCGGTGATGGTTATCACCAGGAATTGTGATCACGGTCACGATCCGCACAGAAGGCCCTTCGGGGCATGATTGCGCAATTCTACTTGGCACCGCCAATTGCCAACCGCTTCGTATGGCCGCGATAGTCGTTCAACAAGCGCAAAGCCCGGCGAAGCTGCAGATTCGCGACCACAGCTCTGCCTAAAATACTCTTAGCCCCTCAATCTGCTCCGGTGTCAGATTTCGCGGTATCCCGTCGATCACGCACAGACTCCCCAGGCCCAGACCCTCATCGGTCTGCAATGGCGTGCCGGCATAGAAACGGACGCGTCGCATCCACCAGTGACACTAAGGCGATCGGTGTTCCGCAAACGTGAGCGGCAAAACGAGTGATCGCATCGAAATCTTCTTCAACTTCGGTGTCGAGAATGCCATAGCTACGAAGCGCTTCAAGTCTCTCCTGTTCATTGGGAGGAACCGGTGCACTCATTTTTTCGTTACACCTCGTGACGGCTTTCGGGGGTTACTCTTAGCAGTATAAGCACGCGAGCCGCTTGGCCGGGGTTACGATCGGCCGTATGGGAGGGGATGTAGCCGTTCTTGGATAAAAGCCCAGCTTTCGTGCAAATCCGGATCTAATTATGATTGGCGATTTCGCGCAGCGCCGGCGTGTTACGAATCACCAAAGTCGAGCCCTTGGTCTGCAGGATCTGGCGCTTCTTCAACTCCGCAAACAGCCGAGTGACCGTTTCTCGCGACGTTCCAATCATCTGCGCGATCTCCTCGTGCGTGAGCCGGAGTTTGAGCCTTGGCTCTACGTTGCTGGCTTCACCGTTCTTGGAACTCCACTCCAAAAGCAGTTTTGCCAATTTCTCCGCAGCCGAGTGCGACAATCCCAGTGATCGCACCTCCTTGCAGGCGTTGTGATACTTTTCGCCTAACTGCTCCGCCACCTTGAAGCAGGCATCGACATCTTCCTTCAGAAACTTCAGAAAGTCATCGCGCTTCACGAAATTCACCTGGCAAGGATCGATCGTTTCTGCGGTCACTTCGTAGGGTTTTCCCGAAATCGTTGCGCTCAAGCCCAGTACCTCGCCGGGTTCCGCCAGTTTCACGATCATCGTCCGGCCGCTCGGGGAATTAATCGAGAGCTTCACCCCGCCCTTGCACAGCACAAAGATGCCGCGAGGCATCTGCCCCTCCACAAATAGCACTGCTCCCTGGGGATAGGCGGTAGCGAACTTTATGTTTTCGAAGTTCTCTAGGGAAGTCGGCGGCAGGTCGCAAAAGATGCGGTCCGAGCGCAACTTACAGGTAATGCAGCTTTCCACAATCTCCATCCCGTACGGCGAGAGCATGCGAGCCTCCTGGAGCATCTTTCCCTCGATCTCTGACCCGGCCCGCGTGAGTCGAAGTTGCGGCGCGGTCAGAGTAACTCTTCTCTGCGGGTAGTGTCTTCCCCCAAAGAACGATTCGCTGTGCTGCAAGATACATGCCGGTGTGACGCGCCTCACAAATTTCATTGGCCGGCCTCAACGTGACGGAAATCACATTCGTCTGTGACGTGCCTTGCTGCGTTCCTCTGCCGCATCGTCCATCCTTGATGCAGACAAGTGGGAAAGACCCAAACACATACTCATATTCGTACAGACAGAAGGTGGTCAGTCCTCATGAAGCGCAAGTTCAAGACCATGGATGCCAACGAGGCGGTCGCATACGTCGCCTACCGGGTCAACGAAGTTATAGCAATCTATCCCATCACTCCCTCCTCCAACATGGGCGAATGGGCGGACGAGTGGGCGTCTCAGGGGATTCAGAATATTTGGGGCACGGTGCCCCACGTGATCGAGATGCAAAGTGAAGGTGGTGCTGCCGGAGCCGTACACGGCGCATTGCAGACGGGCTCCCTGGCTACCACCTTTACCGCCTCGCAAGGCCTGCTGCTGATGATTCCGAACATGAATAAGATTGCGGGCGAACTCACGCCAACCGCATTCCATGTTTCGGCACGCACCCTGGCGACCCACGCCCTGTCAATCTTCGGCGATCACTCCGATGTCATGTCCTGCCGTGCCACCGGTTACGCCATGCTCAGCTCTAACTCCGTGCAGGAGGCGATGGACATGGCGCTCATCGCCCACGCTGCCGCCCTCGAATCGCGCATCCCTTTTATCCATTTCTTTGACGGCTTTCGCACCTCGCACGAAGTGAACAAGATTGAAATGCTCTCCGAAGACGACATGCGCGCTCTGATCAACATGGATCGCGTCTTCGAGCATCGGCAGCGCGCTCTTTCGCCCGACCATCCCGTTTTGCGTGGCACCGCACAAAATCCCGATGTGTTCTTTCAAATGCGCGAACGGGCAAATTCTTATTATGAAGCCTGTCCGAAGATCGTCCAATCGGTGATGAACCAATTCGCGGAAGTCGCAGGTCGCTCCTATCACCTGGTCGATTATGTTGGCTCGCCGGACGCCGAGCGCGTAATCGTAATCATGGGCTCGGGCGCCGAGGTTGCTCACGAAAGCGTTGAGTCTCTCAACGCGCAAGGCGAAAAGCTCGGATTGCTGAAGCTACATCTCTATCGTCCTTTCCCCGTGGAAGCATTTCTCGCAGCCTTGCCGCCCGGCGTGCGCAAGATCGCCGTGCTCGATCGCACGAAAGAATCGGGAGCGATTGGCGAACCGCTGTATCTCGATGTGGTGAACGCGCTTCATGAAGGGGTGAAAAATAATCTCAGTCCCGGAAAAAACACGGCCGCTGTGGTTGGAGGACGTTATGGTCTTTCCTCCAAGGAATTCACGCCCGCCATGGTCAAGGCGATCTATGACAATCTGAAAGCCGACCACCCAAAAGATCATTTCACCATTGGCATTCAGGATGACGTCAGCCACACCAGTTTGACTTACGATGCAGGATTTTCTATCGAGCCCAGCAACGTTGTCCGGGCGATGTTTTACGGTCTGGGAGCGGATGGCACCGTCGGCGCCAACAAGAATTCCATCAAGATCATCGGCGAGAATACCGACAACTACGCGCAAGGGTACTTTGTTTACGATTCAAAAAAATCAGGCGCGGCCACCATCTCTCACCTCCGCTTCGGGCCGCAACCGATTCACTCCAGCTATCTGGTTTCCAGCGCAAACTTCGTTGCCTGCCATCAGTGGATCTTCCTCGAACGCTACGACATGCTCAGCGCGCTGGTTCCCGGCGGAACGTTCCTGCTCAACAGCCCCTTTGGTCCGGACGACGTCTGGGACCATCTGCCCCGGCCCGTGCAGCACCAACTTATCGCGAAGCACGCCAAACTGTACGTAATTGACGCTTATCAGGTGGCACGCGACACTGGCATGGGCAGTCGCATGAACACGATTCTTCAGGTTTGCTTCTTCGCCATCTCCGCGGTCTTGCCTTCGGATCAAGCCATCGAGGCCATTCGCGAGTCGATTCGACACACCTACGGCCGAAAGGGCGAAGAGATCGTGCAGAAGAACATGCAGGCCGTGGACGAAACGTTGGCCCACTTGTTCGAGGTGAAAGTCCCCACGGAACTCACCAGCACGATTGAGATACCACCGCCGTTTTGCACATCCGCGCCGGAGTTCGAGCGGGATGTCCTGGGCACGATCTACGCCGGACGCGGCGACGAATTGCCTGTCAGCGCGTTTCCCGTCGATGGAACTTTCCCCACCGGAACCGCGAAGTGGGAGAAGCGCAATCTCGCCCTTGAAATTCCCGCATGGGACTCCAAGATCTGCATCCAGTGCGGAAAATGCGCCATGGTTTGTCCGCATTCCGTCATCCGAATCAAGGTTTACGACGCCAAAGAATTGGAACACGCTCCGGCAACATTTAAGTCCACTGAGACCCGCGACAAAGAATGGCAAGGCCTCAAGTACACCATCCAGGTGGCTCCGGAAGACTGCACTGGTTGCGGCATCTGCGTCGAAATTTGTCCGGTCAAGAACAAAGCTGAAACACGGTTGAAGGCCATCAATATGGCACCCCAGCCTCCGCTGCGGGTTCCTGAGCGCGACAACTGGGATTTCTTCCTCACCATTCCAGAACTCGACCGCCGTAACATTAAAGTTGGCAACATCCGACAGCAGCAAGTACAGGAGCCGCTGTTCGAGTTTTCCGGCGCTTGTGCCGGCTGCGGTGAAACTCCATATCTCAAGTTGATGTCCCAATTGTTCGGCGACCGCGCCATCATTGCGAACGCCACAGGATGTTCATCGATCTACGGTGGCAACCTGCCCACTACCCCGTGGACGAAGAACGCGGACGGCCGCGGGCCCGCATGGTCCAACTCTTTGTTCGAAGACAACGCGGAGTTCGGCCTGGGCTTCCGGCTCTCCATTGACAAGCAGACCGAGTTCGCGCAGGAACTGGTCAAGCGCGTAGCCGGAACGATCGGCGATGAACTCGCCGCAGCCCTCCTCACGTCTCCGCAGAAAGACGAAGCTGACATTTATGAGCAACGCCAGCGCGTAGATCTGTTGAAAGAAAAACTGCACGGTTTGAATTCCGCCGACGGCAAGCAGTTGCTTTCCCTCGCCGACCTGCTGGTCAAAAAGAGTATCTGGATCGTCGGCGGCGACGGCTGGGCCTATGATATCGGTTACGGCGGCCTCGACCATGTCCTGGCCAGCGGGCGCAACGTCAACGTGCTTGTGCTTGACACCGAGGTCTACTCCAACACCGGAGGACAGGCGTCCAAATCCACCCCACGCGCTGCCGTAGCTAAGTTTGCCGCGGGCGGCAAACCCGGCCCCAAGAAGGATCTCGGACTTATGGCCATGAGCTACGGGAACATTTACGTTGCAAGCGTGGCCATGGGCGCGAAGGACGAGCACACGCTCAAAGCTTTCCTCGAGGCCGAGGCTTACAACGGGCCCAGCCTCATCATCGCCTACTCGCACTGCATCGCTCACGGAATCGATATGACCACGGCGATGTCGAACCAGAGAGTGGCGGTGGATTCCGGTCAGTGGCTGCTCTATCGCTATAACCCGGAACGAACCGCACACGGAGAAAATCCCTTGATCCTCGATTCACGTACGCCTACTCGTAGAGTTCAGGACTTTATGTCCATGGAAATGCGCTTCAAAATGCTCACCAAGAGTAAGCCGGAAGATGCCAAGCATCTGTGGGCTGAAGCTCAACAGGACGCCATGACCCGATTCCACCTCTATGAATATCTGGCACAGCGGAAAGGTGATAAAGAACCAGCCAAGGCCGGATCGAATGAATAGGTTCGCACACAAGACGCAGCCAGCTGCGTCTTTACAGAAAACATTATTAATAACTGTGGAGGGCGTGCTCTCAACTCTCCGCTTGCTCCGGAGCAATCATGATCGATCTCACAACGAACTATCTTGGCTTGCGGCTGCGTACCCCTTTGGTGGCTTCAGCCTCTCCGCTGTCCCAGGAAATCGACGGCATTCGTCGCCTCGAGGACGCTGGCGCGTCTGCCGTTGTTTTGTATTCGCTGTTCGAGGAGCAATTACGGCAAGAAAGCTTCGAACTGGATTACCATCTTTCCGAAGGGACAGACAGTTTCGCCGAAGCTTCTAGCTTCTTTCCCCAGCCCGATGAATTTCACCTTGGGCCGGAGGGATATCTGAATCACATCTATCGGGCCAAGAAAGCAGTCTCGGTGCCGATTATCGCCAGCCTTAACGGCAGCACCGTCGGCGGCTGGACCAACTACGCCAAGCTCATTGAGCAGGCGGGCGCCGACGCTCTGGAATGCAACATCTACTCGATCATCACGGATCCTGAACTGACTTCCAACGCGGTGGAACAGCAGTACATCGACATTCTAAGAGCAGTAAAGTCCGTTGTGAAAATTCCCATTGCCCTGAAGCTCAGCCCGTTCTTCAGC
The DNA here is from genome assembly GCA_049515395.1 of Candidatus Sulfotelmatobacter sp. Taxonomy (GTDB): domain Bacteria; phylum Acidobacteriota; class Terriglobia; order Terriglobales; family Acidobacteriaceae; genus Sulfotelmatobacter. The sequence continues at coordinate 25,647 of JBEKUD010000045.1, read as the reverse complement.
AACATGGCCAATATGGCGAAGCGGTTGGACGACGCCGGCGCCAACGGCCTCGTACTCTTTAATCGTTTCTATCAGCCCGATATCAACCTCGATGAATTGGAAATCCAGCCCAATGTGTTGCTCAGTGGCCCCCAAGCCTTGCGCCTTCCTCTAACCTGGATCGGCATTCTTTACGGTCGCATCCGCGCCAATCTGGCAGCGACCAGCGGAGTGCATGGCCCTGAAGATGTCGTTAAGCTCCTCATGGTCGGTGCCGACGTCACCATGCTTTGCTCTACGTTATTGAAAAATGGTATCGCCCATCTGAGTGATATCGAAGCGGGAGCAATGGAGTGGCTGGAGAAGCACGAATACGAATCCGTTCAGCAGATGAAGGGCAGCATGAGTCAGTTGCGCTGCCCGAACCCGTCGGCATTCGAGCGTGCTCAATATATGAAGGCGGTCAAGAGCATCCAGCATGTAGGCGTCATCAACCGTGAGGTCTGGAAAACTCTTAGCAACTCATAATGCACCCGCCCCCGGATTAACCCGAGGCGAGTCGTTTCCGCGCGGAACCAAGCGGGCACAAGCGAGCGCTTGCGCCCGCAAACCTTGCTCCTGCGCCAACAAACAGGACTCCCTCCTACTTAGCTTGCATACTCTCGATGTATTGGGTGAGGTTGGCCACTCGTTGCTGCACTTGGCCCTCGTGGCCGCGGCTCATAGTCCAAAACAACTCTCCCCATACCGGCATGTCTTTCGATCCATGAGCCGGCAAATCGGATGTCCCGCGGATCGAGGACGTGACTTTCATTGCCGGAAACTTCCCACCGTTGTTCTTGCTCAACTGCGTAAGATCAGTCGGAGGCATCTTCAGGGCGCTGGCCGCCGGCCCTCCCCCTTTACCATCCGTTCCGTGACAAACTGCACAATAGGCTATGTACATCTCTTTGCCTGATGCTGGCGAAGTAGGGGCGACCGTGACATGCTGGATGACGGTCTTCGATTGATCCGGCGTTTTGTCCTGCGCCGCGAGCATGTAGCTGCACACAACTAGAGCCATAAATATCAAAAGCATTTTCTTTAGCGACATCGCACTTTCTCCTTTAGGCCACGGGCTCTCACTGAAACCCAAGCGCGCTCAGTAACCCGACAACCCACCAAGGTGCTTCCAGGAATGTCAGGGGAAGATGAGCCTATTTTCCTCTCAACTCAGTCATAGTCCACTAGTTCGCAAAGCGCTGTGATGAAAGACACAATCTTTGGTGCCGTTCCGCACGAGCAGGCCATACTTCAAACTAGTTTGGAACTGATAACGCAAAAAGCATTGCGCGTTGTTCCGCTCGGACGCTAAGCCTCCCGTGTGCTCTTCTTCACAAACAGATGTGATTACTGTCACACCCATTCTCGATTTCGCAATGCATAATTACAAGGATTTTTGTGGGGTTTCACCACCTTCAGCGTGGAGTTCTCATGGCAAAAGGACGTGTTTCCATTGTCGTCGAGCATTGCAAGTCCTGTGGCTTCTGCGTGGAGTTCTGTCCCTCCCACGTGCTCGCTCTCTCTTCGGCTTTTAACTCCAAGGGCTACCACCCTCCGCATGTCGTTCATCCCGAGAAGTGCAGCGGATGTGACCTGTGCGGCATGTACTGTCCTGATTTCGCAATCTTCGCCACCAAGAACCCGGCTGACAAGGCTGGCGTCAAAGCTGCCGACAAGGGAGGCGAAAAATGAAGGCCGATCCTCGTGGAGTTCTCACCGGCACCCACTTCATCGACGGCGACCACGCCTGCTGTGAAGGAGCGCTCGCGGCTGGCGCGCGATTCGCCGCCGGCTATCCCATCACTCCTTCCACCGAAGTTGTCGAGCGTTTCGCTTCGCGTGTCCCGAAAGTCGGCGGAACCTTTATTCAGATGGAAGACGAACTCGCCGCATCGATCACATTGCAGGGAGCTGTCTGGGGCGGAGCCAAGGCCTTCACCGTCACCTCCGGTCCGGGCTTCTCTCTGATGATGGAACATATCGGCTACGCTGCCATGACCGAGACGCCCTGCGTATTCGTCGATGTGCAACGCGGAGGCCCGTCCACCGGCCTGCCTACGCTGCCCGCGCAAGCCGATATGATGCAGGCTCGCTGGGGCTCGCATGGCGACTACGAAATCATCGCCCTCTGCCCGAATTCTCCGCAGGAATGTTTTGACCTCACCATCAAAGCGTTCAACTTCGCGGAAGAATTTCGCGTCCCCGTAATGTTCATGATGGACGAAGTCGTCGGCCACATGACTGAGAAGGTCGTCATCCCTCCCGCGGACGAGATTGAAGTCGTGCCCCGCAAACATACTCACAAGTCCGTAGAAGACTATCTGCCCTATGGCACCAATGACGACCAGGTCCCGGAAATGGCGCACGCCGGCGAAGGCTACAACTTCCACGTCACCGGATTGACACACGACGAACACGGTTATCCCAACATGACGCCTCAGATCCAGGACAAACTGGTTCGCCGCCTGCAAAACAAGATTCGCGACGCCGCAGACCGTATCGCGCTTTTCGAGGAAGACCAACTCGACGGCGCAGATATAGTGGTCGTTTCCTACGGAATCACTTCCCGCGTGGCGCAGCGAGCCATCGGCGTAGCTCAGGAACAAGGCCTGCGCGTCGGCAAGTTGCGCCTGATCACCGCGTGGCCCTTCCCCGAGAAAAAAATCCGCGATCTCGCGGCCAAGGTGAAGGCCTTCGTCGTTCCCGAACTCAACCTGGGCCAGATGGTGCGCGAAGTCGAGCGGGCGGCCGCCGGTAAGGCAAAAACTTTTGCCGTATCCCACGCGGGCGGCGGCGTTCACAGGCCCGAAGACATCCTCAAAGTAATCGTGGAGGCCAGCAAATGTCAGACAGTTTGATTGATATTGTTAATGCCGGCGTTAATCCCGTCGAGCCCTTCTTGCGCACCGATCGCATGCCTCACATCTGGTGCCCGGGATGCGGCATCGGCACCACGGTAAACTCTTTCGCGCGAGCTTTAGTCGAGTCCAAAATCGATTTGGGATCGCTGGCCCTGGTCTCAGGCATCGGATGCACCGGGCGCGTGGCGGGTTACGTTAAGCTGGATTCCTTCCACACCACGCACGGCCGCGCCATCCCGTTTGCCACCGGGCTTAAGCTGGCAAATCCCAGGCTGAATGTGGTCGTCTACTCCGGGGATGGAGATCTATCCGCGATCGGCGGCAATCACCTGATCCACGCTGCCCGGCGCAATATCGATCTCAAGGTCATCTGCGTCAACAACCTTATTTACGCTATGACCGGCGGTCAGACCGCGCCCACCACTCCCGGTCACTCAACTACTTCCACCAACCCTTACGGTACGTTCGAGCCCTCGTTCAACCTGCCGCACTTGGTCGAAGCCGCCGGCGCAGTCTATGTCGCCCGCTGGACCACTTTTCACGTACGGCAACTCTCACGCGCCATCAGCGAGGCTTTCCAGAAAAAGGGCTTCTCTTTCATCGAAGTCATTTCGCCCTGTCCCACGCTCTACCAGCGGCGTAACAAACTGGGCGATGGCCTCGACACCATGAAGTATTACAAAGAGAAGAGCAAAGTCCGCCACGGAGCGCCTACGAATGAAGTTGGCCTCACGATGACGGGCGAAATCATCGTCGGCAAGTTCGTCGACCGCGACCGGCCCGACTACCAAACCCTGATGCGCGGTCAATTCCAGGAATCATTGGGCGACAAATTCGTTGAACAAGATGAACCAGAGGTGCCGGTATGCAGCTAACGGAAATTCGTGTCGCGGGCTTCGGCGGACAGGGAGTGATCCTGTCGGCCATTCTGCTGGGCAAGGCCGCTTCCATTTATCAGGGTGCCTACGCCACCATGACGCAAAACTTCGGCCCGGAAGCTCGCGGCGGCGCCTGCAGCGCTCAGCTCATCCTCTCCGATTCGCCCGTGCTCTACCCCTACGTTACCAAGCCGGACATCCTCGTCGTCATGTCGCAGGAAGCCTATGTCCGCTTCGCCCCTGAACTGAAAGACGGTGGCACCCTCATTGTTGAGCAGGACTTGGTGCGCGTCGCTGACATCAACAAGGAGATCCAGGTCTACAGCATCCCCGCCACTCGCATCGCCGAAGACCTGGGCAAGCGCATGGTGCTGAATTCCGTGATGGTTGGTTTTTTTACCGCAGTCACTCATTTGCTCGATGCCGACGCCGTTCGCAAAGCCGTGGCAGATTCCGTCCCGCCCAGCTTCCTCGAACTCAACGTGAAAGCCTTTGAAAAAGGATTGGAGTATGGAGCAGTCGCGCTGACCGCCCCTCCGAGCTCTGCCGACGCCGAACAGGTGGAATACGCACCGGAGTAGAACTCATCGGTCACAAAAATTGCGGATGGGCTGATTCCTGCGCCATCTTTTTTCGCAAAGTAAGGGATTGTGGATCTGCTCGAGTCCACCTCCGTTGCATTTTTCAACTCCGCTATTGCGACTTGCAACGTTATGCTGAATTTTTCCTAAGTCGCTGATTCCCGGTCTTTTTCCCGGCATTTCTCTTCTTCGGCCCACAAACGCGCGAGTTCAGGCTGTTGTGACTTACATCAACGCTCCGTTGATAACTGCAACGTTCGCCTTCTCCTCCGCCCAGTTAAGTACCCCCTATCTAACTGATTCAGAATAAGATCGTGCGCGTGCGTGCATTGATTTCGAAGTCTTCAAACTTTGGCACACTGGTTGCCTTAACCAAAGTGTTGAGCGGCTCGCCAGTACAAAGGTTAAGAGACGGCCCTCCGACGAGGTGACTTATGACAGTCCTACTGGTTCTCTTCACATTCGTAACCTTTTTACTCATCGATCATTTCCGCAGCCGCCACACCGTTATTCAGCCGGCATTGCAGGTCGCCGCGCCCCGGGAGGAGGCTAACGCGCCCCGATTGCATCCCGCCCTGGTTGGCGGCTTCGAGGTCCCAGAAAATTTGCGCTATCACCCCGGCCACACCTGGGCGCTCAGCGAGAGCCCCAGCCTGGTTCGCGTCGGCATGGATGATTTTGCCTCCAAGCTGACCGGCAAGCTCGAAGGCATCACGCTCCCGCAGCGCGGCCAGTGGATCCGCCAGGGCCAGAAGATGTGCACCATTCATCGCGATGGCCGTTCAGTCGATCTGGTTTCGCCGATCGAAGGCAGCGTGTCTGACATCAACGAAGCCATCGTCAAGGATGCGAAGCTGGCGCTCCGTGATCCTTACGGCGACGGCTGGCTGGTCACCGTGCAGGCTCCCGACGCCAAGACAAGCTTCCGCAACCTGCTCGGCGGCGCCATGGCCCGCTGGTGGACCGAAGAGTCCGCAAGCCGCCTGCAACGCCGCATGCCCGTAGCAATGGCAACGGCCGGCGCATACGCCCAGGATGGCGGAGTGGCAGTAGACAACGTCGCCGCCCTAATCCCCGACCAAGACTGGCTGCCACTGGCGAAGGAGTTCTTCCTGTCCTAAGTGCATCGCGTCATCCGCGACCACTCGAGGAGGACCGCAGAACCACCGGCGGCCCGGATCCCAGGCTAACCAGCCAGGACCCCGGGCGGCCGGTGTCTTTGCTGGCCCTTATAATCGGAAAAGGATGCTAGTAGGCAAAGCCACCTAAGAGCAAACCCGAAGATGGGCATCGGGTTCGAAGAGGTGCAAGAGGTATTCTCGCATCCCTGCTATCTCGACCAGCGCTCAGACTCGCCCAAGCAGCCGATCGACCGGTACTGAGTGGGGGACAGGTTGTACACCGTCATTCTTGAAATGCGGGAAGGCGGGGATGGGGCTAGTACCACCTCGTAACTCTTTGGAATGCCCCGAGGCAGGAGCCGCAACTTTATGAAGAGCACTCGTAAACCGCGTAAGGCAGTGCTGGCAGAAGCCATCGCGCGCCTAGCCGACCGGGGCAAGGATGTGTCAAGGTTCTTCAACTAATACTAATACCGGCCAAATGTGAGTTCGATTCAGAGGGTCAATGTTGACCTAGCAGCTAGCCTTGGGAATGCTGGAAGAACTGGACCGTGCCGCCAAAGAGTTAAACATCAGCCGCCAGGCGGTCATTCAAGACGCGGATACGCCAAGCTCTCGATCAGCAGTACCTGGCGCGAAGCAGTCGACCCTCAGGCAAAGTGGTAGCGAATCAGCAAGCCGCAATGGTGGAGAGAAATCGACGAGGTTTTCAATAGTTCCGTGCCGAGGAAACCCACATCCTCGGCGTCACCGCACTCTGGCAGCTGCCGCACAGCGTGCTTTCCTTCAGGTCGATCCATTCCACAGCGTGAGACGATGCCATCGCGCAGCGGTAGTCGTCGCAGTGAGTCAGGTTGAGGGTGTGTCCTACTTCATGCACCGATTCCTTGACCAGGCGATGACGAAAAAGTTTACGGTCGGAAGGCAGTCCGTAAAATTCCTGCCGCAGCCGGTGCGCCGAAACCACTGCGCACGGACCGCCCATTTGCGCCTCGCCGAAAACGAAAGTGAGAATTGGGATATACATGTCGATCATCCCAATGCCCAGCATTCGCCAGGAATCCGCAGTCAGAAAACTTTGCATGCGCCGCAGGATCTCCGATGAGTGAAATTGCTGCCGCTCCCCGTGAAACGCAAACTCCGGATCCAGATGGACGGGAAGAACTCTGCAGGGAAACTGCAGAACATCTTCAAGGACCGGGCACAGATCCTTCAGGAGTCCATCCTCCACATTCCCGATCGGCAGCAGATGCAGTAGTTTCATCACTTGCCTTCATCGGGCAACTTCTTCGGGCTTCTTATCCCGATCCACGCGCGACCAGCCATATTTCTTCAGCTTGTGATAAAGCGTCACTCGATCGATGTCGAGCCTCTCCGCGGCGCGGCTCTGGTTGCCGCCACACTCCTCCACCACGCGCAGAATGTGTGCGCGCTCCATTTCCTCAAGAGTCTTACGGGAGCCATTTGGAGCGGCCCCGCCTTGGGGCTTGAAGATGAAGTCCTGTTCCCTCAGCTCCGGCTCCTGGCCCACGACCATGGCGCGCTCGACGGCGTTTTCCAGTTCGCGCACGTTCCCCAGCCAGGGCTGCTGCTGCAACAGATTCATGGCCGCGGGCGATACCCGGTTGATGCGTTTGTTCATGGCCAGAGAGAGTTTGCGAACGAAGTGATCGACGAGCAACGGGATATCCTCGCGACGGTCGCGCAGCGGAGGCAATTCAACCCGGAAGACATTCAGCCGGTAGAAAAGGTCTGGACGAAACTTGCCTTCCTCAATCAATTTTTCCAGATCCCGGTTGGTGGCGGCGATGCAGCGGAAGTCGACTTTGATAATCTGGTTGCCGCCCACGCGAGTGATCTCGCGCTCCTGCAGCACCCGCAGCAGATCCGTTTGCGTCTTGAGGGATATGTCGCCGATCTCATCCAGGAAAATCGTTCCGCCTTCGGCGATTTCGAACTTACCTTTCTTCCGATATTGCGCGCCAGTGAACGCGCCCTTCTCATGTCCGAAAAGTTCGCTTTCCAGCAGGGTCTCCGTCAAGGCTCCGCAGTGAATGACAACCAATGGGTGAAATCTCCTTGGACTCGCCTGATGAATCGCGCGGGCCAGCAGTTCCTTCCCGGTTCCGCTCTCGCTGGTAATCAGCACCGTAGCATCGGTTGGTCCCACGGTCTCAATGGCATCAAAGATTTTTTGCATAGCCGCGCTTTGGCCGACCAATGCTCCCGGCCTCGCAACTTCCGCCACGGTCTCACGCAACAGTATGTTCTCCTGAGCCGTGCGTTTATGGGCTAGCGCTTTCTTCACCAGGTGCGCGATTTCGTCCGGATCGAGGGGCTTGGTCACATAGTCGTAGGCGCCGTTTTTCAGCGCAGTAACGGCAGTCTCGACCGAGGCGTAGCCCGTCATCATGATCACGATCAGCTCGGGGTCCACTTCGTGCATCCGGCGCTGCAATTCGATGCCATCGGTGCCGTGCATTTTGATATCGACGAGTGCTGCATCCCAGCTCTGCTCGGCCAATCGAGTGAGCGCGCCGCTGGCGTTTTCGGTGGTGGCTACTTCATAGCCTTCTTCCCGGAACCACTTGCCCAGCGAATCGCGCACGCTTAGTTCGTCGTCTACGATCAGCAGTTTTCCCTGTGTGCTCACTTCAGTCACCTCACCTTTGTCGCCGCATTTCCGTCTCCGACCGATGCCAGCCGTGCGTCTGGCGGTTCACTTGGCAGAGTGATGGTAAAAGTCGTGCCCCGGCCAAGATCTGACTCGACTTCGATGCTCCCGTTATGCCGCTCCACGATCCCGCGGCTGATGGCCAAGCCCAGCCCGACTCCATGCCCGGTTTCTTTTGTCGTGAGGAATGGTTCGAAAATATGCGGCAGGATGTCCGGGGCGATGCCCGCTCCATCATCGCGAACCCGGATTACGATTGTACCCGCATCCCCATGCATTTGAGTTTCGAGCCAAAGATTGCCGCCGCGAGGCATGGCGTCGATGGCGTTCATGATCAACGCGATGAGGACCTGTTCAATCTGCGCCGGATCACAGGGCACCCGCGGAAGATCTTCCGCGCATTTCACCTGCAGTTCCACTCCGCCGAGGTCCAATTGATGCCGTACCAGCATGAGGCAGCGATCGACCACTGCATGCAAGTCTGTGGACTGAATGTTCATCGGGGCGGTGCGCGAAAGACTCAACAGGTTCTTGATCAACTCGCCGCAGCGCCGGCTTTCCGCGGCAATTAATTCGAGACATTGCATCGCCTCTTCGCGTTTCTCACGACCTGCCTGCCCCGAGTCCACCCACTTTCGAAGCAGCTTGGCATAAGTCAAAATGCCGGAGAGCGGATTGTTGACTTCATGCGCCACCACCGCCGCCATCTTGCCCAGAGAGGCCATCTTTTCCACGTGCAGCATGTGTTCGTGGGCGCTTCTTAGCTCTTTCGTCTTCTCGTCGACGCGTTCCTCGAGGGTTCTGGCCCAAGTCACGATTTCCTCATTGGCTGCGCACAACTGAAGGCTCATGCCGTTAAAGGAACGAGCTAAGTCGCCCGCCTCGTCGTTGGACCTTACCTCGATCTGGTAGCCGAGCTCTCCCGCCGAGAGATGTTCGGTGCCCTTCTTGAGTGCGCTGATCGGTTTGCCTACCACCCACCAGATAAACAGCCAACTGATCACCGCTACAATCAACATTGCCCCCGCGGTGTAAGCAAGAGTATGTCGACTGCTGACCGCAATTTGTGCGTCAGCTTTCGCCAGCGAAAGGTTGGTGTCCAAAACTCCCAGAACCTGCTGGTTAGCCGGATGGGCGTGACAGGTTGCGTTCGAACAACTGGGCTGGTTTTCGATGGGAGTGATAATTCCCAGTACTCGCTGCCCCGAAGCGCCTCGATAAATGCGAAAGCGGTCGGGACGATTGAGTCGCGCTAAAGGCTGCGCTTGGTTGTGGCAGCCATAACAGGCCTCCGCGGTCTTATCGAGTACGTGACTGACTTCCGCCGGATCGGTGGAGTAGCTGACCTGCCCCTCCTGATCAAGGATGCGAACTTTAACCATGCCCGGTTCGTCTGCGATGGTTTGAATCGTGTGGTAGAGACCCTCTCGATCATTGCGCAACATGTAGTAAGTGGTGCTGCGCTTGATCACGTCGCTGACGCGCTCCGCACTGGCCAACGTGGCTTCTTCCAGATGCTGACGCTGCAGTCGAATATTCACAAATCCGAGCAGAGCGAACATTACGACCATGACCACCAATAGCGACCCGATCAACTTACTGCTGAGGCTTCGGCTGAGCCGCCTCCATTCCACGTCGCCACGAGTTGAATCAATCTCCTGCATGACTCAATACCGCTTTCGTAACTTCAGCACCGCGAGCATGCGTCAAACGAGGCTGCACGGCGTGTTCTTCCTCGGGAAAGATCGGCAGATATTTCGCGGCCACTCCAAAAAGAGCGAAGCCCATTGCGATGATCATCAGAGTTACTGAGAACTCTGTCCACTTGGGCATGTAGTGATGCCCCACGTAGGTTTCAAAGCCGGTCAGGCTGACGTTGAGACGGTTGGTGATAAATCCCAGCACCGTGAAGATGGAAGCCAGATACAACCCTTGCGGTGAGAGTCTGACCTTTTTGAAGCTGAGCATGGTGATCGGAATAACGAAGGCCAATGTCAATTCAAGCCACAGAAAATACGCTTCGTAACTCGGCTTGATGATTGCTCCCAATATGCCGCGATGGAAATAATCTTCAAAGCGCAGCAGGGCGTTCACCCAAAGCGCCACCAGCAAAGCTCCGCCAAGGTTAACCAGAACTGGAAGCTCCAGGTGGCGTCCAAAGGCCTTTGCGCTTTGCGTGGATTCGAAAATCGTCATCGCCAGGCCGACCGCAACTGCTGATCCGAAAAAGAGAAAGGGCAACGCGGGCGTGTACCAGAAGGGATGCAGCTTACTCGGCATGATCAGATAGAGGGAGCCGAGCGAACTCTGGTGCAGGGTAGAGAGCAATATGCCCAGAACAATCAGCACCGGATAGATTCTCTTGATCCACTTGATTGGGGTGTTCAAGTGGAAGCGTTCGAGCACATTGGGAAGGAACTCGAAAAAGAGCACCGTCGTGTAGGCCATCACGCACATGCCGACCTCAAACATCACCGAATGCGGGTTCATGTAGATGAGTTGGTGCCAGATGTACCAGGGGCGACCTAAATCGAACAACAATCCAACGATGAACAGCAGGTAGCCCAGGAATGCCGTCAACACCGCCGGACGTACCACGCTGTGAAGTCGCTCGACGTTGAACAGATAAACTGCACCGATCACGCAGAAACCACCAGCCGCCAGCATCACTCCGCACAGACAGTCAAAGCCGATCCAAAGTCCCCAGGGAAACTGGTCGGACATGTTCGAGATTGCGCCCAAGCCGCGGAAATATCGCACAAACGTGGAGTAGAGGCCCATGGCCATAATCACCAGGAATACAACTCTCCAGAAGGTCAACTTGATCTTCATCGCGCTCTCCCGTTTTTTTCTTCTGCTTCAGCGGCGGCTACCTCATCGCGGCGATGCGAAATCCAATAAATGCCGCCCAACACCAACGACCACACAGGGATAAAGTCTGGAACTCTCTCCATCACGCGGCCGGTGTATTCCGGCATGGGCGTGTCGCCGATTTTTGCGGAAGCCGGATAGCCGTACTCTTCCACGTTCATGCTGGACAGAATTAAAACGCAGGTTCCACCCACTTCATGAAGGCCGTAGATTCGAGGCTGGTAGTTCGAAGGATTGTCGCGGATTCGGGCCTGTGCTTCCTTGATGAGGTCGTCGCGATCGCCAAACTTGGTGGCGCCTGTAGGACAGATCTCAGCGCATGCCGTTTGTTTACCGGCGACCACACGGTCCGGGCACATTATGCATTTGCGGACACGCGGATTCAGGGAACCCCATTCATACTTGGGCTGGGCGAAGGCGCAGGCCACCATACAATAGCGGCAGCCGATGCACTTCCACACGTCATAAACGACCGGCCCTTCTTTGGTTTTGTGGAAAGCGCCGACGGGGCAGACCGAGGCGCAAGCGGGGTGCTCGCAGTGCATGCATAGCCGGCGCATGAACTTGTCGTCCTTGGTCATGACGACCGTATATTTATGCTCCGACTGTACGGATTCGACGGCTACGTGATCGTCGTAGGGCAGTTTATTCTGCTGCGCACAAGCTGCTTCACACTGTTTGCAGCCGATGCACATCGTTGCGTCATACAACAACGCCTTACTCATGAAAGTTTCTCCTCGTCGCTCCCCAGCTGACCTTCGCTCCGAAGAAACTAAGTAAGATTGCGTAGAATGACGGAACAAGGCAAGGAAGTGCCTTGAATGCCCTCCGCAGGCTGAAAAAAGTGCCGGGCTCGAACCGGCCAGCATTCTGAGCCCGGCGGGCTGTTCCATCCGGCAAAGCGAACCAGGGAGGAGACTGGCGGCTGGCAATGAATCGGCAGGCTTGCGCTTGCGTCCGCCGAATTGAGCCGGACATCTTCATACTCCCTCACGCTTCTTTGCCGCGCCGTTTCTGAATTCGCGATGACGGCGGGTGCGCAAAGAGGAACAGCCGATTCCGACTACTACTTCTGCAGGCTTCGAACGTAGGTCACAATCGCCTTCACCTCGTCAGGGGGCAGACTCTTGACCGAAGCTGGATGTTTCGCCTTCTCGGTAACGGACTTGGCCAGGTCATCGTCAGAAGCTTTCTTCGCATCGTCAGAAACTAGGCTTGGAATCTTGGCGGCTGGCTTGCCCGTTGCATCCGCTCCGTGGCAGGCTGCGCACTTTGTTTTGTATAGGGAGGCGCCATCATCGGCGGCCCATGACAGATTTGGGATCAGAATGAACAGCCCTACCGCGATTGTCATTACCAGCATTACCAGCTTTGTGGTCTTCATGATTTCGTCTCTTCTCCTTGTATAGTTTTGCAACCTAATGAAAACAGCGACCCTCATTAACCCTGGGATTTTCATTGCGAAAGCCAACATTGATGCCGAAGCGCTTTCAGACTTTATGTAAAAGAACTCAGCAACCTGATTGCTGCTAGTTGAGAGTTTCAACAGTGGCAGGAAAGGGCGCAGTGATCCAGGTCACCTTCAGTCGTGACTGTCCGTCCCCAAAGCCACCCCGGTTTAACCGGACCCTGAAAACGAAAGTCACGCTGTTGGGTGACTGCGGTCACGGTGTCGCACGCACGGTAGGAAGAAAATCTACAAAGCAGCGAGGATCGCCGTGCCGACACTCACCATGGTTTTGCTTGCATTAATGGGGATTGGCGTCACGGGGATCCTGCTGACCGCGGTAATTATGGAGCGCTCCGGGCATCCAGGGAACCCCGAAGGCAAAGTAGCTCGCCGGGGAATCTCCGGCGTCGTTTCCTCCTAATAAGCCGAAACTTCGCTAGGCGGCGTGTCGAGGCTGCGACAACGTGAGATGCTTGAGCGCGTGTACGTTGCATTATTGCCTGTAATCGACAAGGGAGAAATTACATGAGCACGCTTGCGCTAAATCAAGATAAGAAAGCCGACCTGGCTGGACCTGGAATTGGGGATTACAAGGAATTAGAAAAAATTCTGCCGCACGGTTACCGCTCGTTGTTGAATCCAAAAGAGACACAGCAAGCCTTGTTTCAGGTGAAACGCTATATCGAAGACAACCTTTGCAAGGAACTCAATTTGATGATGGTTGAGGTCCCGCTCATCGTCGACGCCGAAAGCGGTGTCAACGATATGCTGGATCGCGATGGATCGCGTACGCCCGTGCAGTTTCACATTTCCAATGACCGCAACTTGCATCCCATTGATGCGCAGATGGTGCAGGCCGCGACCAAATGGAAACGCGTTGCGCTCAGGCAGTTCGATTGCAAAGTTGGCGAGGGCATCTGCACTGACATGCGTGCGGTTCGCAAGGACTATTTTCTGGATCACGACCACTCCGCCTACGTCGATCAGTGGGACTGGGAACGCGTGATCACCAGCGAGGAGCGCAATCTCGACTTTCTGAAGGCGACGGTTCGCAAGATCTGGAAGGTGATTGTCGGGGCAGAGAAGTTTGCGCAATCCTTATTTCCTCAGTTAAGAGATTATCGCTATCCGGATTTGCCCGAACAATTGGTGTTCTTGCATGCCGAGGAAATTCTGGATATGTATCCCGAGTTGCCGCGCAAGCAGCGCGAGACTGCGGTGCTGCAAAAATATCCTGCGGTCTTCATTATCGGCATTGGCTGGCCTTTAAAGGATGGATATCCCCACGAGATGCGCGCCGCTGATTACGACGATTGGGTCACCGACACACACGACCAGACCAGCAAAGACACCCATGGTCTGAATGGCGACATCCTGGTATGGAACCCGGTTACCAAGCGCCGCCATGAACTGACGTCGATGGGAATCCGCGTTACAGCAGAAACGCTGAAGAAGCAGTTAACGATGTCCCAGCAACTGGATTTCCTGAAACTGCCTTATCATCAGGCGATTCTGAACCACGAGATTCCACTCTCGGTCGGCGGTGGAATCGGCCAGTCCCGGACGTTGATGCTATTGCTCCGCAAGGCGCATCTTGGAGAAGTCAGTATCACCGTATGGCCTAAGGTGCTCAAGGAGATGTGCGCGGGGAAAAATATTTTTGTGCTGGAGTAGAGGTGAAGAAGGATTAGTGGCGTAGCAGGAGTGATCGATCGCTCCCTCATTCGCGTCTCGCGAGCTCGATCTGATCCGTACGCCGCTTCATGATACGTCGCTAAGGGATTGTTGAGCGGGCTATTTTTCCTCCGGAACCTGCCTCTCGCAGTAGAAGGCCACGCCCAGCGCTAGAATTAGAGCGGCAAGACCGAACAGTGTTAGACCTGAAACTTTGTCAGGTTCCAGGATGATGACTTTTCTCGCCATCGCAATAAGGGCCACTTCGAGGACTACCCGGACGTGAAGGGCATCTCTTTTGAAATATGCCTTCAGTGTCTCCAGTAACTCGACGCCGATTAGTACCAGCAAGAAGAACCCGAAAATCTCGATGAGGCCTTGCACCGGAATAACAAACCTCGGAGGGTGCCAAATCTCTTCTGCAATCAGCAAGCCCAGGTGCACCGTTGAGAGCACAACCACGACGATCAGCAGACAGGCAAGCGCCACAGCAATAAGCTTTTGAGCTTTGGTTAGCAGAATTTCCATATCCTTTCCGTTTCAACAGCGGGGACGATGATACTACATGGCTCGTAGAGGATTTCAACTCGAAGCCGACCGCGAGGCGGGGATTGGCTAAAGAAGGGAATTTTTGTACTGTAGGCGTTTTCCAAGGGAAAAGGGCAACGAATTACTGGGAGAGCGACCATCCCCCGTCATTTGGGTCACGAATTGTGGGAGGGTCGGCGATGTCACTTTCGTCCGCCCTTCATGCTCGTAGGTTCAGCAATCGCTGCCGTTAATGGCGCGTGGCCGTCTGTTCTTCGGTTGTGCTCTTGATCTCACCCGACCTTAAATAACCTTCCACGGCGTCTCGGTACATGCAGTGACGTTGGCCAGCCAGAATCTCCTCCTGGCCCTTCAGGATCAAGGTCTGGTTTTGACGAATTGTCTTCTGGTTGGCGAGGATAACTTCTAGTTCGGAGCAAACATCATTGGTCGACATGCTAAACCTCCTGAGTTGATGCGGACTTCGAATCAATCGTATCCCCACACACGGCAAGCTGTTTCTTGACCGCCTTGGCCAGGCGGCCGATGCCTTCTCTTATTTGTTCGGGAGCTGCGTTGGAGAAATTCAAGCGCATGTGGCGGCTGCCTTCGTGGCTATCGTTAGCGCGGCCGTCGTTTTTATGGCCATCATGGGCGTAAAAGGAATTGCCCGGCACGAAGGCCACATTGTGCTCGATCGCGGACTGAAAGATCGCCTGCATGTCCAGACCCTCGGGTAAGGTGATCCAAAGAAATAAACCGCCGTGTGGATGCGTCCAAGTCACGGTGGGCGGGAAATTGTCTGTCAACGCCTGCACCATCACGTCGCGCCGTTCGCGATAGATCTGACGGATCAACTTCACGTGCTTATCGAGAAATCCATCGCGGGCGACTTCGTACGCCACGAACTGCGTGAAAGTGGAAGTGTGCAGGTCGGCACCCTGCTTGAGTTGTGCCAGCTTGCCGATAATTTCAGGAGGAGCGACGATCCATCCCAAACGAAGTCCCGGAGCCAAGGTTTTGGAGAAGGTGCTGAGATAAATGACATTGCCGATGGAATACCCACTATCGCGGCGCAGATTTTCGCGGTCGATCACAACCAG
The DNA here is from genome assembly GCA_049515395.1 of Candidatus Sulfotelmatobacter sp. Taxonomy (GTDB): domain Bacteria; phylum Acidobacteriota; class Terriglobia; order Terriglobales; family Acidobacteriaceae; genus Sulfotelmatobacter. Next base: position 9,885 of record JBEKUD010000045.1, on the reverse strand, counting down.
CGGAGGAATGTGCTCGCCTTCGTAGCGCAACTGGCCGTAGGGGTCATCCTCAACAATGGGGATGCCATACTTGTCGGCCAGCAGCACCAATTGGTGGCGCCGTCCCTCCGACAAAGTAGTCCCTGCCGGATTCTGAAAGTTGGGCAACACGTACATGAATTTCGGCCCGGAACGCAGAGGGCTTTCCACCCAATCCGTTCGCAGGCCATCGTCGTCGACCGGAACCGAAAGATATTCCGCGCCGTAAATGTTGAACGCCTGCAGCGCCCCGAGATAGGTAGGCGCTTCAACCAGCACGCGATCTCCGGCATTGATAAAAAGTCTTCCGATCAGATCCAGCGCCTGCTGGGAACCGGAGGTGATCAATACGTTTTCTACACTCGCCTTGATTCCGTATCGCGCCATGTTGTTGGCAATCAGTTCACGGAGCGGCTCATAACCCTCGGTGGCCCCATACTGCAAGGCGAACGCACCCTGCTGGGATAGCACTTTATGACAAGCTACTTCAAAGCGTTGGATTGGGAACACTTCGGGCGCGGGCAAGCCGCCCGCAAAAGAAATCATTCCGGGCTTTTGGGTGATCTTCAACAACTCGCGGATTTGAGAACTGGTGATGCCTTTGGTTCGTCGTGCGTATCGCGCTGTCCACGCAGTGGACATTTGCAACCTCCCTGGGTCCGGTGAGATCGTCTGCGGTTCGTCGCGAGTTAGGCGAAGCCATCTGGCTGACTTACCGCGCCAACGTGCGCCTGGTCGTCGATGAACAAGCGGCCTGCGGCAAGCGCCTTGCGGTCGATCTCAAGCAGGTCGAGTCTCTTAACCTTATCTTCGAGGACGCTCAATGCCGTCCCTGGAGCTAAACACTCGGTCTCCTCCAACAGCGCACCCATCATCACGATGTTGGTGGCTTTGGTGGAACCAAGTTTGTCGGCAATTTCCGCGGCCGGTATCGCGACAAGTTGCACTCCGGGTGCGGAAAAGTCAGGCGGAAGGCTGGTGCCGTTGTATAGGATGAGGCCGCCGCTCCGCACTTCATGGGCAAACTTCCGCAGGGAGAAGTCGTTCATGGCGACCAGAACATCAGGATGAGAAACCAGTGGCGACCCTATCCGTTCTTTCGACAGGCACACATGGCAGTGCGCGCTGCCCGAACGCATCTCCGGCCCGTACGACGGAAGCCAACTGACTTCCAGGGCCTCGCGCATGCCCATCTCGATGAGGAGCTGGCCGAGCAGGAGAACGCCTTGTCCGCCAAAGCCGGCAATCTTGATCTTGACGTCTTTGAAGCGGTGCAAATGTTTAGCTGGGGAAGCGTCACCCGCGTGATCCTTCGGAGTGATCTCAAGCACGTCCGCGACGGTTCGTTGAGGGGGCTCGTTGCCGGCTGGGTTGTCCGGCCGCCGGTCGCGAAAAACATTCAGCGGAAATGCCGGCATCATCTTGTCGAGAACCCAGCGCCGCGCTTCGACTGGATCTTTGCCCCAAATTGTGGGACACGGCGATAGGATTTCGACAAAGGAGAAGCCCGCGCCGTCACGCTGGGTTTCCAGCGCTTTGCGAATCGCCCGCCGCGCCTTCATGATGTTCTTGTTATCTGAAAGAGCTACTCGTTCGATGTAAGCCGGCGCTTCCAGTGTGGCGAGAAGTTCGGCCATGTGTAGCGGGAAGCCTTCATTCGAGGGCCGCCGGCCCCACGGCGAAGTTGTACTCTTCTGACCGACAAGTGTGGTGGGAGCCATCTGGCCGCCGGTCATGCCGTAGATCCCATTATTGACAAAAAAAACGCTTATCTTTTCCCCACGATTGGCAGCATGCACAATCTCGGCGGTGCCAATCGCCGCCAGGTCTCCGTCTCCCTGATAGGAGATGACGATTTTATCCGGGCATGAGCGCTTGATTGCTGTCGCGGAGGCGGGAGCGCGGCCGTGCGCGACCTGCACGTTGCCCACATCGAAGTAGTAATAAGCAAATACCGAGCAGCCGACCGGGCTCACGAAGATCGTCTTGTCCTGCACTCCCAATTCCTGCAGCGCTTCGGCAATCAGCTTGTGAGCTACCCCGTGACCGCACCCCGGGCAATAGTGGGTCTGGTGCTTCAGCTCCGATTTGCGCTCGTAAAGGTCATAGAACAGCGGCGACTTGGAGTGGACTACTTCGTATCCGTTATCGTTGGCCGCGCCGGCTTCGGATCGAGCTTCGGACCTTGATCCGGACTTTGAATCGAACTTTGACTCGGAAGCAACTTCGGAATCCACCACGCTGGTCACGGTTTCGTTTGGCATTTTCATTGTCCTTTTATTGGTCGCTCGTCACACTGCCACCGCCATCCGTGTCAAAACTTGCTGCTGCAGCTCTGCAACCGAAGGCACGTTGCCGCCGACGCGGCCGTAGAACTCCACCGGCACCTTACCGTTCAGAGCCAAGCGCACATCCTCCACCATCTGTCCATTGCTTAACTCTACGACGATCACCTTTTCTACCCTGGCTGCCGCTTTCACTAAAGCCTCCGACGGATAAGGCCATAATGTGATTGGGCGGAATAGTCCCGCTTTCACGCCATCTTTGCGTAGAGCCTCGACCGTCGAGAGCAACACTCGCGAAACGATGCCGTAACCGACCAGCAGGACCTCGGCGTCCTCGGTATGGCAGAGCTCGCAACGCGGCTCGGCTTCTTGGGCTCGAATGTACTTGGCTTCCAGCTTGCGCTGGTGCTCTTCCAGTTCGTCCGTTTCAAGAAAAATCGAACTTACCAGGTTGGCTCGCGTCTCGGGCGTGCCCTTCACCGCCCACGGTTTTTCCGGGGCCAGAATCTCCCGATACTCGAGAGCGAGTGGTTCCATCATTTGTCCGACGAAGCCGTCCGTCAGCACTACCGCTGGATTCCGGTATTTATCGGCAAGTTCGAATGCCAGCATGGTGAGATCGGCCATCTCCTGCACTGAAGCGGGAGCCAGCACAATGTTGCGATAATTGCCGTGCCCGCCGCCTTTCACCATGGCGAAATAGTCGCCCTGCTCCGGAGCGATATTGCCCAGACCCGGTCCGCCGCGCATTACATCGACGATTACACAAGGGAGCTCCGCGCCCGCCAGATAAGACATCCCCTCCTGCATGAGGCTCAAGCCCGGGCCGGAGGAGCCGGTCATGGCTCGAAGCCCGGCCGCTGCCGCCCCGTACACCATGTTGATGGCGGCAACTTCGCTCTCCGCCTGCAGAAACGTTCCGCCGACTTGCGGAAAGTAAAGCGCGGCAGCCTCGGCGATTTCGCTCGCCGGAGTGATGGGATATCCATAATAGGCGCGGCATCCGGCGAGGATCGCGCCCTTTACCACCGCAACGTTGCCTTTACAGAGTTGCCGCATGTTCGCCTCCCAGGGTCGACGTCGCAGCCTTTCCTTTAGCCCTTATGCGGTAGACCGTAATTGCGCCTGGTTCCGGACAGCAATAGAAGCAGATTCCGCAACCGGTGCAATCTTCTCCGGTATAGCGCGCCGGATGAGCGCCATAAGTATTCAACTCGGGAAGCAATGCAAGGCATTTGGGCGGGCAGGATTCAACGCATAGCCCGCAACCTTTGCATTCTTCGGAATCGATGACAACTTTACCGCGTGCCTGGCCTGCCATCTTTCACCTCGTTACTGGTTGCGCAACTAGAGGCCGCTGCAGCCATTTGGTTTTCTCGCAGAATTGATAAAGCTCCTCGCGGAATTTGGGATGCGCGATATCGATGAGCGACTGCGCGCGTTCCCGGATGGTTTTGCCGTGAAGGTAAGCCACACCGTATTCGGTCACCACGTAACGGATCAGACCGCGCGATGTAACCACTCCTGCGCCCGGGCTGAGGGTGGGCACAATCCGAGAGATCGTGCCACTCTTGGCGGTTGAAGAGATGGCAATTATCGGCTTGCCTCGCTTGGAGCGCGAAGCTCCGCGCAGAAAGTCAACCTGCCCCCCGATGCCGCTATAGAACTGACTTCCGATGGAATCGGAACACACCTGGCCGGTGAGATCGACTTGCAATGCGGAGTTGATCGCCACCATGTCATCATTGCGCGCGATCAATGCAGGGTCGTTGGTGTAGGCCGTGGGATGGAACTCGAAGATCGGATTGTTGTCCACGAAATTGAACAACTCTTTCGTGCCCAGGGCAAATCCCAGAATAATCTTGCGGGGCTTGAAGTTCTTGCGCGCGCCGGTAAGCACGCCAGCCTCGATTAAAGGAATCACTCCATCGGAAACCAGTTCACTATGCACCGCAAGATCCTTGCGATCCATGAGGAATGGCAGGACGGCATCCGGAATTCCGCCAACGCCCGTCTGCAGCACTGCCCCATCGTCGATCAGAGCGGCAACGTTGTGCGCGATGGCCTTGTGCATCTCAGAAATCTGCGGGTGCTGGATCGCACACAATGGGCGGGAGTCATCCACTATTGCGTCCAACTCTGTCACATGGATGAAGCTGTCTCCATAGGTGCGCGGCATCTGATCGTTCACTTGGGCCACTACGTAACGAGCACATTTGGCGGCTGTGAGCGACGTATCCACTCCCACGCCAAAACTGCAGAACCCGTGCGAGTCCGGGGGCGAGAGCTCCAGCAATGCCACATCAATCGGCATGGCGCCGCTCTCGAACAGTCCCTCAATCTCACTCAGATAAATCGGGGTGTAGTCGGCGCGTCCGTCATTGATCGCCTGGCGGACGTTGCCACCGATAAACATTGCGTTATGCCGGAAGTGCCCGGCCATCTCGGGAGCCACATAAGGCGCCGCTCCCATGGTCATCATGTGGACGATTTCCACATCTTCCACGAAGGGGCCCCGGCGCATGAGAGCTTCCACCAGCGTCTCCGGTTCAGCGCAGCCCGGCTGAATGTAAACCCGCATCCCGGACTTCACGCAGAGCAGAGCTTCATCTGCGGTTCGTAATTTTTTCTTGTAATCAAGTTCCCAGGACATTCTTACCCCAGCACATGTACTATCCGACCGTGCTTACCTTCCGTGCCAGCTCAGATTCGTCCGATACATAGCGCTCGTAACCCACAGCTGCGTGAAAGATTGCGCGATCAAAAAATTGATCCAGCAACTCCTCCACTTCAAGTTCGCCGGCAATCTCGACTGGCCGATCGAGAACCGCTTCTTGTTTCAAGAAATCCCAAAGATTTTTCTTGGTGAGGATAATCGCCCAAATGAGTTGACTGAGCGGTACGCCTTGCCGCGCGCGCTTCGCCCCAATTTCTAGGTAGCGCCTTTCGACATCCATGTCGCCTTTGCCGAGCAGCCATTCTGCCAGGTGCTGATAAATTTCGTGAACTCGTTCCCTCAATTCTTCGGGAGGGACGTTGTTGTAATCGGGCAGCCAAGGGGAGTGGCTAGTCCGTTCAAGAAGTCCAGTTGCCAGCGCATCTGAATGAGTCTCCACCAACCGGAGAAGCCTATATGCAAGTATCATCGGGGGCCTTCCTTACCTACTTGAATCTTCGACCTCGACCCTGGATCCAGCTATGACAGGAGGCACGGCTGATTGTGACATGGGTCACAGCAGCTCTTCCCCCGTTTCGCACCATCCCTCGTTCTTGATTTCCGTAACAAATCGTTTCGCACGTGCGGCCGAACAATTCCAGCGACTCAGCGCCTCTCGGCGCAAGAGGTGAAGAGGGTCACATCTAACCGTACTGCGGATCACTTTTTAATGGGGGATTGAATGGTACGGTGATTCCAAAGGCTCGCAGGCCCGTTGCATCGTCTATGGAGGATCGCACCTCGATCTCAAAAAACGTGCGATGGAGGTGGCCATGGTTTCAAAGTGCGAGAACCGCCCCCGCTCCGCCGTCTTCCGGTATCCGCATGGCAGCATAATCTTCCGTGGAACATCCAAAGCTGCCGGAGCCGACAAAACCAGCATCTCCGGGACGTCCACGAACGAGCGTTTCTGGCTCTGTGGAGACTGCTCCAGGAAGATGGCCCTTATTCCGAAGGACCCGGGAGTGCTGGTGGTTCCTCGGCCGGATTCATCAAAAAAACAAGAACGGCGGTGGGATCGAAGCACTTCCATAGGTCCCGGCAACGATTGGTCGTCGTGACGGTACGGATTGCTCTTTGAAGGAGGAATATATGTCGACCATTGCGCAGATGTACGACCAGAAAAGCATTGCATTCCATCACGTGCTGATGGCCACAGACTTCTCGGAAGCATCCGAGCGAGCGCTTGAGTACGCGATTGCGATCGCGCACCGGCATGGGTCGACGCTCTCCATCGTGCACGCCCTTCCGGGGGAGCCGCATGACCGAATCCCGATCGGCCCGCTTCCCCACGTGCTGGATCGCCGTAGGCGGGAGGCGGAAAAACAAATGAAGCATTTGGCAGAGGAGCCAAGCCTTCGGGCTCTACGGCATAACATCTTGCTGGAACGGGGTAATGTATCGGACGTCCTGGCGGATGAAATTCAACGCGATAACATTGACTTGCTGGTCATGGGCACGCGTGGACGTGGAGGACTGAAGAAGGTGGCATTAGGTTCGGTTGCCGAACAAATCTTACATTTGGCTTCGTGCCCGATGCTTGCGGTTGGTCCAAACGTTCCGCCGGCAAAGCCTGACACATGTGAGTTCAAACACATTCTATTCGCTACCGATTTCGGAGTTGCTTCGAACGCTGCTTTCACCTATGCCATGTCGCTGGCCGAAGACTACCAGGCAAAGCTCTTTCTTTTGCATATGGTGCCCCCGATGCCCGCCGCCGACTTGGGTCCGTCAGTGTATGGCCCTTCCGCCTATGCTGCAGACGAATTTACAAGGTGGCAGCGAATGATGCGAGTCGCAAGCGTAGAGAAATTGAAAGCGATGATTCCACCTGAAAATAAGTTGGCGGTGGCCCCGGAATATCTGGCTGGAATGGACTTCTTGCCGGAAGGTATCTTGGACGTAGCGGCAAACCGCGGTATTCAGTTGATCGTTATGGGTGCAAACCGAACTTCTGCCCCGCGAGTGGCCGCCCACATACCGTGGGCTCTTACGCATGAAGTACTATGCCACGCTAAGTGTCCCGTATTGACCGTATGTAAGTAAGGTGGAGAACAGCGAACAAGATGGGATGATCAGGAGTAATCAGGAGTTGACCATTTTTTGCAGCGCGGGTCGATTTCGGATGAACAGCGTTGCGCCCTTCAACTGCACTAACTGTCGTTTCTTGAATTCAGAAAACAAACGGCTGACGGTTTCTCGAGTCGTCCCGATCATTTCGGCAATTTCTTCGTGGGTGAGTGTCAGCTTTACTTGTAGAGGGTCACCGTTGCCGGTCGAATTCGACCAGCCCAGAAGTAACTTCGCAAATTTTTCGGATGGCGATGCGGAGAGTCCAAGTGTGCGGATCTCTTCATACGCCGTGTAGTAATTGCGGCTTAACTGCTCCGCCACTCGTACCGCCACCTCGCCGTGTTCTCGCAGGAAATGGAGCAACGCATCCCGGGCAATAAAATTCGCCTGTCCCGGCTCAATCATTTCCGCGGTCACTTCATAAGGGCGGTTGGAGATTGTCGCGTTGATACCCAGAACATCTCCGGGCTCAGAGATCTTGGTGATGATGGTCTTGCCCTCAGAGGACGAAGTCGAGAGTTTTGCTTTGCCAGCACACAGGACGAACACGCCTCGGGGTTGCTGGCCCTCGATAAAAAGCATGGCAGATTTTGGATAGACCGCAGTGGATTTGATCTCGTTGAGCTGCTGCACCGCAGCTAAAGGAAGATTGCAGAAAACATGCTCTTCCCGCACCGGGCAGGTGAGGCAGTTGTCGAGGATATTCAGCCCGTAGGGAGCCCGCATTGCACCGCCTTCAGCTCAATTGTACCACCTCATGCCTCGTGACCACGATCACAAAAAGCCGTGACTCCGGGCATGGTAACGAGAGCAGTATGCAATGAGAATGTACGGTGCACGGGAGTTGTGGAAGCTGTGCCGCCGGAGGGTTCCATGAGCACCGCCACTGAAGTTCGAGAGCCAGATGTTAAAAAGCCGGTCGAGGCGGGGCGTCGGCCGCAAGTGCCGCCATCCTCGCAGATAGAAGCGAGACAGTTGTTTTCAGATTGTCTGTTGGAGTCACACAGGGGGAAAGACCGTCGCCGCACGGCAGCCACAATCATCTCATTTGTCATCCAATGCGGGTTACTGATCATCGCTGTGATCATACCTCTGATGTTCACCGAAGCCCTGCCCAAGCAGCAGTTGCTGTCGTTTTTAGTGGCGCCTCCGCCGCCTCCGCCGCCCCCACCGCCTGCGGCCGCTCCCGCCAAAGCTGTCGAACGCGTGAGCGAACTCGACGAAGGGCGTTTGCGTACTCCCACCAGAATTCCGGAGAAAGTTCAGATTCTTCATGAAGAAGAGATGCCGCCAGCTCTTGCCACTGGAGGAGTTGTGGGAGGAGTTCCCGGCGGAATCCCAGGCGGACAACTCGGCGGCGTGATCGGGGGAATTATCAGTGCCACCTCGAACCTTGCCTCCGTGCCGAAGCTGGCAATGCCAGCGCCCCCGAAGCGTGTTCGGATTTCGCAAGGCGTGACAGAAGGGCGATTGATTCAGAAAATTCAGCCCGAATATCCGCCCATCGCGCGGGCAGCTCGCATCCAGGGACAGGTGGTGCTCAGCGCCATCATTTCCAAAACGGGAGAAATCCAAAATTTGGTTTTGGTTAGCGGACACCCCATGCTGGTGCCGGCTGCCATTAAAGCTGTCCAGCAATTTCGCTATCGTCCTTTCTTGCTGAACGGCGAACCGGTAGAAGTGGAGACTACGATCACCGTTAACTTCCAGCTCTCTTGACGTTTCTGGAAGTTCGAAGTCGGAGCACACGGGAGGGGACATCTCCATGCAAGAACACGATCAGTTTCGAGTGGTCGCCTGGTGGTCCGCCGAGCGCAATGGGATAGCCCAATCCGACTCGGCGCCGAACACCATTCATTTCACCTCCCCGCCCGCTCTGGGCGGAATGAATGGCAGATGGACTCCCCAAGATTTGTTGCTGAGTGCCATCGCCAGTTCTTTTACGACTACCTTCCGAACGCTTGCGGAGAAGTCAAAGTTTGAGCACACCGACCTCCAGGTAGAGGTCCAAGGCGTCCTCAACCAGACCGCGACAGGCTACAGCTTGCCCGCAGTTCACATACGTGCGCATCTAACGATTCCCGATGAAGAAGACCATGGACGGGCAATCAAGCTGTTGCACATGGCCAGAAGTTCCTGTGTGGTGTCGCGCTCGCTCTCGATTCAACAAATCTTTGAACCGCTAGTCACGGTTGCCGTGCCCGTGGGTTGAAGACCCACAAGCATTTCTCTCCATCATGCCGATGTTTAGGCTATCCTCGACGGTAGAGGCCGCAATCTGGCCAGTTTGAGGCATACACAGCTCTGTAAGTTCAACCGAGGATGGTCTGATGGAGTTCCCTCCAAACATTATCGAAGAAAATGTAGTAGCCCCCCAGAAGCACGGCTTGGATGCAATGTTCACTCCGGACTCGGTGGCCGTGATCGGTGCGACGAGTCGCCCAGGCACCGTTGGTCGAACCGTTCTAGAGAACCTATTGCGCGATACCTTTCGCGGCAGGGTCTATGCGGTCAACTCCAAACATGAGGAAGTACTCGGACTTAAAACCTACAAGAGCATTCGCGATATCCCTGACCGCGTCGATTTGGCGGTCGTCGCTACCCCGGCCTCTACCGTGACCCAAATTATCACGGAGTGCGTGGATGCCGGCGCCAAATCCGCGGTTGTCATCTCGGCCGGATTTAAGGAGCGGGGTGCTGAAGGAGCGGCGCTCGAACAGCAAATAAAAGAGCAACTGAAGCGGAGTTCATTGCGCCTGATTGGTCCCAATTGCCTGGGCATTATGAACCCGA
>JBEKUD010000044.1:0-35966 GCA_049515395.1 Candidatus Sulfotelmatobacter sp. | reverse complement strand
GACCAGAAGACCGACCCCGCTGGCAATGCCGGCGACCGCATCGCCTGCGGCGCGATTACCAAGTAATTGGTTAGGGCGTGTCGAGGCAAGCTGTGCAAAGTGCCCGAGATCATGCAGGCACCGATCTCGCGCTACGAACAAGGCTGCCGAAAGATGACAGTCTGCGCTGCTCAGTTTTTCTCACTCCGTCGAAGAAACAAGTCCTAGCTACTTTCCGACGCAGAAGTAAAGTATGAGAGGAGCGCCAACCGAGCCGGCGGAAGCCGAGAATCGGATTCAGAACGTTCAGTTGCGCATTGGTATTCGAGAAAGTAATAAAACACTGTGATGACATGTCGTTTTCGGCAAGAACGGCAGTTAGGATGACAGCCATGATCAAACTACGCCATCAACAACCGTCACAGTGGCATCGAAGTCTAGCCGAAGGTATCGAGGGGTTGTGGGAACCGTGGATGCGGCGGGTGGGCAGGCTGCTGGAAGACGAGCAACTCTTGGACACGGTGTATGAAGCGCAGGGGGAACGCCATCCCCAGAGCCGCATTCGTGGCCGTATGCAAACCCCCGCAGACCGTTGCTGCGAGGCCGCGCCTAAATGCAAAACGATGCGGTTTCCAGTCATGCAAGGGACGCGATTCGAGGAGTTCGAAAATTCTGTTTACCTTAAGAATAAAGTTTGGCCGCAAGAAACGGAGGGCATCCGGTCAGCGTGGGCCGTAAAATAGCGACCAGGTGATCACCAATGGATGCGAAAGAGTTTCGTGACCTGAGTCACAAGGTTGTCGACCTCCTGGCTGACTACCTCGATCAAATCGAGGAGAAACGGGTATTCCCTGACGTGGAACCATGGACTGTGAACCGGCTCTTTACCGAGCCGCTGCCCCAGGAGCCAAGTTCAGCAGATACGGTGCTGGACGAACTCAAGAACAAGTTGTTTCCCTATTGCACGAATGTCGGCCACCCGGGTTACATGGGACTGATCACTCCGTCGCCGAATCCTGTGGGTGTCATCGCAGATTTCATCTGTTCAGCCATCAATCAGAACGTCGGTGCCTATTCGATTGGGCCGTCGGCCGTGGCGATGGAGCGAAGGGTAGTGCGCTGGCTGACCGACCTCTGCGGCTACGATGAAAACGCGGGAGGCAATCTTACCAGCGGCGGAATGATGGCGAACTTCATCGGATTGAAGGTCGGACGCGATGCGGTGACCCGCGATCGTGGACAGTACGACGGGATACAGGATCGCTGGGCGGTGTACGCGTCTGAGGAGCGCCACGTTTCTGTCGACAAAGCTGTCGATTGCATCGGTCTAGGCCGCAATGCGCTGCGTCCGCTGCCGACAGATTCGGCGTTTCGAGTTCGCCTCGATGGGCTTGAGGAGGCAATTGCTCAAGATAAGAGAAATGGCATACGTCCGATGTGTGTTGTGGGCGTTTTTGGGACCACGAATACAGGCGCCTCCGATGACATCCGCGAACTGCGCCGCATCGCCGATCGTGAAGGGATGTGGCTGCATGTAGATGCCGCATACGGTGGAGGCATGCTGCTCTCCCACGAATGGCCGATGCGCAACCATGGCTTCGACCTCGCCGATTCGATCACCATCGATCCCCACAAGTGGTTCTATGCTCCGCTTGACGCCGGCGCCGTGCTCGTCAAAGATCAGCGCCGGCTCACCTCATCATTTGGGATGAAGCCTTCGTATCTCACCGATGAGCGTGACCAAGACAACGAGCGTTATCAGTATTACGTACACGGATTCGAGCAATCACGGCGTTTTCGCAGCTTGAAAGTGTGGATGAGTTTCAAACGATATGGCGCGCGCCAGATCGGCGAGTGGATTGACAACAATGTGCGTCAAGCGAAGCACCTTTATGCCCTGACCACTAAAGATCCCGAGTTTGAGCCGGCCAGCGTTCCGCCGATGTCGGCCATCTGCATCCGCTATAAAGGTGCCGAGCTCAGTGAGTCAGAGTCGAAAAATTTGCATGCTGAAGTGGCGCAGCGCGTGGAGCAGAGCGGGCATTTCTGGATTTCAACCACCGAACTTAAGGGAAGATCGTGGTTTCGAATCAACCCGGTAAACTTCCGCACGCGCCAAGAGCACATAGAGGAGCTGTTTACGCTACTTCAACAAGAATGCCGTGCAATGTCTCGAGAAAAGGTCTAGCGACCAGTCGACCGTAGTGTCATCTCATAATTGGTCAGCGGACCTGGACCCAGTGCGCAGCGCACTCCGTCACGGCCATGAGCCTTGTGCTCCAATGAAGGCCGAATACATTGGCGCAGACCAGCACGTGTGGCGGATTAGAGTTTGGGAAGAGGGGCGGTGAGTAGAATATGCCGTCAAATCCGTTGCAGGTGCTAGTCTGCCGTAGTACCTGATGAAGAACCGCGACACTCAGGCCGCTTGGAAGTATCACGATGGCACGAAGCACTCCTACTGGAGTATTCGTAACAATCCTCACATCTTGGATTGGGCGAACCGCCCGCAGCCTTTCAAGATCTATCCGGCGATAGAGCCGTTTCTCTTGCCACGGGATGTGCCGCAAACAGGAGCGGCGGCGCTGTCCGCGATCTCAGATCAGATACGCACCTCGCGGGTCGATTCGGTCCCTAGTCTCCAGGATCTGGCACGCATCCTTTATTTTTCGGCGGGCATTACCAAACGGCGCGAATTTGCGGGCGGAGAAATCTTCTTCCGCGCCGCCGCTTGCACCGGAGCTCTATACGAGATCGAGCTGTATGTCGTGAGTGGCGATGTCCCGGGCCTAGAAGCGGGCGTGTATCACTTCAACCCGGCAGATGTGTCGCTACGCCTTCTGCGGAAAGGCGATTTTCGCGGAACCCTGGCTCAGGCGACGGCGACGGAACCCGCAGTCGTTCTTGCGCCCGCAGTGATCATCTGCACCGGAACATACTGGCGGAACGCCTGGAAGTACCAAGCTCGCACCTATCGCCATTTCGGCTGGGACAACGGCACGCTGCTGGCGAATCTGCTGGCCGTTTCTTCGGCTTCGGGGCTGCCAGCCGAGATCGTGCTCGGGTTCCTGGACGCCGAGGTGAACCAGTTGCTCGATCTCGATACGCGGCGTGAGGTTTCCTTGTGCCTGGTACCGATCGGACGTACATCTCAGAGTTCTCTGCCGACTCCGAGAGAGGCTCCGGTTCTCGGCCTGGAGACGATCCCGCTTTCAGAGCGTGAGGTCGAGTATCCTGCCATGCTCGAGATGCACGAGGCGTCTTCGCTTGAATCCGGAGAGGAAGTGGCTCAATGGCGCGGGAAGCAACCGGTATTTGCGTCTCCCTCTCCTGTGGGTGAGGAAGTGCAGCTACAGCGTCTTCCGGAAGAAGAACAAACCCGGGACACGATTGAACAAGTGATCCTGCGCCGCGGCTCTACCCGATCGTTCGATAAGACGGCGTCCATGACACTGGCAGAACTGTCCACCATTCTCGATCGCGCCACGCGAGGTATTCCGGCTGATTTCCTTCAGCTGGACGCCCAGCTCAGCGACCTTTACTTAATAGTTCATTCGGTACAGGGGCTCAAGCCTGGTGGTTATTTCTTCCGACGCGAGCGGAACTCCTTGGAGCTCTGGAAGGAGGGAAAATTCCGTGCCCATGCCCACCACCTTGGACTGGGGCAGGACCTCCCGGCGGACGCCAGCGTGGACATCTTTTTTCTCGCCGATTTGAACCGCATTCTGAAGCAATACGGGAACCGCGGCTACCGTGCCGTCCAATTGGAAGCTGGCGCCATAGGCGGCAAGATGTACCTTGCCGCCTATGCCCAGCGCCTGGGTGCAACCGGGCTGACCTTCTTCGACGATGACGTAGTTAACTTCTTTTCGCCGCACGCGAAGGGCAAGAGTGCTATCTTCCTGCTCGCGATTGGCAAGCCGCTGAAACGCAAACTACAGTAGGGACGACCCGCGGATTGTTTGAAGGCTCAACCAGAGCGCAGCGTGCGGTGTACAAGAGGCGAACGCAACGCTGATCCAGAGAGGGAGGGCAGACTCCCGCCACATTCTGCGCCTGCACGACGAAGGGCCTCGTGTCGATGAAAGCATTCGACCGCCTTCGCGTCATTTGCTCAGGCGCGACTGCGTAACAGAGCTAACTCCCCGCATTAAGGCAGTGTTACCTGCTGGTGCAACGGAAGGTCCTGTGATGAGCCACCAGCCAATACGTTGTAGCTCCCGGGAACCAGCTTCCATCCGTCGGAGGCTTCGTCGAAGATAGTTAGACGGTCGTGGTCCACAGAAATGGAGACCTGTTTCGTTTCGCCTGCAGCCAGTTCGACGCGCGTCCATCCGATCAGTCGCTTAGGGGGTTCGCCAGCCGCAATCGGGAGCGATGCGTAAATCTGGGCAATTTCAGTCCCGCTGCGCTTGCCGGTGTTATGCACCGTGAAGGAAACGGTAAGTACGTCGCCGTTCTTCACCATCAGCCCGCTATAGGCATAGCTGGTGTAGGAGAGACCAAAGCCGAAGGGGAACAGCACGGACTTGTTCTCTGCGTCGTACCACTGGTAGCCGACTTTCAGTTTTTCGTCGTAGTAGATTTGGAACGGCGGCAGGCCTTTTGCCCTCAGGGCCGCGATCTTGTTCGCGTCTCCGCCCATGGCAGCGGAGTTGATCTCGGAAGTCGGTGGAGCCGTGACCAGCGTGGGATGCGGCAGGTCAGCATCGCTTCTTGGGAAAGTAATAGCGAGTTTGCCGGTGGGACTAACCTGGCCGGTCAGGATGTCTGCCAGCGCTTCAGCGCCGCGGATGCCGGGATACCATGCCTCGATAACGCCCGCGACTTTGTCGATCCAGGGCATGGTGGCCGGGCTACCGGTTTCAAGCACCACAATCGTTCTCGGATTGGCGGCTGCGATGGCTTCAATCAATTTGTTCTGGGCTTCGCCAAGGTCGAGCGATTTCAGGTCCATCCCTTCCGATTCCCACTGATACGCAAAGACGATGGCGACATCGGCTCCCTTGGCAGCGGAAGCTGCCGCAGCGAGGTCGTCGCCGGAGGCGTAGGAAACCCTGCTGGAAGGCAGTTTAGCCTTCAACGCGCGCAGCGGCGAGCTGGGCAACCAGACCTGGCGCCTCAAGTCTGGCCTTGAATTCCCCCCCGGCACAGGCGGAGGCGAAGGGACCGCGGAGCCTCCCGGTGCATCCACCTGCGCCGAGCCGCCGCCGGTAATCACGCCAACATCCGCATGGCCGCCAATCACAACCAGCGAATGCAGTATTGCCGTCTGCAGGGGCAGGACGTTATCCGCGTTCTTTAAAAGAACGATGCTTTTCTCCGCCAAGCTCTGCGCCAGCGCATAACCGCGCTCGACATCCGGCACCTGCTTTACGACCGGGTGGTCGTACAGGCCAGTGGCAAAGATGGTGCGCAGAATGCGGTGCACGTGATCGTTGAGTTCATCCTCGGAGACTTCGCCACTCTCGACCGCGCTCCGGAGCGCGTCGCCGAAGAAGATCTTACCGGGCTGCTCCTGGTCCAGGCCGGCGTGCGAAGCCTTGGCAGCGGAGTGCGTGCCGCCCCAGTCTGAGAGAACAAAACCCTGGAAGTGGAAGTCCTTCTTGAGGACATCGGTGAGCAGGTAGCTGTCCTCGCAGGCAAAATCACCATTCACGCGGTTGTAGGAGCACATGAAGGCGCCAGCATTGGAAATCCCGAGAGCGATTTCAAAGGCCCGCAAATCGGTTTCTCTCATCGAGCGTTTGTCGATGTTGGCGTTGACGGCGTTGCGGCCGCTCTCCTGGTCGTTGACGGCATAATGCTTCAGGTCGCCAATGATGTGTTCTGACTGCACACCTTTGACGAAGCTGCCCACCAGCGTGCCGGCCAGTAACGGATCGTCGCCCTGATACTCGAAGGTGCGGCCATTGCGCGGCTCGCGCGGCAAATTGACTCCTCCGCCGAGCGACATGCTGTAACCCTCTGCGCGTAGCTCTCGGCCGATCAGGACTCCGTATTCAAAGGCACCTTGCGGATCCCAGGCTGACGCTGCGGCCAGGTTGTTGGGCAGCGCGGTGGAATAGCGCCCTGACGCTGCGCCACGCGTAACGCCGTAGGCCGAATCCGCCATCTGAATCGCGGGAATGCCCACCCGCGGAATGGCATTCGACCAGCCGGCTCCGCCGTTGGACCCCGTGGGGCCAGCACTGAGAGAGAACCCACCCTGCCCGTGCAACAGCGAGATTTTCTCTTCCATCGTCAGTTCCTTGACGACCAGGTCGGCACGCGCATCGGGCGAAGCATTGACGTCCGACCACGGATAATGCTCGGGTTCGAGCGGTTGCTGGCCGGGGGACTGGGCCACGGCCAGCGAGGCCGTTCCAAGAATTGCAGCCAGAAGGGACGCGCAAGCGGCGCGGTTACGGCAATTTGACAGTTTCATTACGGGAGTCGCCTCTCTCAAATCGATCGCTTCATTCTAAATGGGAAGACCGCGATGAAAATGAAACTTCACGGTCCGGCTCTGCGCCTTCCCTTGGAGAGATGCGGATCGGCTTGTGTGAGGTCGTCGTTCGGCGCTTGAGCATCGTTCCCGGACCGGTGAGCTGACGCAATAATCAAAACTTGCTGATCTGCCCTTATAAGCAAGAGCGGGGTCAGAGTTCGCAGGAACTATCTCGCCTCGGCAAGCAGCGCTCGGCGCGTAGCCTCGAGAGTGTGGATGAGCGACTCCTTCGGGAGCTTCTGAATGATCGGTTCGATGATCCAGCCCAGTCCCAAGGGCAGGTCACGCGTCAGCGAGATGGCACGACACTCAACATACGCACCACCTTCCCGCTCCTGAAAGCGCCAGTAGGAATACAGGCGCCATAGAAATCCGTAACCGGTGTCGGGCGGCAGCACTCTCTCCTCAGGGCTTCCGGCGTGCTCCACTTCAGAAATCCGGGTCGTGTACGAGCGACAAACCCAGCGCAACCGATCCAGCGAACGATAGTGCACTTCATGATCGGTATCTAGGACCACCGTCACAATTTTCTTCTTCAGAAATCGTAAGTGGATTTGAAAATCGTTGCCGCGACGGCTTATGATTTTTGAGGCAATCACCTCTGGCTTGTAGATGTTCTTGTGGTTGTCGTAGTCCTGCACCAGCGCCAGCACCTCTTCGACTGTCGTACCGGGAATAAATGAGGCGCCGATCCAGTCATGGATCAAACCATTCGGAACCGTGACCGGTCCGTGACCTGAGCGGAATTGCGCCACAACCCGACCTCCACGGACCTGCTGCTCTCTCTCCGAATCCAAATCGGACCACAGGAATGGGCTGCCATCGCTGAGCGCTTGTTCCATGCCCGCTTCAGCGTCACGAATGTAAGTACTGAAACTCTTCAGTGTTTTCGGTTTCAACTGTACCGGGGTTGCGGTTTGCGCCATAGCACCTGACCTAAGCGAATCGTGATCCGGCCACATTTGCTTGTCAAGCGCCTTCGATAATCTGAGTACAACGGAACGACGCCTCGCGTGCGACGAAATTGAGCACAGGATCGCCAAATCCGTCATAGCCGAGCTGCCACAGACCTCGCCGGTCCATGGGTGACTCGGGCGTATCGGTGCGCGGTGGGCCGGTCGATTCAAATTCTGCTAAGCTGAGCGCAAACATCGAGAACAGGGGACAATACCGTGGAAGTCGTGGCCGGCGTAGATCTTGGCGGAACTGCCATCAACTATACGTTAGTAAATCGGGAAGAACGGTTTCTTATCGAGGCGTTGTGCGAGCATCCGGCACTCTCGAAGCAGGGACCAGAGATTTGCCTCCAGCAGATCGCCGATGGTCTGAAGATCGCAACCGACCTGGCGAATGTTGCTGTTGAGGACGTAGTTGCGATCGGGCTTGACACTCCCGGCCCCGCCAGTGCCGCCGGCCAGCTCAGTGCCCGGGGTTCCACGAATTTTGTACATCCCAAGTGGGCGGGTTTCGATATCCGCGAGGGGCTGGCGCACAAGCTCGGCAAGCCCGTCTCCTACTTGAACGATGCCAACGCGGCCGCGCTCTGGGGACACTATGCGATCTTCGGCGCCGCCAGCCGAGAAGCATCGATCTCCGACGTCGTCGGTACGGGCAACGGGGGAGGCATCATCCTCGATGGCAACGTCGTGAAGGGCAAAAATGGATTCGGCGGAGAACTCGGCCACGTATTGATTCCATACCAGAGCATTGCCGGTATCTCCGGCATCAAACCGCAATGCAATTGCGGACGAATCGGTGACTTAGAGTCGCTTTGCTCGCTAACCGCGATCGAGAAGACTCTACTGCCATATTATTTGCCGCGCTATCCCGGTCACGAGCTGGCAATGCAGGACCCGCACCCGGCGGCCAAACTCGTTCGCGGCCTAGCGGAGCAAGGTGATCCCATGTGCAAAGAGATTTTCCGGGTGGAGGCCCATGCCCTGGGACTGTTCTTCGACGAAATGGTGAATACCTTCGACCCTGATGCCTTGATCGTCGGTGGTGGTGTGCTCGAGACCGGTCAGGAATTTCAGCGCTGGTTCCTCGAAGAGATCCGCGCGGGGATGCCCACTCAGCGAGAGGAGCAAGCCGACATTCCCATCCACGTGATGCCGAATGGCGACACCGCGGGCGCACGAGGCGCGGCTTTAGAAGCATTGAAACTTGCGAGGCAAAGCGGGCTCGCATAGCGGGCGGGAGCTCTGACACGTGAGCTGATACCCGTCGAATTGTCGGACCAAACACAAGCTTCCGCGGTGACAGGGGCTGGCCCGAGCCTAGTGCGCCGGGGCGTTGGACACCGCCGCCATTCGCTCCTGCATCTGGCGTGTGAGGTGCGGCACGATGCCCAGCATCCGCTCGATCAGCATCAGTTGGCCGCGGTGATGCATCTCGTGTTCCTTGATGCTCATGAGCATCTCGAAGCGGGTTTTGCTCGGCGGCGTCACGCCCGGCGGCAATTGAACGCGCTCGGCGAGGAATTCGTCGGATTGGTTCTCCAGCCATTTTGCCGAGCGCTCTCCTTCGTCGCGCAGAAGCGCGATGATCTGTGCCTTACTGCGAGGTCTTTGCTCCTCGGCGACGATGCTCCGCAGCATACCCGGAAAGTCGAATCCTGCAAGCGTCGTGCGCCGCTCGACGCAGTGGATCTGTTCCGGTATCCTCTGCGCCACGGCGATGTGAGTGAGGGTTTGGGCTACCGTTCGTGTTTCCGGCGCCGCTCTGAAGCCGTAGCGGTCCTCGGGAATGTCCTCGGCGATGATGAGCGTGTTCTTTCGCACAGTGCGAAGGCTGTCAGCCAAGTCTTTGGATCCGTAGTAGGTCATGGAGAGTTCTCCTCTGTGATTGTAAGGTGTGAAGCTCCAGTGTATACGCTCTGGCCGATCCGCTACGTGGTGGTGCGGATTGGTGCGCCGGTGTCATACGGATTCCAAGGCGCAATGTATATCGTAGTACGACATAATAGATAGGCCGCTGCCGCCATCAAAGGGCGATATCGAGGCTTCGTTTGACGTGGCCGATTTTCCCTTGCCCCGGAAACGGACGACGACCAAGCGGTTGTAGCTGGCGATTATTTTGGGCAAGTTGCCCACGCCAGGGCGGCTGCGACTCGTCTCACACCCACTTCATTGCGAGGAGCGGTTCACTACCAATTCATGATTAGGCCGCTCGCGACCCCGGCACTTCGTCGGTGGTAACTTGGAAGTTAATCAACTTCGCTCTTCCAAATGATGTCGTCATCGCACAGTCGGTTGCGTCGCGCCCGGTTGCCATCAAGACGCGTCCGATGCGCCGAAGATTGTGCCGAGCGTCGAAGGTCCACCAGCGATCGCCCAGGTAAACTTCAAACCAAGCGCTGAAGTCCATTGGGCTCGGAGCTACGATCACCCCGATGTCACCCAGGTATCCCGTTGCGTACCGAGCGGGGATATTGAG
Organism: Candidatus Sulfotelmatobacter sp.; assembly: GCA_049515395.1. Classification (GTDB taxonomy): domain Bacteria; phylum Acidobacteriota; class Terriglobia; order Terriglobales; family Acidobacteriaceae; genus Sulfotelmatobacter. The sequence continues at coordinate 26,062 of JBEKUD010000044.1, read as the reverse complement.
GGCTCGGCAGAACGCGATCGCAAGGTGCTGAAAGTCTCGGCAGACCCCGACCCGCTCGGTAAAAACACCCAGCGCGCTGCGAACTGGGCTGGAAAACTCGTATCCGAAGGTGACCTTGCTGTGCACCCAATCACATACGGCCTGAACGCGCTTCCACCCCTTTGGTGCGCTCCAAAATAGCTCCGCAGCGGTGTTCGACAAGAGATCCACTTCGCAGTAGCGGCTGTTCATAAGGTAGGGCAGGACATTCGGGGGCAGTTGATCGATAGGAACCTCGGGGGCCTCAGGATCTTCCAGATCGGGCTTTCCCGAATCCTCGATGAGCGTGGAATTCTGAAATCGAATCTTGCCCGAGGGAGCCACCAGGCGACAACTGTGATTGCCAAAGCTGTCCTCAAAGCTTTCGACTTTCACAAGTGGATCGGTATGCATCTCGTCGGGCTCTCTTAGGAATGCTGTTCGCGACGGGTGGACGTTGAGCAGAGTCACGATCGGTACCTCGCCAACCGTCTCGAATTGAATGTCGTAGCCAAGGCGAATCAACATACAGTGCAGTTTCCTCGTGCGAGCGGGATGCGGATGAGATGCAGAAACTATCACGAATTCTGACTGCTCTTCCACAATTTTCCCGCTAGCTCGAATTACAAATTCGATACAAACCGTCAGTGTATTATGCAGTGGGTTCCCACCCGAGGTGAAAGTGACATACTGTCTAGGAATTATGACGCAGCAGGGTTTGGTACTGGCCTCGGATTCGAGGACCAATGCGGGTTTTGATCAGGTCAACGTCTGTCGCAAGATGCATCGCTTCGTCCAGCCCGGGGAGAGAGTGTTTGTGATTTTGACCAGCGGTAGCCTCTCCATCAGTCAATCGGTAATCACTTTGCTGGGCGACGATTTCGATTCCGGAAGGGGGCTCGCGCAAGCCAACTCTCTTTATGAGGCCGCCCGCATCGTGGGAACCTGCGTCCGCAGAATCTCCGATATTGACCGTGCGTCGCTGGAGCGCGATTCGTTCAGCTTTAACGTGCATTTGCTGCTGGGTGGGCAGGTGCGGGGACAAGAGCCTAACCTCTACTTGATTTATCCGCAAGGAAATCCTCTGGCGGCTACGGAAGACTCCTTGTACTTGCAACTGGGTGAGTGCAAATACGGACGCCCCATCCTCGACCGCGGCATTCAGGCCACCACCTCGTTAGAGGTTGCGGCGAAGTATGCTCTGCTTTCGCTCGATGCGACGATGCGTTCCAATGTGACCGTTGGGCCTCCCTTCGACCTGCTGTTGTACCAGAAAGACAGCCTGCAAATCACCCGATACCGGCGGATTTCGGCCGGAGACCGAGACTTGAACCTGATCCACTCCAGCTGGGAGCAATCCCTTCGGCGGGCGGTGGAGCAGTTGCCTGACATCGAATTCCAGCCTTCGGGAAACGAAAACCCCGTGGAGAGCGTCAGAGAAGTCGCGCGATCCAGCTCTTAGGATCGCGAAGGCGATTCGCGCTGTTTCTTGAATGACCCGTATCGCTTTTCCAGTTCATCATTTCGCCATCGGATGAGCTATTCTGGCGGCGATCAGTCGCGGCAATCATGATTATAGAAGCGGATACAACCGATCATGGCGGTGCAGTTGCCCTCCACCGGTACGAGCTGAATGGCGCTTATGACGAGATGTTCATGGCCGTGGACCGCCCCCGCAAACAGTATCGCCCGCTCCATAACCTGCTATTGCAGTTGGGCCCTGACGAGTTAAGGCGCAGCAAATACGAGGCTGACCAATCGTTCTTCAACCAGGGAATTACCTTCACCGTTTACGGCAATGACAAAGGCACAGAGCGAATTTTCCCTCACGATCTGCTACCCAGGATCATCACAGCGGCGGAGTGGGAAAAGATCGAACGTGGACTGAGCCAACGGATCACAGCGCTGAATCTGTTCCTCAAAGATGTCTATCATGAGGGCAAAATTATTCGAGATGGCGTGGTGCCCGGGAGCATCATCTATACCTGCAAGCACTACCGCCGCGAAATGCGTGGTATCAAGGTTCCCCGCGACGTCTACATCACGGTGGTCGGCACAGACTTGATACGTAACCCCGAGGGAAACTTTGTCGTTCTCGAGGACAATCTGCGCGTACCGAGCGGCGTGTCTTACATGCTCACGAGCCGCAGGGTAATGAAGCAAATATTTCCCGGATTGTTTCAAAAATGTCGAGTGCGGCCGATCGAGCAATACAGCCAAGCGCTTCTCTCCACCTTGCGCTCCCTCGCTCCGGAGGGCCGTTCTGAGCCGACGGTGGTTTTACTGACTCCGGGTTCCTACAACTCTGCTTACTTTGAGCACACCTACCTGGCACGGCAAATGGGCATTGAGCTTGTCGAAGGGAGGGACCTGGTGGTCCACGATAATGTGGTTTACATGCGAACGACATTCGGCCTGCAGCGGGTTGACGTGATCTATCGGAGAATCGACGATGATTATCTGGATCCGCTGGTCTTTGAAAGCGGATCGGCCCTCGGTGCGGTGGGAATGTTCAATGCGTATCGCGCTGGAAATGTCGCCTTTGCGAATGCGCTGGGGACCGGAGTTGCCGACGACAAAGCGATCTACGCCTATGTGCCCAAAATCATTCGCTACTACCTCGATCAGGATCCGATTCTGGAGGGCGTTGAAACTCTGTTGATGTCCGATCCGGGGCAGCGCGACCACGTTTGCCAGAGGATGGATGAGTATGTGGTGAAAGCGGTGGGCGAGTCGGGTGGGTACGGCATGCTGATTGGGCCGCATAGCACGGAGGAACAGCGCTCCGAATTCCGGCAAAAAATTTACGCACAGCCGCGGAATTACATCGCCCAACCCACAATCAATCTTTCGACCGCTCCGTGTTTTGTGGACGGAATCATCGAACCGCGTCACGTCGATCTCCGCCCGTATGTGCTTTACGGCGAGAAAATTACGGTTATTCCCGGCGGCCTCACTCGAGTCGCGCTGCGAAAGGGATCCCTGGTGGTCAATTCGTCGCAGGGCGGGGGCTCGAAGGACACGTGGGTCCTGCAGACTTGAGAGTCTGAAGATTGGATGGCGCAGATCCATGCTTTCACGGGTAGCTGACAGTCTTTACTGGATGAGCCGCTATTTCGAGAGGGCGGACAATGCGGCGCGCGTGTTGAAGGCGACATACGGCCTCATTCTCAATCCCGCAAAGTTTTCTACGGAAGAGCGTTGGTTTCGCGCCGTTTCTTCATTAGCTCCTGGTGCGGGCGCCAGCAACGTCGATCCGCAGCGTGCGCTGTTTTTGTTGGTAGCGGATCCGGAAGGAGCTTTTTCGATTGTGAAATGCATAAGCGGAGCTCGCGAAAATGCACGGCAGGTCCGCGAGGAAATCAGTTCGGAGATGTGGGAGCATCTGAACCGCCTTTTTCATGAGGTGACAGGTTTTGAGCTGCAACCGAATGATGATGCGGGTGCAATGCGAGTGGTGAGCCTGGTACGCGAAGGCTCCTACAGATTTAATGGGATCACCGCCGCCACTATGAATCATGATGAGGCCTGGCACTTCATTCAGTTAGGCAAATATATCGAAAGGGCTTGCAATCTCTGCGTCCTGCTGGATGCATATTTTGTCCTCGACAAGCATGCAGACGACTTAGATTGGGTCGGTCTGTTAAGCAGTTGCGCCGCGTTTGAAGCCTATTGCAAGGCGTGCACCGCCGAACTCAAGCCTGAACGGATAGCCAATTTCCTTCTGCTGAAGCCTGAGTTCCCTTATTCGGTCCGTTATTCTCTTGACCGGATGCACGAGGCGTTAACGTCAATCCGCAACCTTTCGTTAAGCCGCAGAACCGATAGGATCGAAATATTGATCGGGCGCTTGCGATCGATGGTCGCCTTCGTGCAGGTTGGCGAAATCATCGACGGATTGCACAAATACCTTATGGCAATCATCGAGCAATGCCGTGAACTGCATGCGGCGGTGAACGAACTCTACATTGAATATCCGATTGAGGTCGCCTTCCAAACCTAATGTTCTACGCCATTCGCCATTTCACGCGCTATCGCTACAGCCATCTGGTCTGGCAGAGCATGATGGAAGTTCGTATGCACCCCAGAAGCGAGGTCAACCAGCGCTGTTTTGTGTTTCAGCTGTCCGTAAATCCGAGAGCCCGAATTTTTGGCTATACCGACGCCTACGGCAATCTTGTTCACCATTTTGACTTGCCGGCCCGTCATGGCCAGCTCACCATCATTTCTGACGCTTTGGTGAATATTGACCCGCAGCCATCGGTTCCCGAGTGCGCGGATTCCGAAGCGTGGGCGGACTTGGAGCAGCTCGTCGAAAAAAATGATTACTGGGACATGATGACGCCGAGTCATTTTGCGCGCTCCTCGCCAGAACTTGAAGAGTTCGCGAAGGAGATCGGAGCGAATGAAAGGAATGGACGAAGCCCTTTGGCATTCCTTCGGAATATCAACTCGGGTGTGAATCGTAGTTTCAGGTACGTACAGAAAAGTACCTCGGTAAACTCTCCGATTGAAGATGCGCTTCGGTCACGGCAGGGCGTATGTCAGGATTTTGCTCATATCATGATTGCGCTGGTCAGACATGCCGGAATTCCTTGTCGTTATGTCAGCGGATATCTCTACCACGAGAGCGAGAATGCGCATCCCTCGGCGGATGCCGCCACGCATGCATGGGTGGAAGCGCTCGTGCCGGGAATCGGCTGGATGGGCTTCGATCCCACTACCAATCAACTGGCGGGGGAGAGGCACATCCGCACGGCAATTGGCCGCGATTACGCCGACGTTCCGCCCACCATGGGCGTCATGAAGGGAAAGGCTGAGACTCAGCTTCAGGTTCGGGTTCGAGTGACGCCCTCACAAGCGGTGCTTCCTCCCGACGAGGAGTTTGCGGCCGACGAGGAGTGGTCCCAGTTTCTTGAAGAGACCGAGCAATCGCAGTTGGTCGATGCCCAACAACAGCAGCAGTGAAAGCATTCCGTCATTTGCAAAATACTTCACCGGATTTATGAGGGGTTACGCGTTCGCCGACCAATCCATCCTACAGAAACGTACAAGGCCTCCCGATAATTGGCCGTGAAAATCTATGACGCGGCTTTAAACAATTTCAGAAGGCGATCGATATCCGCAGCACTCGCGTCGCCGATCACGAAATAGCGAAGGCCGCTTTGAGTCCATGTTTCCATGTTGAAGGGCAGGTTTCTTGGCGAGACAAGATCCTCGCCCAAGCTGGCTGGCAATTTCAAGGACCGTTCCTGGAACACGAAGACAGAAATGTGATGTTTCCGCAAATCATAGATCAGATGCGCGCCTGGCGCTTGGTCAAGATAGGTCATCCGGCCTCCCAGCAAAGAGAATTCGGAATCGTGGAGTTCCGGCAGGTTGAAGGCAAAGGGAATTTTTCCCTGGAACCACGGTTTCACCGTGTGGCGATCGGTGGAGACCACATCCACCGGAGATGAACTGGCGAGCGTTGCCACGTGAAGGTCGGCGATCTCGCTGAAAATCCGGTCTGTGCCGGACCGGGTTCCCAGATAGGCCGAAGTCAACGTACCGATTGCGAGAAGGACGGCTGCCGCAGCAGCAAATATCCATCCCGCACGGTAGCCACGGTGAGGTCTGGGTGCAATGCTCTGCTGTACGCGTTTTCGGAACTCAGCACTGGGTGTAAAACGCCTTCCGGCGACTTGGATGGCGCGCTTCATCTGCAAGCGGGTGAGGGCATCCGCCGAGCAGGAGGGGCAGTTGCGCAAGTGAGCATCGAAGGAGCGCATCTCTTCCTCTGGAACCCCACCGTCGAGATAGGTGTCGAGCTTTTCTTTCCAAGATTCACAAACCATGGTTCGTCCCCTTTGCCGTCCACGGCGTACCTGTTTCAGGTTGTAGCTGTGGTCGTAGTCGATCGCGTAAGGTTCTCCTGGTGCGCGATAACCGCGACATTACCGTGCCGATAGGAATCGAAAGCGTTTCGGAAATTTCCTGATACGACATCTCCTCCACTTCCCAGAGAAGGAGGATCTCCCGGAAATCAACCGGCAGTTCATCGATCGCGCTCTGGAGCTGTTCCCGGTTCCAGCGTTCGACAAGAAGCGTTTCTGGCGTGTCGTGTTCAACTGCCAGTTCAGGGCCGTCGTCCTCGGGATCGAGAGGGACGGTCATTGACACTTTCAAGCCGGTGCGCGAGGTCAAGAATGTGTTACGCAAGATGCGATACATCCACGCCCGGAAATTGGTCCCCAACTGGAAAGACGGAAACCCTTTCAAAGCCTTGGCATAGGTTTCCTGAACCAAGTCTTCGGCCTCTTCGCGATTCTGTGTGAGCCAGTGAGCAAAGTTGTACAACGGATCGAAGAGCGGCATAGCCAGTTCTTCGAACGAGTCGAGATGGAGATTCGCTGCTGACACGTCCACATAGTAGAACAAGGCAGCCGTGGGTTTATTCCCGTGGAAAAACAATTTATTTGAGTAACCAGGGCAGGGCAGGCTGACATCGCCTCGCGCCCCGTGGTCGCTTCCGGATGAAACCGCATTGAACTGGAATAAAAAACCACGAAGTCCGTTATCCAAGGTGTGACGTATTTCATCGCGGCGGATTGAACCGTCTTAGTAGGTGATCGGGCGATGGTAAATCCTTTCGATTTCAAGGCGGCACTTCTGGCGAAGCACGCTCAACATGTGGTGCTCATTCACTTCCCTATTGCACTGTTCGTTGCGGCAGCGGCGTTCGACTTTATCGCGCAATGGACAAAGCGCCGAGGAGTCGCGGACGCGGCCTATTACAACCTGCTGGCGGCAGCGATTTCAACATTTCCGGTACTCGGGACTGGACTGCTCGCATGGCAGCTCCAACTCGAGGGACACAAACTGAAGGGCATCTTATTGATGCATCTCGTACTCGCGTGCATCTCAAGCGCGCTGATTTGGCTTGTGTGGTGGATGCATTTCCGCGCTCGACGAGGAACAGAAGGCTTGCCGAGTTACCGCCTGCCGATTGAATTGCTGGCAGTCTGTATGGTCGCAGTGACCGGCCACCTGGGAGGTTTTCTCAGCGGTGTGAACGGAACTGGTTAGATGCACCATGAGTGTGGGTGTGAGCAGAGAGCATGTGCAATAGGATTCGGAATTCCGATGGATGGAAAGGAAAGGCCTGTTTCTCTTCAAGCACCGTCGATCACTTTGATTTCTGTTGTGCGATCCATTTGTCGGTGCGGGCCGCAAGTAGATCAAGAGGAAGGGTTCCGCCATCGAGCATCTCGTCGTGGAATTTGCGCAGATCGAAGCTGGAGCCTAATTCCTTCTGCGCGCGTTCGCGGAGTTCGCGAAACTTGAGTTGACCCAGCTTATAACTTAGGGCTTGTGCGGGCCACGCAATGTAGCGGTCTGTTTCGGACTGGATCGTGGGCTCGTCGACGGCGCCGGACTTGCGGAAGAAGTCCACAACCTGATCGCGAGTCCATCCTTTCGAGTGGATTCCCGTATCGACCACCAAACGCACGGCACGGAAGAGCTCCGAAGAAAGACGGCCGTAGTCTGAAACGGGATCTTGATAGAAGCCCACCTCTTTGCCGAGTTGCTCTGCATACAGAGCCCAGCCTTCCACGTAGGCATTGAAGCCGAGGCTATGCAGTCGAAACTTAGGGAGGCCGGTCAGTTGCTGCTGCACAGATAGCTGCATGTGATGGCCGGGAATGCCTTCATGGTAGGCGATGGCCTCATCTCCGATCAGCGAGCGATTCGCGAAGTTGGAAGTGGCGACGACAACGCGGCCGGGGCGCTTGCCGTCCGGCGTGCCCGTGACATAGTGGGTTGCGGCTGCGGCCTGGAAAGGGGGCATGGCTTCGACGGTGACCGGCGACTTTGGAAGAAGCGTGAAAAGCTGCGGAAGCTTCGGTTCCATTTGCGCGATGTAGCGGCGGAAATCGTCAAGGATCTGCGCGGCGGAGGGCGGAACGTATTTGGGATTGGTTTTGAGAGAAGCCCGGAAGGAGGCAAGGTCGGCAAATCCCTCCTTTCTTGCGATCGCCGTCATTTCGGCCTCGATGCGGCTAATTTCGCGAAGACCGAGTTGGTGAATTTCATCCGGCGTCATGTGCGTGGTTGTGCGGCCGTAGATATCGTTTTGGTAGCGCTTCTCGCCCTGCGGCAAGGATGTGACCGCCAGAGTGGTCCGGCCTTCGGGAGCATATTCTGTGCTGAGGAATGCAGCGAAGGTTTTGTAGGCGGGGATTATGTCGCTGTTGATGGCGTCGGTGATTTGCTGGGTCAAGCGCTTCTGGTCTTCCGGGGAGATGCTCGCGGGATACTTTTTGGTCGGCAGAAGGAAAGGGTCGGCATCGATGATGCCTTGACACTGAACGGGAAGCTTCTCGATGAGGAATCGGACAGGCATGAGCTTATCCTTCATGCCGGCGCGAAGGACTTCTGTTGTCTCGAGGAGCACCCGAGGAATCTGGTGAAGACGCGCGATGTAGTCTTCATAGTGCTTGACCGAGTCGAGGGGAACGGACAGCGGTAGATCCGCGAGGCTGGTATGGATGCCATTCTGCTGATTGATTGGCATCTCATACTCTTTCAGGGTAAAGTCGGCGATCCGCTGCTGGAGGACACGAACCAACAAGTCGTGGGAAAGCTGGTCCTGGTCGGTAAAATCCGTAGTCGGGATGGCCTCGAGCCGGGCAATGAAGGTTTCGTCGGTCTCATGGCGATCGGTGATGGCCTGGAGTGAGTACTCGGCGAGCTTGTCATTGTAACGGTAGTCGCCGAAGGCGGTAGCGCGTTCAGGAAAGTTCCGGAGATCGGATTCGTACTGTTCTTCGAAAACGGCGTTCTGCGCTGCGAGGCGATCGGCCACTGGCTTGAGGCTCTGGGCCTTGAGGTCTTGGGCTTTGAGGTTCTGGGCGAAGAGCCAGGCGACTAGAGCGGCTACGAAAAATAGACTCTGGGAAGAGCGCATATTCTTTGCAGCGTACCAGAGCAAAGGCCCTCGCGCGAGGGGCAGGAACATCTGGTCAAACAACCATTTCAAGAACACTGCCTTTTTCCAGTAGACTGCTATCCACCCAGGGGATTTGCCACTTGCACAAACTCAGATCGTGTTTCGGACAGCGTATCATCACCTTCCTTCCTCGTTCACTCGCCGCGCTTCTTTTGCTCTCTGCCCTAGCGATGGCCCAAGCGGTTCCCGCGGAACTAACGAATGGGCTCCGGTGGCGCCTGATTGGCCCTTTTCGCGGTGGCCGTGTGGTTGCGGTGGCGGGTGTGCCGGGCGACTCCACGACTTTCTATTTTGGCGCGGTCAATGGCGGCATCTGGAAGACCAGCGACGCCGGAACGGTGTGGACGCCGATCTTTGATGATCAACCGGTCGGTTCCATCGGTGCGATTGCGGTGGCGCCTTCCGATCCCAAGACCATCTACGCCGGCACCGGAGAATCCGACATTCGTTCTGATCTGTCTTCCGGCACCGGCGTTTATAAAACCGTGGATGGCGGTTCAACGTGGACACACATCGGATTGGAGGACACGCGGCAGATCAGCCGGATCGTGATCGACCCACAAAATCCGAATGTCGTTTATGTCGGGGCGCTCGGTCACGCTTATCGTCCAAACGAACAACGTGGCGTTTACAAGTCCGTCGATGGAGGAATGCATTGGGCCCGGGTCCTCGACCAGGGGTCGGAAATCGGCGTTTCAGATTTGGCGATTTGTTTCGGGAACCCGCAGATCTTATTTGCCGGCACGTGGAATACTCATCGCCCTCCTTGGAGCACCTATGCCCCCATCGACGGACCCGGCGGCGGCCTCTATCGATCCCAGGACGCGGGCAAGACGTGGTCTCGACTCAACCGCAATGGTTTGCCGGCGGGCGATTGGGGACGCATTGGGGTTGCCGTGGCCCCCGATGGCAAGCGGGTCTTTGCGCTCATTCAGGCGGAAAAAGCGGGTCTCTATCGTTCGGACGACGGGGGCGATACCTGGACTTTGGCGAACGCGGATCCGCCTCTCACCAGCCGTGCGTGGTATTTCAGCAGCATCACCATCGACGCGCACAATTCCAATATCCTCTATCTCCCAAATGTTGCGCTTTACCGATCCGAAGACGGAGGGCAAACGACTTCGATCGTTCGTGGCGCACCCGGCGGTGACGATTATCATCAGATTTGGATCGATCCCCAGAACTCTGCCAGCATGGTGCTGGGAACCGATCAGGGCACCAGCATCAGCCTGGACCGTGGCCGGACTTGGACGACGTGGTACAACCAGCCCACGGCGCAGCTCTATCATGTGATTACCGACAACCAGTTTCCTTACGTGGTGTACGGTGCGCAACAGGATAGCGGAAGCTTTGCCGTGCCCAGCCGAACCGATCACGGCCAAATCACTCCACGTGATTGGTTTCCCGCGGGCGGCAGCGAGAGCGGATATATGGCGCCCGATCCCAAAGATCCGAACATCATCTATGTGAGTGGGACTTACGGGAGCGTGGATCGCTACAACAAGCGTACCGGCCTCAGCCAGGATATTACTCCCTGGCCGGCTCTCTCTTTCGGGTCGCAGATTGATCAACGTAAATATAGAGATCCATGGACTCCGGTTCTGATTTTGTCTCCCGCTGACTCAACAACGCTCTATTTCGGAACGCAATATGTAATGAAGACCGTCGACGGCGGTCTGCACTGGGAGATCATCAGTCCCGATCTCACAGGAGCAACGCAACAGCCGGGAGACAAGACGCAAGGACCGCCGACGATCGAGAATGCAAAACAGCGCGGCTACGGCGTGGTGTTCACCATTGCGCCATCGGCTCTCAACCGTGATCTGATCTGGGCAGGAAGCGATACGGGATTAATTCACCTCACGCGCGATGGTGGAAAAATCTGGAAAGACGTCACACCCAAGGGCCTCAGCGCGTGGAGCAAGATCTCGTTCATCGAAGCCTCGCGCTTTGATCCTGCCGTTGCCTATGCGGCCGTGGATCGCAGCCGCCTCGACGATCAGACGCCTTATCTCTATCGAACCCGCGACTACGGAGCTAGCTGGCAGCTCATCACCGCTGGAATTGGGGCTTCCGCTTTTGCCCGCGGCATTCGCCAAGATAATTACAATTACGAAGACCGCAAGCATAAGGCTTTGCTCTTCGCCGCAACCGAATTGGGAGTTTACCTATCTTTCGATGATGGTGACCACTGGCAATCCTTGCAGCTTAATCTGCCGGTCACTTCAGTACGCGATCTCGCGATTCATGGCGACGATCTGATCATTGCTACGCACGGCCGCTCCTTCTGGATTCTGGACGACATCACGCCGCTGCGACAGACATCGGAAGCCGGAGAAAAAGAAAACCCGTTCTGGCTTTACGATCCCGCGCCCGCGTTTCGCATTGATAACGATGGCTTCACCGGGACACCCCTTCCGCCCGAGGAACCCACCGCAGAGAACCCACCCGCTGGGGCAATCATTGATTATTTTCTCAAGTCTCCGGCCAGCAGGGTTACGCTGGAAGTTCTCGACACGCAGCAGCAACTCGTCCGCAGATTTTCGTCGGAAGATAAACATCCGGAAAAACATCCCCCGGTACCCATCGCCGAGCGCTGGCTCCCTAAACCTGAAGCCCTGCAGACAGCTCCGGGAATGCACCGCTTCGTCTGGAATCTGACCTGGGGCAGCTCGGGAGGGCCCAGCGCGGATGAAGCATCCGACTACCGCAGTCCGAGCGGCCCGAAGGCTGTGCCGGGGAAATACACGGTCAGACTCACCGTGGACGGAAAGCCGCAGACTCAGATTCTAAAGGTTGTTATGGATCCGCGCTCGCCCGCGACTCCGGAGATTCTTCAACAGCAGTTGCAGCTTGGTCAACAAATGTTTGCCGAAACCATCGACGCCCGCCGCGTCCTCGGCGAAATCGGTTCGGTCCAGAAGCAGCTGGCTGAAGCTGAGCAGAAAGTTGGCGACAAAAATCCCACTCTGAAGGCGACCCTGGCGGGCGCTCAATCGGAGGTCAAGAAAATTCTTATTGAAGGGATCACTCAACCGCAGCAGGGAGGACTACAAAGCGCCTATGCCGCTCTGGCCTCAGCGCTTCGTGTTGTCGAAGGCGGGGACCGCGCTGTGCCTTCGCAGGCGATATCCGTTTACAAAGAGTCCAGCGAACGCGTGCGTGAAGGCATGGCGGAATGGGTCGCATTTAAGAAAACGAAATTGTTGCAGCTAAGTCAGAAATTGAGCGAAGGGAGCTTTGTTCCGCTCGCGATCTTGAACAATGAGCAGGAGTGATCCGATCAGACTGCTACTATCAGCGGTGCTCGACTCTGGCGCCTGGATTCTAATATCCGCTCTCTCAACCTTATGTGCGCGCATGTCATCACGAATCCGATCCGCAACTTACGTCAGCGGCCTGAAATTCCTCAGGCCACTCCTAAGTGGGGAGGTTACTCGTTGCTTGTCGGCGTATGGCCACCGGCTTTCAAGGATGAGTCGCTGCGATTTTGCCGAACGTTCCCGCCAAGTTATTGTCAGGACCGGCGGTAAAGAAGAGGTCGTTTGCGGGCCCGTTGTTTGCTGATCCGCCACCGAACTCGATTCCCCAAAGCTGCGGGATCACGATGTCCTTGCCGTCAGTATCCCGGATGGTGCCCACGAACTCTCCAGTTACGCTATTGAAAGCGTTGATGGTGCCGGAGTTGGTGTTGTTTGAGACCAGCAGAGTATTGCTGAAAGGCCCAAAATTTCTGGGCGCTATTGCGAAACCCCAGGGCTGGTTCAGCGCCCCACCTTGCGCCAGTCGCTTCAGAACACTCCGCTTTCGCTGTAGATCTCGATATAGCCACCCGGGCCGCCCGAAGAACTGGCGAAGGAAATGTAGAGCAGGCCGCCGAAGTCCTGGATGCCGAATGGGGCAAAGCCCACGGGAAGAGTAGTGTCGGTAAACGAATCGACCAGCTTGAACGAGCCATCGAATACATCCACCTTATTGTTGGCATTGTCGGCGGCGAATAGAAAATTCCCGGAAGTCTTGCTGGTATTCGCCAGGCCGGTATACACCGCGCCCGGCATCGTGACGGCAACAATGGCAGCATTGGGATTTGACTGTGGCGCCCAGCCGCTGATCGTGCCATCCAGAGTCGCGAACAGAAAGATCGAAGGCCATCCCTTCACCTGGAAATCCTTGGATCCGTTGAAGACAATGGCGGTCGGCGATCCGGGACCGTCGCTGCCCGCGGTTGGAACTTGCGCCTCCGATCCTTCCTTAACGCCAGAAGCGCTGTAAAGCGTCGACCACCCCGAGCCATTGTCGCTGATCCAGAAAGGTCCCCCCGGTCCGTAGACGAGTCCCCAGGCATTCACCAGCAGCGGATCGGTGTGTGCAGCCATTCCCGCTTGATTCGAAACCAGAGGGGTGAGTTTGTATTGTGCCGCGGCCATGCTGGAAACAAGCATCAGCAGGAGAGCTACAGAAGATGCGTACCCAAGAACGGGACTGAACCAACGAGACATCGGGATATCCTCCGGGAGTAACGCATGGGATCGTCGATCGAAAACCTGAACGACTTTTCTCCGTCTTCTCGGGAGGCTAGACGCGTTGTCTTTTCGCCGTGTCATGGCGGTGTCATCGGTTTGTACAATTTCTGTCTGCAGATTCGCTGCACGCCTTTTGCCGGACATCCTTTTTGCCGGAGCCCGCAAATGTAAAGAATTTGTCAAACCTGTGCCCCTGCACTCAAAATAGGCAGGAACGTTGTACTCTTCAGTTTGCTGTCGGGCGGGTTGTGAATCGCCGATGGCATTGTAACCAAGCCTGTGAATGAAGCGAGGGCAGCTCTTATGAGTCAAATCGCCACACCCTTGAGCACGGCCAGATCGGCAGATTCGATGAACTCAGTAGCGCCCATGGGAAGAATTCTGATAGTGGAGGATGATCCCGCCGTTCAGAAAGCATTGAGGCGCTTGTTCGAGACCGAGGGGTACGCGGTGGAAGTTCAAGCGAACGGGCAGTCAGCGCTGGAAAGCTGCCGGGCTGCTCCGCCAGCGGTTATTATTCTCGACCTTCGCTTACCCAAACTTTCCGGCAGCGATCTGTGCAAGATCGTCAAGGCCGAAGCGCCTGCCCTGCCGATTGTTGTTCTCAGCGCAACCAGCGACGTCTCCGACAAGGTCTTGCTGCTCGAGCTGGGTGCGGACGACTACGTGACCAAGCCTTTCAGCCCCCGGGAGCTGTTGGCGCGCGTGCGCGCGGCTCTGCGGCACACCTCGAGAAGGGCGAATGTGAACCTGGTAAGTTTCGACGACATCGCGATTGACTTCAGAAAAATGGAAGTCCAGCGCGACGGCAAGGTTGTGATCATGACAGCGCAAGAATTCAAGACGCTGAAGTTTTTCGTGGAAAATGCGGAGCGCGTAATCAGCCGCGACGAATTGCTGAACGACGTTTGGGGATACCAGAATTATCCCTCCACGCGCACGGTGGATAATCACATTCTGAAGCTTCGGCAAAAATTGGAACGCGACCCAGCCAGTCCAGTGCATTTTCGCACCGTACACGGAGTGGGTTACAAGTTTGTCCGCTGAGATCATTTGGCTTCCTCATCAGAACCCGTCTTGCAAACTTTCCCAGAACAATCCGGAAGCGCACTCGCGTCCAGAACGCGGCTGCGTACCCGTTTTCTGCTGTCCATGGTGTTGATCACTGCCGGTCTCACGGCCATGGCTCTCCTGGTCGTGCGGCACAGCGTGCGAAGCCACGTGCGGGAGGGAATCGAGCAGGATCTTCAGAACTCCGTGATCACGTTCCAGAATTTCCAGCATGACCGCGAAGTGACGCTGTCAGGCGCCGCGGAACTGGTGGCCTATTTGCCGATCACGAGAGCTATTATGACGGCACCCGATCCGGCAACGATCCAGGACGCTTCCAAAGATTTGTGGGGGTTGACCGGAAGCGATCTTCTGGTACTGGCGAACCGTAATGGCACGGTGGTCGCCCTGCATACAAAATCAGCAGGCTTTACCCGCGAGGCGGCACAAAAATATTTCGAGCGAGCCCTCAACGAAGAGAGTTCCAGCCACTGGTGGTTTGGTGCTCACCATCTCTACCAAACCTTCGTGCAGCCGGTTTACTTTGGTACGAAGACGGAAGGGCCGCTGCTCGGCTTCTTGATTATCGGCTACGAAATCGATGACCGGTTGGCTCGCGAGGTCAGTAAGGTATCAGCCAGTCAGGTGGCTTTCTTCTATGGCGATGAAATCGTAGCAACCACGCTGGCACCCAACCAAGTCGCAAGCCCGGGGGTGCGCGCGTTGGCAACTCGGTCCGGGCAGAGCGGGCCTCGGGATGTTGAAGTTGGAAAAGAGAATTTCTTGGCGACCTCGATTGACTTGTCGGGCCAGCAACAAACCCCTGTGGGTTTGACCGTACTGGGATCCTACGATCAGGCCGCAAAGTTTCTCGAGAAACTAAACCGATTGCTGTTGCTGCTGGGTCTTGCGGCAGTGCTCGTAGGAAGCGGGTTGGTCTTCCTCATCTCTCATACATTCACTCGTCCGCTGGCCAGCCTTGTGGAAGGCGTACGCGCCTTGGAGTACGGGGATTTTCACCGTCCCCTGGATCCGCGGGGTAGTGACGAGGTCGCCGAGTTGACTTCCGCTTTCGACCGTATGCGTGCGAGTCTGCTCAGAACTCAGCAGGCTCTTTTGGAGTCTGAGCAGCTGGCGACGATCGGACGCATGGCAAGCTCGATTTCTCATGACCTTCGCCACGCTCTGGCCGCGGTTGTGGCCAATTCTGAGTTTCTTTGCGACGGGCGATTGACATCCTCGCAGCGCGAAGAACTGTATCAAGAGGTTCGAACCGGCGTAAATCAGATGACCGACCTTATTGATTCGCTGCTCGAGTTTGCCCGAACGAGAGAGTCCCTAAGCCCAACCGATGCGAGCATCGTGGAAACTGTGCAGCGAGCCATGCAGGCAGTGCGTCTGCATCCGCGCCATCAGGGCACTCTGATCGAGGTCCGCAGCGATGGCCAAAGTTCGGCGTGGTTCGATCCCCACAAGCTGGAGCGCGCTCTATACAATCTTCTGCTCAATGCTTGCGAGGCGGCGCCCGGCGGAGAGGGAGAAGTTCAGGTCGCGATCGACAGGGACGGTCCCTCCTTCACGATTTCGGTTTCGGATAACGGTCCGGGGGTCGCGGAACCGATTCGTGACAAGCTGTTTCATCCCTTTGTGAGTTTTGGCAAAGAAAACGGAACGGGGCTTGGACTTACGGTGGTGCAGAAAATTGTGCAGGATCACGGTGGCCAAGTGTCGATGGAGCGAACGTCGGACGCGCGAACGGTTTTTCGAATCACGATCCCGGGACGCGCTCCGCAAAATCTTGGGAAAGACGGCGACAGTGAAATGGCGGCCCATCCCCTTTTGCCGGTGAACCGAGATCGAGCGGCTGAAAACTCCATTCGGCATTCAGATAGGTAATCCGCCTTCGGTTTTGTCATCGCTGAAGGTCCGCGTGTGGCGCAGGAGGATTTGTGAAAAATGTTGGACGTACCCTTCGCTTGAGTGTTATTACGGCGGCCGCTTTTAGTTTGTTGATCACCGCCAGCATGGCGCAAGAGGTTGCGCCCTCCGTGGCATCCCGGTCCAAGGATGCTTCGCTGCGGGAACTGGATTCGCAAGTCCGGGAATTAAGCGCTGTGATCGAACAGATGCGTGCCGAGAATGCCCAGTCGCGCGCCGAGATGCAGGAATTACGTCAGGAATTGCAAGCGACGCTCAAGCTTCTGGCTCCGCTGGCGGCTTCCGTCTCGGCCCATGAAAATCCTTCTCTGTCCTCTCCAACAGAATCCACGCCCTATGGCGCGAATGCGCCCACCAGCTCGGAGTCAGCGCCTTCCAATGTCGGTGAACCAACCGCAGATCTGGGAAGCCGGGTTCAGAAGCTGGAAGAATCCACTCAGTTGCTGGGCTCGAAGATCAACGAGCAGTACCAGACCAAGGTGGAAACGGCCGCCAAGTATCGTGCCCGGCTCTCGGGAATCGTGCTGATGAACGCCTTTCACAACGTGGGCGCTTCCGACAACCTGGACTTTCCCGACTATGCGCAACCGGTCGCGCCGGGTTACACGGAGGCCACCTTTGGAGCCACGTTGCGGCAGACCGAAATCGGTCTGGAACTGTTCGGGCCCACCCTGGCGGGGGCGAGAAGTTCAGCCAGTGTGCAATTTGATTTTGCCGGAGGATTCCCGGCAACCAACAATGGCGTCAACTTTGGAATTGCGCGCATGCAGACGGCCAGCTTGCGGCTCGATTGGAAAGGCACTTCCGTGATCGCCGGGCAGGATTCACTATTTATCTCACCGCTTTCTCCCACGTCCTTCGCATCGCTGGCAACTCCGGCCTTTGCTTATGCGGGAAATCTGTGGGGCTGGACGCCGCAGCTTCGCATCGAACATCGCTTCGATCTGGCGGATCAGCAGACGGTGACGGTGCAGGGTGGGATTCTCGACAACCTGGATTGGGAGCCTTCTTACAACTCGTACGATCGCTCGGCACAGGCCGGCGAACAATCGGGCCAGCCTGCCTATGCGATGCGCACCGCATGGGCCCGGCCGCGGTTCGATCATCCGTTAAGCTTTGCCGTGGCCGGGTATTACGGCCGCCAGAACTGGTCGTGGGACCGCTACGTCGACGCATGGGCTGGCATGACGGACTGGCAGATTCCCATCCTTCATCGCTTGACTCTCGCTGGCGAATTCTATCGAGGCCGTGGAGTGGGAGGTTTGGGAGCGGGCATCGGTCGCGCCGTTCTGTTCGGCGGCAATCCTTATTCTGCATCGACCAGTATTCGCGGTCTCGATTCCGCTGGTGGATGGAGCCAGCTTAAATTTCAGCTCACGTCCAAGCTGGAACTGAACGGCGTCTTCGGGGAGGACAACGCTTTTGCCAGCGACGTTCGGGGCTTTGCCGTTGACGCCAACAACTTCAGTACGATTCTAGGCCGCAACCGCGGAACGCTGGAAAACCTGGTCTATCGGCCGCGGTCAGACTTGCTGCTTTCGGCGGAGTTCAGACGTTTGCACAGTTTTCCGATCTATAGCAACGACAGTACTACGAATCAAATCAATCTTGCGATGGGGATACTATTTTGAGCATGCTTCGGTTCGCGGATTGCCGGAGGGTGTGGGGCATCTTGCTGCTGCCGTGCATGCTTGCTGCGGCGCAGAATGTAGAACTCAAGGGCAAGGTACAACTCACACAAAACGGACGCCACATCAGCGACGATTCGAAAGTTGTAGTCTGGCTCACGCCTTTGGGGACAGCCCCCGCGTTGCCGCCGCCCACACAGAAGGCATCGCAGATCCCTCAGCTGGTACAGAAGGCTAAGAGTTTCCATCCTTCGCTGCTGGTAGTCCCGGCGGGCGGCCAGGTCGAGTTCCCGAACCACGATCCGTTTTTTCACAATGTGTTTTCATTGTTCGACGGGAAACGCTTCGACCTGGGGCTTTACGAGGGCGGCTCGACCCAGTTTGTGAGATTCGACAAGCCGGGAATTTCATTCATCTTCTGCAACATTCATCCCCAGATGAGCGCAGTCGTGATCGCCTTAAACACTCCTTACTATACGATCTCGAACGGGCGCGGCGAGATCAGCATGGGCGATGTTGTGCCAGGACGCTATCAGATGCATGTTTTTCACCCATCGGTTTCGCCGGATGTACTCCAGGCGGCGGAACGGGAGATCACCGTGAGTTCCGGCAATACTTTCCTGGGAGCTTTGACCCTGCCCGAATCCAGTCTTGAGGTCGCACACAAAAATAAGTACGGTCGCGATTATGATCGGCCGGATCCCGACAGCCCCGCGTATGCGCGACCCTAGCCCGTCAAGGGCTCTGAACCTGCCGCGCAAATCAAATCTCGAATGCTGAGGGCCGCGTCAAACGGCCCTCTCTAGTTCACTGTAAAGGTCATGGGAGGCGAAGTCTCAGCGAGTCTGCCACCGCTGCCGTATGCGCCGGTTCCAGCCGTGCCCGGATTGATTACGGTAATCGGTACCATCATGGGCGTCGCAATATCCGAGCCTGAGATGGTTGCGGTGAGTTGGTTCGCACTCACGTGCATGGTGGTTTGGGCGGCGCCATTCCAATTTATGGTTGCCGTGGTTGAGAAGTTACTTCCGTTGACCGTGATGACGAAAGCAGGACCTCCTGAATTGACTTCGGCCGGAACCAGTTCGGCTATAGTGGGCATCGATCCCGCTTGGTCCGGGGTAGTGGCTTTTGAGCTATAGCCGCAGGCCAGCGTAAAAGCGATCGGCACGGTGAGCAGTAGCGTGCCCAGTGTTTTCTTTGTGATCTGCATTGTGATTCTCCATGAGCGGTAGCCCATGGAAGCACTCTATCGACGCTGCAGCGCCGGTGTGTCCGCACGGTGTTAAACGAGTGTCAAGATTTTGTCGGGCGCTATTCGCCTGTATCCGACGCGGGAGCTCAATCGCACTTCATTCGCTAGTCCGATTTCTGTAGAGATTGGGATCGACCGGTTGCGTCATGGCTGCAATATCCAGCGGAACTCTGAGGAAGTTGGCAACTTCTTCGGCAACGACTTGGGGCTCGCGCAAAATACGGTGATATTGCACTCGCAGAACAGCGATCTTTGTTCTGGCGGCGAGCCACTGATCGACCTTCATGAGATGGCGTCGAAAGGCTTGCGCGATCAGGCTAGAATCTCCGCCGGCGCCCGGTTTGGATTTTCCGCGACGGGAGAGCATTTGCTCTTGCGACTTAAGAACTTCGGGCAGCGGCCTTTCCATGAAAATGACGCAGTAGTCATGTCCGTCGGGGAGGCAAGGCAGCAACTGCGAGATCACTTTGACGACTTTGCCTTCGGCCTCGGCTATGCAATGCGGATCCTTGGGGAGTTGCTTGATGCGTTCCCATTCAAGATAACCACGCGGGTTGTCAGTGTCGGCTGCGCGTTCCCCGTCCCAGAGGGCTGGCAGGCCGCCTGCCGCCAGCATCTGCATCATCAAGGACGTGCCTGAGCGGGGCAGTCCCGAGACGATCGAAATCATCAGAACACTCCGCGAAATGCTGAAAGACAGGACGCAAGTTCCGTCTGAACTTCTTCGGAATTATAGAGGGAGCGTAAGACGCGGGCAATTGCGAACCAGTCCCCGCAAGGGTCCGATTGCAGCGGCCGTAGGGGGTGATATAGCGGCTTTTGGCGCAGATGAAACGGTCCGCCGCTGCCCGGCGATTCCGGCCGCAAGCGGTCTCGATAGCATGTTACGAAGGCTTTCTCCGCAACCCGCGACTCGTTGATCGTTCCTTCTGACAGTGCTAGGCTCCGAGCAGTGGGGTCCACTTACATCGATTCAGCCAATTTGGGCGGAGCCGAGAGCGGCCGCGTGCGCGCGTGGCTGCATTCGTCAAGGGCGGAAGTGTGGGCCAAGTTTTTGCTGGCCTTGGTGGGATTGGGCCTGGCCTTCGGCGCAGCGCTAGTTTCCACGACCTCCGGCGAGGCGGGACATTTGTGGGCGTCGGTGATTCTGGCGTCCGGTGCGCTGTTGATGGCGGTGTTTGTGGGACTGGTGACCGTGCCCTATCTGGCGCGCCGCGTCGCGCTGGAGCGCCATCGTCCGACGTTTCATTATGAAGTCACGAAGATGGGCATGGTTTACGTGCTGGTCACGCTGGTGATCGGAATCGCTGCACTGAACACCGGAAACAATCTCCTATACATCGTAGTGGCGGCGATGCTGGCGGCGATTCTGGTCTCCGGTATGGCTTCGGCGCTGGTGTTGCGCGGCCTGGAACTGGATGTGCGTTTACCGGAGCACGTGTTTGCCGGACGGGCGTTGGGGGGAAGGATTGTGCTGCGGAATGCGCGACGAGTTGTGCCCTCGTTTTCGATTCGTGTGGTTCCGGCACACCCCCACAGGGGAAAGAAGATTCGCAAGGAGTGGCGTTGGGAGCCGACTACATTTGTTTTCCCGCTGAATCGTCCGCCGCAGAATCAGTGGGTGCGGTTGCGGGACTATCGCGTGCGACGTGTGGAGTTGCCCGGGGCACCGCCCGGAATCTTTGAGGGGATGATTTATTTTCCGTACTTGCCGGCGAAAGCTGAGCTGGCGGCCGATCTCGAATTGGTTTTCGATCGCCGCGGGCGCTATTGCGAATCCAGTTTTGGTGTGGCCACGCGGTTTCCGTTTGCCTTCCTGACGAAGACGCGGGACGTTGCCCTGCAGCGCGAAATCATCGTCTACCCTCCGGTTGAGCCGCCGGATCAGCTGTTTGAAATTCTGCCGCTGGTGCGAGGGGAGTGGGAAAGCTTTGTACGCGGCCGTGGCTCGGACCTGTACCGTATTCGCGAGTATCTGCCTGAGGATTCCGCGCGTCATGTGGACTGGAAGGCCACGGCGAAATCCGGTTCGCTGAAGGTGCGCGAGTTCAGCCGAGAGGATGAACGCAAGCTTTGCATTGTGTTCGACAATCCACCCGCCGGGCTGATTTCCGACGCCGCCTACGAGCGAGCGGTGAATCTGGCGGCATCCTTAGCTTGGCACTTTTCCTCGCAAGACAGTGAGGTTTCGTTTTTGATTCCAGGACAGGGCCGCTACGTGGATCTCCACGAGTTTCTGGCCAGGCTGGCCGTCATCGAGCCGATGGGAGCCTCGCTTGGCGGTCAAGCACACTCGGCCGGAATGCCGCAAGATGTCCCTCTGCGAGGGCTGGGCTTGGGAGATGCGGGGGAATACCATATTGTTCTCACCGCCAAGCGGCACGGGAGCCTGCCAACTTCCTGGTGGAATTGCTCCTACTTCGTGTTTCTGGGTGCCGAAAGTTCCTCGTCTCGTCCCCACACGTAATGCGATGAGGCGCATCCATCGGGGCCGCGGATTTGCCACTTCGCTGTCATTCCCGCAATGACCTGGACTTGAATCTTTATCTTTTCCCCAACTCTTTTATCCCTTCCCCTGCATCTGATTTCGGAATATACTCGCCCCGCGTTAGAGATTCTTGGGGTGCTGCGAAGAGTACACTCCGGGAGGGTCCAATGCGTATCTGCGAGCTGATTAAGGACCAAGTAACCTACCAAGCTGAGATGGGGCAAACCGTACTGGAAACGGTGCGTGCGATGGTGGATTACAACATCGGTGCGGTGCCAGTGATGCATAGCGGCAAACTGGTGGGGATTTTTTCCGAGCGCGATCTGATGAAGCGTGTAGTGGCCGAGGGTTTCGATCCTCGCAGCACCTGCCTGGCCGAGGTCATGACCGATGACCCGCTCACCGTGAGCCCGGATGAAGAGTTGGAAAACTGCATGGCTCTCATGCGGAGGCACAGCTTCCGTCATCTCCCTGTTTGCCATGACGGCCAGTTGGTGGGCGTCGTCTCACTGCGTGACGTCCTGCTGCACGACTTGAACGAGAAAGATGACGAGGTGCGCATGATGCGCGCCTATATCCACTCCGTTCCCGATGCCTAGAGGGCGACAAGAAAACATTTTGCGCAAGCGGGTGCGGAACCTGTAGATTGGCGGTCGGTGGATTCGCTATCGATGTGCAGCAGAATGTTTCAGAACGCTGTCCTGGACCTCAAACCATGACCGGGCCACTCCCCCCTTTGGCCGCTAGATTCCTTGCAATGCCCACCCGGCAAATGGCACGAAGGTAACGTTACTTTAGGTTACCTAGGTCCATTGAACACCCGCGTTCAAAGGTTTAACGTCTTTGAATTAAGGTTGTCGGCTGAGAACCGCTACGATCCGTGGCGGCCAGTGGTTGTCGGAGTCTGGAGAATTCTTGCGATGAGCGGCCAAATTAAGACTGTGTACTACGCTCTGTGGATCGCTCATCCCGTTCTTGAAACGGCGATCGCCGCAATTATGATCCGTCGCGGACAGCACCGCCAGTTCAAGTATTTTTTTACCTACATCGTCGCGGAAATTCTCACCTTTGGCGTAGTCTTTCCGGTTCGACACAACTACTCGGCGAGCTTTTACTTGAGCTGGATTGGCACTGCGATCGCCGTGGCTTTGGGCTTCAAGGTGATTCACGAGGCTTTCCTCGATGCCTTCCGGCCGTTTCACACCTTGCGGGACTTGGGCACGGTGCTGTTTAAATGGGCCGGGCTGGTGATGCTGCTGGTGGCCGGCGTGGTATCGGTTTCTACGAACGCCTCTGATACCGTGCCGTGGATCGAGGCTATTCTCACCGCGCAACGCTGCGTACGCATCATTCAAGTCGGCATGGTACTATTTCTACTTTTCTTCGCCCGCTACCTGGGGGTCAGCCGGCGCCAGCATAGCTTCGGCATCGCCTTGGGGTTTGGGGTGTTCGCCGTGGTGGAGCTGTCTCTGGTGGCGTCCTGGGTGGGCGAACACGTGGATACCCGATCGATGGAATTGGTGAACATGGCGGCCTACAATTGCACCTTGTTCATTTGGCTTGGCTATACCCTTGCTAAGAATCTGGCCCGCGAAGCTCCGGCAAACATGTTGCGGCCGCAGCGCTGGGAGCAAAGCTTGACTGACATTCATCATCCCCTTCCCGCGGACTCTTTGATCCCGATGTTTGAAGGGATGGTAGATCGAGCTCTGTCGCGCACCCAGACCTCGCCGTCGCCGCAAGGGGATGTCTCAAACTCAAAGACGGCCGCCGCTCATGCAAGTGGCGTGGGCAGCAGCCTGGGGTTTGGCGGACTTTCTGGCGGTAACGCCCCCAAGCAGTAGGACTAACCCTCCCGACACTCCCGCCAGCCCAGGCGACGACTTCTTCTCTCAAACGCAAAATTGCGATCGGAATTCCGCGTTTCGTAAACTGCCATTTCGAGGTGGCCAGGCCGAATTTCGCTCGAAGCGACCGATATCGGAAGGCTTTAAGAGTCTATGGGGATACCGTTCAATGAAGACGACTTAAGAGGGCTCGGCGAGAGGTGCGTTTCGGAAGGGAGCGGCGGCTCGTCTCGCGGCTGGGACAGCGGAGCAGGCTATTGATGCAGAAGGACTTGACTCGTGTCTTATAATTCCTCACCGCGTCAAGAAGCTGACACTTTGTAGCCTGGACGCGGCAGGAGAAAACCCATGAAACAAGTAGTCAGGATTTCGATCCTGATGTGTGGACTAGTGGGCACATACGTAGCAGCCGCCGTTCCGCAGGTTCCCGCCCCGGACGGAGGGCCGATACTCGTGTGCCCACCACAACAACAACTGCAAGGCAAATGCGTGCAACTGCCACCGATGATGAGATAGTAGTTAATCGGAGGATGTAGTTAACCGCAAGATAACCGAAGTAACCTCTAGTAACCTGGGCCGAACATGGGCTCGCTATCTTTGGGCTGACGGAGACTCATTCATAAAACCGTCAGCCCCGTTTTTTGGCGGAGATTGCTTCTAACCCTGCTTTTTCGCTGCAAATTCCAGCGCACGCCGCAGATTCGCCGCATCCCTGACGCTTGGTTGACACGCAAAGCCGGAGCAGACTACCGCAAACGGTTCGCCGGATTTTAGCTCCGGCAGATGCGGGATGGTGGCCGCCAGGGCTGGAGGAAGATTCTGCGCAACCGCCTGGCTTGCGGCCAGTCGCAGCACGGTTTTATTGAACGCGAAAGCCTCACGGGCCACCGCCGCCAGACCAGAGTCAGAATCGTCAGCCTGACTCTCTGAGACCACGACCACCTGCACCGGATTCTCCAGCCAGTGCACCACCGCGATCCCATAAGTCGCAGCGAAAATTCCAAATTGCTCCACCACTCCGGCAAAGGCTTCCAGTGTCTGTTCCGCTTTATCCCGATATCGGGCCTCGCCTGTGTAGTGATGCAGGCGCAACAACGCGATCGCTGCCATGGGATTGCCCGCTGGGGTGGGAGAGTCCTGCACTGGCTTCCGGCGGGTTGCCAGCACTCCAAGGCTTTTGCCGTCGAGCGACGGTTCTCGATCGAAGAATCCGCCGGAAACCGGATCGAAAAATTTGGCGATCATCGCGTCGGCGATCGCTTGCGCAAACCTGAAATAGCTGAGGTCAGCGGTCACCTCGTAGGCATCGAGGCAAGCCACCACGGTGGCTGCATAGTCCTCCAGCAGCCCGGAAACCTCGCGCTGCTCAGCCTTAGGATCGGAATAGGCAACCACATGCAACAACCGCGCTCCTGCCAGTGTGGAAGGGGAGCTTGCGTTCAGGCCATGTTCCGGCTGCTTCCAGGACTCTGCCAAAACGCGATCCAGCGAGCGGAGCGCGAAGCGACGCGCGTCTGCCAGATTAAGCACCTTTGCAGCCTCCAGATAAGCCGAGACGCACATGCTGTTCCATCCCACATAAACGGTTTTGTCGATATACGGTGTGGGTCGCAGCAAGCGCGCCGCATACATTTTCTTTTTCGCCGAATCGAGTAACTCTTTGACACGCTCAACGTTCTGGCTCGTCCGCCGCGCAATTTCATCGATCGGCGCGCGCACATACAGCACATTCTTCGCCGGATTGTGATGCATCTCGCCCACTGCGTTGATGTCATAGCGCCGCGCCACAACTTCAGCTTCCTGCTCGGTTAACACGGCGCGAGCTTCGTCGAGAGTCCAGGTAAAGTAGTCGCCGTCATCGTCCATCGAGATGTCGGCGTCTTGCGAAGCGTAAAAACCAGCCAGTTCGCGGTCGCTCAGCCACTCGTCGATCCAGCGGATAATGTCGCGTGCCACTTCCGCAAAAAAGTGCGATCCGGTTGCCTGATAGACATGCAGGTAATTTTTCAGCAGTTCGGAGTTGTCGTAGCACATCTTCTCGAAGTGGGGCACAATCCAGCGCTCGTCAACCGAGTAACGATGAAATCCTCCCGCCAATTGGTCGTAAACTCCGCCATTGGCCATGTGCTCGAGAGTAGTGACGATTAGATCGCGTAAGCCTTCTTCTTGGATTCGCGAGTATTGTTCGATAAGCAGATCCAGAGCCGACGGATGGGGAAACTTGGGCGCGGACCCGAATCCCCCGTTCTGCGGGTCAAACATCTGGAACGCTGATTCCCGAATTGCCGCAATGATGCCGGCTGAAATGCGTCCGCTGCGCCCG
>JBEKUD010000043.1:0-36098 GCA_049515395.1 Candidatus Sulfotelmatobacter sp. | reverse complement strand
CGATGGAAAACGGATTCGCGAACTTAACTTTTCTCAACACTGAGACAAAGATTGCTTGGTTATCTGTCGAGAAGGGTATCAGCGTTCCCTAACATCGAAGACCACACGAGTAGCGAAGGTAATGGGGAGAGATCTCGCCACTTATTTCAACTTATTGCGGAATCCAGTGCACTCGCGAAGTAAATAGCCCGTCAACAAAACCGATGTGATAAACCAGAAAGATGCCGAAAGCCATGCTGGCGCAACCAGAAATCGCAGCCAAGTGGCGGTTGATCTTGAAGAATCTCTTCCCCGTGTAAACCAGAGGCACCGAGATTGCAGCGGTCATGAGCATCATCCCCACCATAGTGCCAAAGCCAAACACCAGCAGGTACGCGGTGGACCAGAGCGGACTCTTGATGGTCGAAAGGACTAACAGGGCAACCGCAGCCGAACCAGCCAAGCCGTGCACGAGACCGACCACTAAGGGTCGAAGCGTCTGATAGAGGCCGAGTTTACCGATCGCTCGTTCCGTTAAGATTTCAATCCGGCGGCAAACACTTGGGATGGTCTGGGCAGGGTTCGCGGCGGCGGCATCGACGGTACCGGCTGGTTGCGCCGCCGCCGCGGCACGTTTCGCTGGAGTAAGTCGCGAGGTAAGCCAACCGATTACCCCGCTCAGATTCAGTACCCCCAGCAGGATTAACATCAAGGCGACGCAAAACTCCATGGACAACCCGAGACGGGGCGGGATTACGACGCCGAAGATGATAATGGCAGACCCAACCAGAAAGATCGTAAGGGTGTGTCCTAGGCCCCATAGCAAGCCGATCGTGGCTGAGCTTCTGATCGATCCTTGGCGGCTCACAATAGTGGAAACTGCCACCACGTGGTCGGGGTCCGTGGAATGCCGCATGCCGAGGAACAACCCGAGAAGAACGACGGTAGCGAAGGGAACGAGTTTGTCTCTGGATAGAAAACCAGATGAGAGGACATGCCACATGGGCACGGATGCGACGGCGGACGCCGTGATTCCCATGCCCAGCACCACCATGAACGCGGAAGACAAAAAGGGGAGATAGCGAAAGGCAGCGTTGCCGGCCCGCACACGAGAAGAGACCATGCGTTTGGCATAGACCATGGTCAGGCCGACGATCACCAGCACAGCCGCCAATCCCAAACTAAATGCGGTGATCAAAAATAATCCGAACCCTATCCGGTGAA
Source organism: Candidatus Sulfotelmatobacter sp. (assembly GCA_049515395.1). GTDB lineage: Bacteria > Acidobacteriota > Terriglobia > Terriglobales > Acidobacteriaceae > Sulfotelmatobacter. The sequence goes on along the minus strand of JBEKUD010000043.1, from coordinate 34,895 downwards.
GCGAGAAGGCACTCAGCAGCACGACGAGCGCTGCCGGACAGGGCACGATTCCTCCAGTGATGCCCAGCATGCAGAGTTCGCGCAATGACAGGGTGCGATCGATTGATTTCGAATCGTCAGAGATCGCCGCGCGGTTCCCTGGTTTCGCGGGCGCAACTTGCTTGAACACGGAAAGAAACCAGTGCGAATGCTGCTCTGCGGGCGCGTGCGAATGCTCTCCGGTCTCTCCGGTCCAGTGTCTGAGGAAGATGAAAATGCCGAGTCCTGCAACGCTCAGACCGGAAATCGCTCCCAGCCATGGATAAAGCTGCTCAGGAACGATATATCGTGATGCATAGAGCGTTACGGCTCCTAACAGGTAAACGCCCGCCGTGTGCGCGGCGGTGACGACGACTCCCAGCAACACGGCATGTCTCGCGGTGCCGCGCGAACCCACAAGATACGCGGCAATGATGGTCTTGCCGTGTCCCGGCTCGAGAGCATGAAGCGCGCCCAAACCGGTTGCGATCAGAGCGGCCGAAAACAATATCCAGAAGCTCAACCTACCTTGGGTCGAGATCAGTTCGGTAAAGCGACTGCGCGGCGTGTTCTGCGTGCGGGCCTCAAGTGGCAGCGGAGCCACTGTAGATGACGCGACGCTGGTGGAAGCGGATTGCGCACGGTTTAGGTCACGCGACGCAACTGCATCTGACGATCGGCTCGGCCTCTCATGCGTGGGCGAAGTAGCGGACGTCGGTTTCGCCGCGTTTGTCTTGCGGAAAAATATGGGGTTGGAAGAGGTCGGCGCCGTGGCGGTCCTCTCCGGGTTGGAGAGTAAAGATCTGAAGCCGACCAGAGCAGATAGTTGCTGCGGGGGACTGTTCAACACATCGCTTGAGTAGTTGGTCAGTTCCTGGCTGCGATCGGTGCCGGGGGCGGAGCTGTCCAGAATCGTGACTCCGTCGCCGAGAACCACAATTTCCTTCCAACCTGCCCGCCCGGGAAAGTTGTGATCGAAATAGGAGAGTTTGTGAGTGCCCGCCGGAACGTCAAGTTCGCCCCGGAATACGAATCCGATTTTCATCGTAGTCAGGCCGCCGGCGCCGTCCGCAAATGTTATCTGGCGAGATATCGTATCTAACCGGACAGATTGACCAGCGCTCTCCAAGGAAATCCCTTCCTTCAACCGCGGCTCCTGCTGGTCGAGGTAGCGGGAGGCGCTGGGGTCGTCCGCCGTAGGAGTAATGTCGAACTGCCGACTCTCCTGAAAAGTAGGAATTTCAGCCATATCGATCAGATAGAGGATTTCAATCGACCCTTGCTTGATGGTGATCTTCGAATAATGATTGACGCTGAAATTTCCCATGGGGTGGGCGAAGGAGGTCGCGGAGTTCAACATCAACACCAACAACAACAAAAGGACTCTCGGCCGGCGATGATTGTTCTTGTCTTTACCTTTCTCTTTATCTCTGTGCATTGCTTGACCTCAAGTCCCGGGCGTGCGCTTGGATATCTTCTAAAGTTCGACTCGCTACGTCAGCGTGAAAAACATGGAAATGCGGGTTTGTTTTCAACGCACGACTCAGGAAGTCTTCGGCTTCAGAATCCTTGGCCAAGCTGTGGTAGATCATCCCGGCATGAAACAGGAGCAGCGAGTCATTGGTGTGCAAACCAAGAGCTTTATTGATCGCTTCGGTCGCTTCTTGGAGTCGTCCATTCCTGTAGAGAACCCAAGCCAGGGTGTCCCATGTGTAAATGTCGTGTCGCACTTCTAATTCCTTTCGCGCAAGCTCCAGGGCCTCCGGCAGCTTGATCCCTTGATCGGCATAGAACAGGGCCAGCTCCCGATTGGCCAGAACTTGATTTAGCTTGCTGAGGTGTCCGATGTACTCGACCAGGTCGTAGTGCTGCTGAGCTTCGTTCACCCGTCCCAATTTCTTGTAAACGTCGCCCAACTCAGCGACGTACGCAGGAAACGGAATGATGGCAATCGAGCGCTGATAGAGCCGAATGGATTCTTCAAGTTTCCCCTGCGCGGCCCGGACCTTCGCCAGTCCAGCCAGAGAGCGATAGTGATTGGGATCGGCTGTTATGGCTGCCTGATACGACGAATCAGCATTCCCCAAGTCGCCGGTTTGAAAGTAGCGCTCGCCTAATTCAAAATAGAGCCATGCTAGATTTTCGCGAGGAACATTGGTTTGAAGCGCGGCCTCGAGGGCGCTTTTCATCAGCCGGATAGCTCCCGTCGAGTCTCCGCGCAAGTAGCACAAATATGCCATGCGGCTGTCGTTCAAGTATGCGAGGGCCAGGGGCGACGAGGTCGCCCGCCCAATCGACTGTACGGCGTCGTAGGCCTCTGCGGCCTCGTCGTAATCCCCCATATCCGTATAAGCGTCCCCTTCGATGGCAAATGCCGCTAGATTTCCCGAGCCTGTGCCGATCGCCTTTTGTGCATAGGCGAGGGCGTCCGAGAAGCGATGTTCGCCCATAAAGACCGAGGCCATGTGAACGAGAGGGTCGGCGGTTCGAAAGTCTTGCGGCGCTAGAACCAGCGCTTTCTTGAGCGTTTTCTCGGCCAAGTCGTAATAAGCAATGTCGCCGGTCTCTCTGGCCTTCTGAAAGAAGGCGGATCCTAACCCGTCATATCCCGCGTAATCACCCGGCGCTTGCTTGACCTGGTTTTGCAGTGTCTGAATCAGCGTGTCCGTCTCCGATTTACGGCCGATGTGTCTCAACTCGGCCGATTCGAAAGGCGCAGACTGAGACCATGCTGATGCGGCACAGAGAATCGGAAGAATCAGTAGCCACTTGGCCATTCCAGCCTCACCGGGTTGCAAATAGAGGATTGATCTTGGTTAACGCCGTGTGCAAGATTGCCGCTAGTGTCCGGTGCTTTCCGGAGCGTTGACCACCGGCCCGCCTACGTTATGAAATACGGGCATGGGCGCAAATCGGATTTCTGGCATCCGACTTTCTTGCCCGTATTACACAGGTGAATCTGCTCGGAACCGGCTCTTCGCAAATCGAGCAAAGTCGGAAAGCCCTGGTTCTCCGCTGAAGTGAGATGGGTGCCGAGAGGTGTTCTCGCCAGCCTTGCTATTCTAGATTGGAAAATTGACCCTAGACCATTGAATAGAGGAGGCTTGCTGGCTCGCGAATTATAGAGTGATCGGGTAAGAATCTGCGGGAAGGAATGCAACTCAGCCCTTGTTTGCTTCCGCTTCTTAGAGAAGTCCTCTAATCAATAACTTGAGTGACGCGCACTCTTGAATGACAGTCTCGAGCTTGGGAATGGTTGTGCGGAATTCGTTTTTCTCGACAATGCTGTCTGTTAGAGTTTCCACGACGCTTTCCAGGGCTTCGCCGACCTCCCTGATCAGGCGGGAAACCGTAATCAGCTTCTGGAGGAATCCGGCCAGCGCAATCATTTCCGCTGCCCAGGGTATTTTGGCGTGGATATGAGTCCGAAGTCCTGGAGCTCACAGAATCGCAAGAACTGCGTTTCTCATGGGACGTGTTCAATGTGACCGATGCCGTTCGCTTCGATGGAGGCACTTTGAATCAGTACGTACTGTATGGAGCGACCCTGGGTAACTTTAGACAGAAGCTGACCAAGCCGCGCTGATGCAGTTTGGCTTGCGCTACAGTTTCTAAAACGGAGGGCGATTGAAAGACAAGTTGCGGTTTCTTGTCGTCCTGGTTTTATCTTTTGGCTTCGCGGCCCAGTCGTCCTGGGCGCAGCTGAAGACTCGAAACGTCGTCCTGATCGTGAGCGACGGTTTGCGGTGGCAAGAGGTTTTCAGCGGCGCCGATCCCGATCTGCTGAACGAGAAGCACGGTGGCATCTGGGCAAGCCCGGAACGATTGCGTCACGAATTCTGGAACGACGATCCGGTTGAACGCCGGAAGATGCTGTTCCCATTTCTCTGGAATGTCGTGGCCAGGCAAGGCCAGATTTTCGGCAATCAGAACCAGGGCAGCATCGCGCACGTCACCAACGGCCTGTCCTTCTCCTATCCAGGATACAACGAGATGCTGACCGGCCGCCCCGATGCGCGCATCAACAGCAACGAGTTCGGACCGAATCCAAACACCACAGTCTTTGAGTGGATGAATCGCTTCCCCGAATTTCACGGGAAGGTCGCGGTCTACGCTACATGGGACGTTTTCAAGAATATTTTCAACGAACCTCGGAGCCAGCTGGTGATGCAGGTGGGATGGGATGTTCCTGGAAAAGGGAATCTTACACCCAGGCAAGAACTACTCAACGAGCTATATCGGACGACTACGCGGCTCGATGACGAAGATGTGTGGGATTCGTTCCTGCAGGTGCCGCTGCTCGACTACGTGAGGTCTGGCCATCCGCGCCTGCTTTTCGTCGGTTACGGAGAAACCGACAATTGGGCTCACTCTGGGCGATACGACCTGGTGCTTGAAAGCGCTCACCAATTCGACGAGTTCGTGCGACGACTGTGGGACATGATGCAGGCGATGCCTGAGTACCGCAACCAAACGACGTTCATCATTACGACCGATCACGGCCGAGGCAGCGGGCTGGAAGAGTGGAAAGAACACGGCGCGGGGCAGAAGGGATCGGAGAACATCTGGATTGCAGTTATGGGTCCAGATACAAATCCTCTTGGTGAACGCGCGAACGCGGTTACGGTCACTCAGGCCGAGATCGCCGCTACGTTGGCCGAGTTTCTCGGCAAGGATTTTCATCGGAGTTCGCCGGATTCTGCGCGGCCGCTCCCGGGTGTCGTTTCCCGAACGGTGGCGACAGTCGAGTGACCACTTCGGTGCTATTCCGAACTGATGCCTATCGAGCGTAGTTGCCGAGGTTGGAGTTTTGCCAGAAAGAAGTTTTGGCGAAGAGTGAAGAAGCCTTCCTTTTATAAATCAGACGATTTCCGGCACGCACTTGTCAGGCGGCGAGCCGATGTCGCCATGACGAGTTAAAAATAACTGTTGCGCTGGGGACGACCATCGATCGGGAGTTTCATGACCTGATTTGCGGTGGCGATAAATCCGACGCCACGGCATATCATTCACAGTCGACAAGAGAGGCACTGGAAACCGTTCTATGAAGCCCTTTATTCGTCCTCCCGGGCCTAGGAATCGAGGGATGATCGGGAACTTCCCGTTGGGAAGCACGGACCCCCTCGGCGTATATACGCGGTGGGCTCGTCAATATGGCGACATCTTTTACTACCGCGTTTTTTCCCGTCACATCTATTTCCTCAACCACCCGGACCTTATCGAGCACGTTCTAGTCACCAACTACCAGAGTTTCATCAAGGGCGAAGCTCTCCAGTCCAACCGCCGGATCTTTGGAAACGGTCTGTTGACCAACGACGGAGATTCGTGGTTGCAGCAGCGACATCTCATTCAACCGGCCTTTCACCGCGACAGAATCGAATCTTACGGCGACACCATGGTGGCCTATACGGAGCGGATGATGGCTGCCTGGCACGATGGTGAAGTGCGTGACATTCATCGGGACATGATGCGCCTCGCGCTGGAAATCGTGGCTAAGGTGCTCTTTAATGTCGAGGTCACTGCCGACACGGACAGAATCGCAGGTGCTCTGAACACGTTTATGGAACTCGGCTCGCGCGGGCGTATGCTGTTACCTCCAATTCTTCGCCTTTTGCCAACGGCCGACAACTTCCGTTATCGGCGTGCCGCCCGCCAGCTCGATGACATCGTATACGGCCTTATTCACCGGCGACGCTTGGATGTCGAGATTGCCGATGACTTGCTCTCTGGGTTGCTGCAGGCTCAGGCAATTGGCAGGCGCGCGATGTCGGACGAGCAGTTGCGCGACGAAGTGATGACCCTTCTTTTGGCGGGTCATGAGACTACTGCGGTTTCGTTATCGTGGACCTGGTATTTACTGGCACAGTATCCAGAGGTCGAGAAAAAGCTCTGGTCAGAACTTCGAGCAGTACTGAATGGCAGAAGCCCAAGAGTGCAGGATCTGTCCAGATTACCTTACACGGAGCGAGTCGTGAAGGAGGCCATGCGTCTCTACCCCCCAGCCTGGGCGATTGTCCGAAACTCTCTGAAAGACAGCGATCTCGGCGGCTATCGAGTGCCCGCCGGAGCGACTGTCATGATGAGCCAGTGGGTAATGCACCGCGACCCCCGATATTATGACCAGCCGGAGCAATTCAATCCAGACCGCTGGTTGGAGGGGCGTGCCAAAGGCGCTTCCAAGTTTACTTATTTCCCGTTTGGTGGAGGACCACGAACTTGTATAGGCGCATCTTTTGCCACGATGGAAGGCGTTTTAGTGCTGGCAGCGATCGCGCAGAGTTATCAAGTCCGCGTTGTGCAAGACTGCCCGGTCGAGCCATTACCCACGATTACACTCCGACCCAGGCGCGGCATCAAAGTGGTACTCACGCGACGAGTCGAGAATCCAACTGTCTAAGCGGCCGAATGCTTTGTGAAACAGGCATCAAGCCAGCTCGCAAGCAATCATGAACGTCCCATTCGCTCCGGGTGGCAAGCTAGTGGCTGGGCGCTCGGAAAGCGAGCACAGCATTGAGACCGCCGAAGGCAAAAGAGTTCGAGAGAGCATATTCCACTTGGGCAGGACGGGCGCGATTCGGCACCACGTCCAGATTGCAATCTGGATCGGGCACCGTAAAGTTGGCCGTGGGCGGAAGCAAGCCATTTCTTAGCGCTAGGACTGTACAGACTGCTTCCATTGCACCGGTTGCACCCAGAGTGTGGCCGTGAAGTGACTTTGTGGAACTCACGGCCAGCCGGTCGGCATGGGCCCCGAAGAGGTCGCGAATTGCACGCGTTTCCAGCGGATCATTGATCAGCGTGCCGGAACCATGGGCATTGATGTAACCGACTTGCTCCGGCTGAAGCCGAGCGTCACGTAATGCCGCTCTCATCGCGCAAACTGGACCATCGATGGAGAGATGTGTAAGGTGATGCGCGTCCGATGACATTCCAAAGCCCACCACTTCGGCATGAATCATCGCGCTTCTTGCCCTCGCCGCAGCAAAAGGTTCTAAGATCAGCATGGCGCCGCCTTCCCCCAAAATCAGGCCGCGCCGGTCTTTGGAGAAAGGTCGGCACGTATCTGGGGACATCACTCGCATCGCCTCCCAGGCTTTCAAAAAGCCAAAGCTAAAGGGAGCCTCACTGCCACCTGCGATGGCAAGTTCTGCAATCCCATTGCGAACCATCCAGAAAGCTTGCCCAATGGCATGGTTGGCGGAACAACAGGCGGTAGAGATCGTATAGGCAGGACCCGTGATGCCAAACTCCATTGAGATGTGGCTGGCGCCCGCATTCGGCATGGCGCGAGGAATGATCAGAGGATCGACTCGACCTTGATCGCGTTGGTACAGTTTCGCGAATCCTGCGTCTTGCGTGACCTGGCCACCCATGCCCGAGCCAGTCACAATGGCGGCCTTTCTGCAAAGCGCCGGGGTCAGTGTGATTCCAGAATCTCTCAGGGCTTCCCGGGCTGCGATGACCGCGAATTGGGAAAATGGGTCTAGCAAGCGCGCATGATCGGTTTCAAAGTGTGTGCCGGGATCGTAACCACAGACTTGAGCACCGTTCTGAAACCGTAGTTTCGAAACGTCAATGGAATTAATCGGGGCGATTCCAGATCTTCCGTCGCGGACCGCATTCCACGTCTCAGAAGTGTTGTTACCCAGGGCACAGATCACACCCAAGCCTGTGACTGCCACTCGCCGCGCCCTCATGGCATGCTCTCAGGCGTGGCGTAGTCGAGGAAAGCGTTCACTGCCAGACTCGTTGGCTCATTTTTTCTGCAGCCCTGCGACCTGCCACCGTGCGAACTGGTTTGCCGCATAACGAGCAGCGGCTCCCGGCACATTCTCGATCTCGTGCAGAGTCTTCGTATCGGGCTCGCCTGTCGCAGCTATATGCAGTCGGTAGTATCCGCGGCTATGGAGGAATACGGTTCGGTCTGTGCCTGCAGGTTGGGGTGGCACATGGAAGGTGAGGTCAGCGGTGTCGCCTATATTAGGCATCGTCAGGTAGCGATCGTCGTTCGCTGCTAATTCTGGCAACACATTTTTCCCCTGCAGGTCGTTCGCTGTCGCTGGCGCGATCGTTTCAACATTCACGGGGCGGTCTGCGGTGTAATCCACGGCAAACGAGTTCAGAGCCCAAAAGCCAGCCGGAGGTTGAATGCGAATGCGCAACTGATCCCCTTGCACGCGGCTCACGTCCAGCAGGACGATTCGGTCCTTGGAGATAAACGGACCCGTCCCCGGCAGAATCCCGCGCACCTCCCAGCCTCTGGGTTCCTCAACAGAGATCTTCAGCGCGAAGAGTTCTTCGCGCACTTCCCAAGCGAAAAGTGCGTCGCGGGCCGACTGGCTTTCGTCCATCGACGTATACCAGTCACCGACATCGCGCCCCCGTAGCTCGACCATTTTCTTGATCATGTACGAGCCCCAAAGACCGGTCGCAGCGTTGGCCACCAACTTCACCTGGGTCGTTCCAGCCGGCTTTGGAAAAGTCATAACGATGTCACTCTGCAACTTACCGTTCGCGTCCGGCACCGCGGGCGGTTCCCAAATCACACGGTCGGTGGCGCGGAGCCAGGGAAGGAGATCATGTCCGGCAGCATCTCGCGCAGATAGTGGGGCCTGTGGCGCCGCCAACGTATGCAGTTTGCCGCTCACGTCTGCGGCCACGCGGGTTCCGGCGGCATGGTCCACAACCCAAAGCTCGGTTAGGTTCGTGAACTGAGTCTCATCGACGTCGTTCGTAACCTTCAGCCTGTAGAGACCATTCTGCTCGCGGAGATGTTCCAGTTGCGAATAGTCGTCCTTCTCCAGGCCACGGGAGATGGCTCCGCCGTACGGTTCGGCGTCAAACACATATCGCGAACCGTCCCAAGAGTAAACGAATGGGCAGGATTGCTTGAGGGCTACCGCGATGCCCACTATTAGCGCCAGCGTGCCAACGGTCACTGCCGCGACGAGGCCGATGGTTCGCGCTTTTTGCAGCGTGTCTGTCTCCACCCAAAACCGTTGTACTTGGTCCAACGGCACTGCGTAGGGGGTCTTTTTTACGGTGGCGGAAAGCGTCCCATTCTTGATCGACGCTCCCGGCGGGTCGAAAGAAACGTCCTCACCCTTTATGGTTGTAACCCCAACGATCTTTTCGTTTTTGGGCTGCGGCACATCCACGGTCGCCACCCTCTGAACTTTTCGTGAATAGCAGCCAGGACCGAAGGACAGCAGGAGAGCGAGAACCAATGCGATCGTTTGTTTCGGCATTGACCCACCTCTTAGAGTCTTAGAGAATGTGGCCGGCCAACGCAGAAAAAAACTCAGTCCTTCGTCGGCGAGTTACTTGTCCCTGGGTTGTTGTGAATCGAGGCGGAGTATACTCTCACCACCCTTCCGCGTCCACTCTCGTGGGCCCTGCGCGGCCCTGCGCAGCCACTTCTGAACTTGGGTGTGTCAGGATGTCGGACGCGACGTAAAGACCCAGGGAGAGCAGATTGCGAAGGGCGAAGCCTGAATCGGTCTATTTTCTTGCAGGCATTTGCCGGTCCGCGGAGGCGGCCGGCGTGCGTGGATCGCAGGGGTTGGGGAGAAGCGAGACAGTTCGACGGAGGAGGCACAACTAGCTGGTGTTGGGGCGAGAGGACGCGAAAGCGAGACCCAAAGAAGGCGGCAGAGTTGCTCGCCGGAATGGATCTTGTGACTGCCACGATGGAGATAGCGGATGCGATAGAGGCGCTCCATGATTAACGCCAACAGGGTGAGAAGATAGTTGAGGAGGACACTGTTTTCCTCATGGTGACAAGTGTGCTCTCAGCCATAGCGATTCTTGGCGTCGTTGAATCCTTGGTTTTCAATCTCCCAACGACTCTTGGCCATGTGATACAACGACAAGCTGCTCACCTGGCGCAGGAAAGTCGGTCAACCATTCGGCCTCGACCACTTGAACGTTAGGTTTGTGCTGGCGATAGCGGATCACGCGCACGGTGATCCATGCAAAGGATCCCAAGGATCGAAGTCGTCGGCATCCCAGATCTCGACCCGATCTTTGCCGTCGCGATAGACGTGAGTGGGGGCTTGTTGCTGGAAACGCTGCTGCAGCGCTGCGAGTAAGAGGGGCAGATTGTTTTTCAGACGAGCCACGACCCGCAGCCCCAAGCGGTCAAAAGTCCGGTCTTCTACTCGAACCTCTTGCCGGATGAGCTGATAGAGACGGGGCTCTCGAACCTCGCCGGTGCCGTCAAGGGCGGAGTCAACTCCGCGATCGTCGCCGGGCGCGGTGCCAATTTCACCTTGAAGCGAACGGTCTTGCCGTTCTTCGACGGACCTAACACCATCTGTAGGTCGCGGGCGTGGAGCCGGAACACAATCTTACCGGGCGCTGCCTGAGGCTCAGCGCTCTCGGCACCAACGTTCCACGATCCGCCCAGTCCCCATTGATTCAACGAGGGTCTCGCAGGTGGGCCCTCATTTCCACATCCGGAAGCCGCGGTCTGTAGCAATTTGCGCGCGTTCTCGAGATGTCTCGCCGGGCAAAAGAGAAACCAGAGCCTCCAGTTCGATTGCCGCTTCGTGCGTGCGGTCGGAATGTGTCTTTATCAAATCCTCGAATTTCCGTATGCAGGTACATCGATACGGCCGGGGGGAGAGTGAGCACTCTTGCTCAGACAGAGCGCAGCGCCATTGCTAAGGTCGAATTGAATGACAACCGCTGAACTCGAGCTGGCGTCTACACACGCTGCGACCCAAGGAACCAACGCTACGACCATGAAGGCATTGGTGTATCACGGTCCAGGCAAGCGCGCGTGGGAGAACAAGCCGCGCCCCACTATCCAGGAAGCGGGCGATGCCATCGTGCGCATCACCACGTCGACGATTTGCGGAACCGATCTGCACATTCTAAAGGGAGACCTCCCCGCAGTGACCGATGGGCGCATTCTCGGACACGAGGGCGTTGGTGTAATCGAGCAGGTCGGAACTGGTGTTTCCGAGTTTCACCCCGGGGACAAGGTCATCCTCTCGTGCGTGACCGCGTGCCTGAAATGCGACTTCTGCAGAAGAAACATGTATTCCCATTGTCGCCATGGCGGCTGGATTCTGGGCAACACCATAGATGGCACTCAAGCTGAGTACGTGCGCATCCCCCAAGCCGATGGAAGTCTCTACCACTTTCCGGTCGACGGCGACGAAGAAGCTATGGTAATGCTTAGCGACATCTTGCCTACAGGTTTTGAATGCGGCGTTCTGAACGGGCAGGTGAAGCCCGGGGAAACCGTTGCGATCATAGGCGCGGGGCCTGTGGGGCTTGCCGTTCTGCTGACGGCGCAATTTTATTCACCCGGGGCGATCTTCATGATTGACTTGGACGACAAGCGCCTCGCGGTCGCCAAGAAGTTCGGCGCAACCACTTTGATCAACAGCTCGGATGGACATGCTGCGCATCAAGTGATGGAACTGACGGAAGGAGCCGGCGTCGATGTGGCCGTCGAGGCCGTCGGGCTTCCGGCTACGTTCGCAATCTGCCAGGCTATTGTCGCGGCCGGCGGACGCATCGCGAATGTGGGCGTCCACGGGAAGCCGGTGGAACTGCACATGGAGAAACTTTGGGACCGTAATATTTCAATCAGCACGCGGCTCGTGGACACGGTAACCACGCCGATGCTGCTGAAGGTGGTGCGCTCGGGCAGGTTGCAGCCCAGTAAACTGGTAACGCATCGCTTCGCGATGAACGACATCATGAAGGCGTATGACACGTTTGCGAACGCAGCAAAAGACGGCGTCCTCAAGGTGGTTCTCACCAATGGTGCACCTTGTCGATGAGTTCGAGCATGCGCCCTGAGTGGGCGTTCATTCTCCACTGGGAATCTCCGGGTTCAAAAGTCCTGGTCAAACGATGCCTTCCGGCGTTGCCAACTCGATTGTTTTAGCGAGCACACCACAAACTGGCGGTCAAGATAACCTGTCGCGCGGTCTCACCAGCGATGATGCCAGAACGCGGCTTGCGACGTACGGCCCAAATGCGATGCCGGACACCGCGCTGCGACCATGGCGTATGGCGCTGGCCAAATTCTGGGCGCCGGTTCCATGGATGCTTGAGGCCGCGATCCTCCTTCAGGCAGTGCTCCATGATTATGTCGAAGCGGCGGTCATCGCTGGACTCCTGGTGTTCAACGCTGCTCTGGGGTTTTTCCAGGAAGGACGCGCGCAGGCGACTCTCGCCGCGCTGAAATCGCGGCTTGCTCTTTCGGCTTCGGTGCGGCGCGACGCCGTTTGGAAGAACATACCCGCGACTGAACTGGTGCCAGGCGACACGGTGAAGCTGTCGCTCGGGGGAGTCGTTGCGGCCGACGTGAAATTGATCGAGGGATCGATCCTGCTCGATCAATCCATGCTTACGGGCGAATCCGTCCCCATCGAAGCTGGACCGGGTGTGCAAACATATGCGGGGGCACTGGTGCGACGCGGAGAAGCCACGGCGATCGTCACCGCAACCGGGGCCAGCACGAAGTTTGGCCGTACCGCGGAACTCGTCCGCACCGCGTATGTCGAGAGCACCCAGCAGAAAACCGTCGTGCGCGTGGTGCGAAATCTTGCCCTTTTCAATGGCATGATCATCGTCTTGCTGGTCGCGTATGCCCATGCCCATAAAATGCCGATCGGGGAGATAATTCCCCTCGTGCTCACGGCTGTTCTGGCGTCGATCCCGGTGGCGCTGCCGGCAACGTTTACGCTGGCAGCTGCGCTGGGCGCGAAAGCCCTGGCACGCTTGGGTGTGCTTCCGACCCGTTTGTCTGCTGTGGACGAGGCGGCAACGCTAGACGTTCTTTGCTCGGATAAAACGGGAACTTTGACTCGCAACGAGCTGGCACTAACTGCCATTCGTCCTGAACCTGGCTTCGATGAAGCGCGCTTGCTGGCAATGGCAGCTCTAGCCAGCTCCGATGGCGGCGGCGATCCCGTAGACGCAGCCATCCGCAATGCCGCAAACCAAACAATCACCGCCAATCTGCCGAAACTGATCAAGTTCGTTCCGTTCGATCCGGCCACGAAAATGTCCGAGGCGACGGTGGTGGATGCTCACGGCGGCACGCTGCGTGCTGTGAAGGGGGCGTTTGCGGCGGTTATCAAAATGACCGAGCCAACTCCGACAGCGGCCGCGACGGCGCACGAACTCGAAGAGAAGGGCTTCCGTGTTCTGGCGGTTGCTGTGGGCACATCGACGACGATGCGACTTGCGGGAATCATCGCGCTGAGCGATCCACCTCGTACGGATGCGGCCGAACTGATCAAGGAGCTGCACACTTTGGGCGTGCGCACTGTGATGGTGACCGGCGATGCACCGGCGACGGCGGCGATCATCGCGCGAGCCGTTGGACTCGATGGAGCGGTCTGTCCGCCCGGACCAATTCCGGAGGGTGTCGCTCCAGAAAAGTTCGCGGTTTTTGCCGGAATCCTTCCGGCCGACAAATATCACCTGGTGAAGGCCTTCCAGAAGAGCGGCCACACCGTCGGGATGTGTGGCGACGGCGCCAACGACGCGCCAGCGTTGCGGCAGGCGCAGATGGGAATTGCGGTTTCGACAGCGACGGATGTCGCCAAGTCGGCGGCGGGAATCGTGCTGACCAAGCCTGGACTTGAAGGTGTTGTGGCCGCAGTAAAGGAAGGCCGGGTTACTTTTCAGCGCATTCTGACTTACACCTTGAACTCCGTTACCAAAAAGATTGTGCAAGTGCTATTCCTGGCTGTGGGTCTGATCATCACCGGACACGCGATCCTGACCCCAATGTTGATGGTCCTGATCATGATCACCGGCGACTTTCTGGGTATGTCACTCACCACGGACAACGTGCGACCGTCGCCGATGCCAAATGCATGGCGAGTTGGCAAGCTGACGATTGCGGGCGTTTTCATGGGCCTCTGCGAGCTCGGGTTTTGTTCCGCAGTGCTGGCCATCGGCAAATTCCGCCTGGGCCTGGGAATCGAAGCACTGAGAACTCTCGCCTTCCTGGTCATCGTGTTCGGCAATCAAGCGACGACGTATGCGAATCGAACTCGTCAAAGCCTGTGGTCGACCCGCCCCAGCTCCTGGCTGGTGCTTTCATCAGTTGCCGATCTGTTGATCGCCTCGACGCTAGCGAGCCGAGGGATCGCCATGGTGTCTCTGCCATTGCTCGTGATGGTAGGAACGCTTTTCGCAGCAGCTGTTTTTGCCCTTATGGTAGACATTGTGAAAGTCCCCGTATTCAAGCACCTCGGGATCGCCTAAGAAGCAGGATGCGCGGCCCGGAGGAACCGTCCTCGAAGGGCAATTGAACGGCCTCATGAGTCATTGTGTTGGATGTCATCAGGCCGCGTGCATTCTCCATCCACACTGAGCAATAGGGAACAGTTTTCCTGTTCGTACGCCTGTCATAGTTTCAGTTAGAACCTATCTTGATGGTTCGAGAGCGAGTTGCCGAGGAGAGTGAAATGTCTACGGAAAATTCAGTGGTCGCAATTTATCAAACTCATACGGATGCGGACCGAGCGGTGAAGGAGCTTCAGCGTGGCGGAGTCGACATGCACAAGTTATCGATTGTCGGCAAGGGTTACCACACCGATGAACAGGTAGTGGGCTACTACAACACTGGCGACCGCATGAAGTACTGGGGCAAAGTTGGCGCGTTCTGGGGAGGTTTTTGGGGGCTTTTGTTCGGATCTGCTCTTTTCATGATTCCGGGTCTCGGTCCAATCTTAGTGGCCGGACCTCTGGTCGCATGGATCGTGGCAGGGTTGGAAGGTGCGTTGGAGGTTGGAGCGTTGGGCGCTCTGGGAGCAGGTCTGTACAGCATCGGTATTCCAAAGGACAGCATTGTGAAATACGAAACAGCACTCAAGACCGATCAGTTCCTGCTAATCGCCCACGGAACCTCTGCAGAGGTGGCGAAGGCCAAGGACATCATCGAAAGCACCAATCCCGCTTACTGCACACTGCACACAGCCGAAGCAGTTGCAGCATAGGTGTTCGCAACAAGATGGCTGGATCCGGCATCTCAACCGAACAATCAGCGCAACCAGGATGAGCTGGGATCGAATTCAGCTGGGCAGTCTGGCGACATCCAGCAACTATCGGATGTCGCCGGTGCGGATTCTGAGAGTGTGGCGGAACTAGTCGAGGAAGGGAACGCGTTCGAAGCCGATGCCGTAGACGGCGTGGAAAACGCCAACGATCCGGACGTTTCTGAGGTAACGACGCGGGAAGAGCCGGAGGACGGCGTCCCTCAAGAGTACTTGAGCGACGGCGGGCGCGTCGCGTAAAACCGACTCGCGCTCAGCCTGGTCAGGGAGAAGCGCATGTCCAAGACTTGGGAGCATTACCAGGAGGCTGTTCGTCATCACGAGCGGGCAGCCTACCATTACAAAGAGGCAACGAAATATGATGCGGCCGAGGAGCACGAAAAGGCTGCGCACCACGCATTCTTGGCTCACGGACACAATCAACACGCAACTCATTACGACGCCGAAGCCGCGAGACTGCATGCCGAGCGCTGCGAGAGCCCTTCGACGCCAGCCTCCGAGCAAGGAGCTAAGGAAAAGAGCGTCGCTTAAGCGGTGTATATTTTCGAGCCTGCTCGGGTGACACAAATCGGATCAGGCTCTATCGCTGCATCGGAACGAGTGAGGAGAAACATCATGTCACAGAGCCCGCACAATCGAGTGGCAGAGCTCCATAACCTTGCGGCCCACGCCCACACCGCCGCCGCCGTCGCCCACGGTAAGGGGGATCATCTGACCGCTCATGAACTCAGCAAACAAGCGATCGAGTACTCCAGGAACGCCCACCAGCTCTCCGAAGAGCTTGCCACGACGGTTGCGAACTCCAGAGGAGCCGAAAGCGCGTAGGCTCGCGCTCAGAAGAATATAAGGAGTTAGAGCAATCAGTTGAAGCGAATCTCGGACCGATTCATTAACCGTTTTTCAATGCTTCCTGAATCTCGTAAGCACGAAGCTATCGATCCAGGAGCACTCCCATCTCGCCGGACTCACCCCAGGCTTTGACGTATTGTGCTTTCCCAATTGTTCCTGGGCCGTTTGGCCCCATCTCGTAATAGATCTTTGCGTCTGGCGGGAACTTTTCTAGGGCTTCTATCAGTTCTTTCACTGTCCACTCTGGGTCTGCCATATTTCCTCCACTTACGCGGCCAAGTTGGGCGCCGCACTTTGTTTCGCTTCTCGGCACCGGTCTTCCTCTCGCCTCCTGCAGTAGCTCGGCATTGAATTGCGCACCGATCAAGACTATGAAGCCGGTCCAGTAGAGCCAAATGCTGAATGCAAGCGCCACCCCCAGGCTGCCGTAACCCTTGCTGTACGCGGAAAAATCCTGGAAGTAGATGCCGAGCAGGTAAGACAGTCCGATCCAGCCGCCTACGGCGATTAACGCTCCGGGCAACGTGCTCTCGAATCTTTGCTTTACATTGGGCGCAACGAAGTAGAGAAGCTCAACCGCGAGAACCGTACACGCAATTGCGACCACCCATCGAACATACGGCCAGAGAGTACCCATTCCGAATGCTTCGGTCAACCTCGCGCTTAGGCTAGGGCCCACAAGCAGCAGACCGAGGGCAAGGACGAGCAGACATCCAACTGAAAACGTAAGAACGATGGCAAGACCCCGCGTCTTCCAATAGCGCCTGCTCTCAGACACAGCAGAGACAGTGTTGAGCGCGTCGATCAGAGCCGTAAATCCGCTCGATGCCGACCACAGGGTGAACAGAATGCCGAAGGTCAGGAGACGGGTGTGAGTGGACAAAATCGTCTCCTTCATCAGATTCCTGAGAGGGCCCATGTTGGCGGCCGGAACCACTCGTGCAATCAGCCCCATGACTTGGCTAAAGAAGTCGGGAAGTGGCAGATGGGCCGCGACCGCGGAAAGAAAGATCAGGAAAGGGAACAGAGCAAGAACGAAGTAGTACGCAAGAGCCGCAGCAAACGCCAGGGTGTGATCCTTTTCCATGTCGCGAACCACTCGGACTGCAGCGTTCTTGAAGTGGAGTAATCGCACGGGGGATCACTCGGCGGGGGCGCCCGCGATAGCCGGCGCGGGCGCCACGGACTTCAACTGGTCCAGCGCAGTTAGCACGCCTTGCCAGCGAGGCTGGTCCTTCTTCGTCTCGATTGGTACCGAGAGGTTGGAATAAAACTGCAGGATGTTAGCGCGCAACTCGGGAGACGTCCGATCGAATTTCCGCTCTGACAACTGAGCCAGCAACGTTGCGTAGGTATCGTCGGTCAGCGAATATTCCGCTGCTTTGGTTAAGTTGCCGCTATCCAAATCACAATTGAGAAGAACCAGTGTATCGCTGCGCACTGCCTCGAGAAAGGCTCGGTATTGATCCACGGTCGTGTTGATGCTTTTGAAATACAGGTCTTCCGTTTGGGGGGTCGGGTTCTTGAACGCCAACCCTTTGAAGGGACCAATTCTCGGCATGTATCTTAAGAGCGTTGACAAAATCCTGATACCTGCGCCCGGCTTCACGTAATCCTTCCCCCACTGCTTTTCGTAATCCGAGCGTGAAAGATCGTATAGGAACTTCCGTTTCGCGAGATCCGGAGTCTCGCGCATCAGCTCCTTCTTGTGTGTTTGCAGCGCGACCCGAGTCATTTCCGGAATCATCCGGCTGACGGCGAAACGATAGGAACCCACGGCCAGATCCTCGTGGCTAAGCACGTCTTTCAACTCCACTCCGTATACCACAGGAAAGACCCGTTCCAGCAGTGTCTTGGACACCTGGAATCCGATGAAATCGTGGTACTGCTCGGACGCATAGCGATTCTTCGCGACCTGCACCGTGTCGAAGCCAAATTCTGTTTTCAGGTGCGCCGTCTTGTCCTGGGCATAGCGAACGGACTTTCCATACTTCGCACGCAGCTTGGGATACTCGATAGCGACGGCCTGGTTGACCGCGGGGTGACCGGCGATGTCAGCTGCATAGTGCGACAGTGCGCCCAGCGCGAAGGCGTACTCGTTGACATCCTGGCTCTCGCGCAACATCTCGCAAACAAAGTCTCCGCTGCGAAGGTAATGCACCAGGTTGCTGAATTCCTTGCTGCCGAACGGATAGTAACCCAGATCCTGGATGACAGCGCCTCCGTAGGCGTAGGCGTGCGCTTCTTTAAGCTGGTCTTCCGACAGTCCGGGATATCGCTTGAGCAGAAGAGGCCGGATCTCGTTGGTCCAGAGCAGGTCGACGATCTCCTCGTGCGTCAGAACGGAGTACGCCGACGAGCCCCCGCTGCACATGAGCACAACGAGAAGAAGTGCCACCGTGCGGACAGAAAGCCGGCCCCAACCCGCAGCTATGGACCCTAACGACATTGCTGCGGCGCGCATGGTTCAAATGCGACCGACAACCAGCAGAATGACAACGACGAGAAGCACCAGCCCTAAGCCTCCGGTTGGGTAGTAACCCCACTCTCGACTATGCGACCACCGGGGTAGCGCCCCAATCAGGGCCAAAACCAGGATCACGATCAATATAGTTCCAAGCATGTTTTGCTCCTTTTTCCTCGCGAGTCGGCTTTAGTTATAGGCGTTCCGCCGGTTTCTTAATGGTCAAAACTGCTCAGTGAAGAAAGAATGGTCGAAATGGCGGATCAATTTCTCGTGAAAGATGCGGGAGATACCGCGGTGGACCACATCTCGACAAGTGGACATTACTTCGATCGCTGCGTGCAGCCAGAAAAATGGCGCGGGCCCAAAGACTGGACCCGCGCCGATACAAGAGTTAATCGACTTGCTTATACCTCGAACAGATTGACGCAATACGTCGCAGTCATTGGGTTACTTCCGAGGGCGCTCTTCGGCTTTGGGCGCTTCTTTCGCAGGACGAGGTGCAGGCTGCGCATGAGCCGCAGTTTCCGCACGCGGTGCACTTTGCGCACGGGGTGCGGCTTCAGGACGAGGTGCAGGCTGTTGACGAGGAGCAGGCTGCGCATGAGCTGAAGTCTGCTTGCTAGACTCAGTGCGCGCACGAGCCGCCTTAGGCTTTGCCGACTCGTTCTCACTCGAGCGAGTTGCAGGCGCCTTTTTCTCGTTGCGGGTTGCAGCTGCTTTATTCTCGGCCGCCTTATTCTTATTCGAGCGCGATGCCGCTGCCTTATTCTCGGCCGCCTTATTCTCGTTCGAGCGGGCTACAGCTGCTTTATTCTCGGCTGCCTTGTTCTTGTTCGAGCGGGATGCAGATGCCTTACTCTCGGCCGCCTTATTCTGGTTCGAGCGGGTTACAGCTGCTTTATTCTTGGCTACCTTGTTCTCGTTCGAGCGGGCTGCAGCTGCTTTGTTCTCGGCTGCCTTATAAGGTGTTCCCGCCTTTTTGGCCGCCACAACCCCGTGACCGCTAAACTCCGCAGGCTTCGCAGTGGCAGCGACGGCCGGTCGTCCGTGGTTCACGGACGCCAGGAGGGCGTGATTGGTACTGGCGGCGTGCACATGTTGAGTTTGTAGCTCCGTTGGCGGCCTGTGTTGCTCGTGTGCCGCCGTCTCTTCCGCCGCGCTCGGGCGAGCGTTAATTCCACCGTGTCCGCCGTTATAGCTGACGTGGTTGAATCTGGTGTTGTTGATGACGGTCTTGTTGTAAACGTTGTGAATGTTCGTGACGTTCACGTTATTCACCGAGCGGTTGTAGTAGAAGGCTCCGTTATTCCAGTACCCGCCCTGATAGCCGACTCCGCCGTAGCCGAAGCCGTAGTTGACGCCACCGTAGAAACCGACCTGCGAACCCCAGTAGCCTTCATTCCAAGCGTAAGCGTTGCCGCCCCAACCCCAATAACCAGGAGTCCAGAGCAAACCGGCTTCGGGAGCCATGACCCACGTACCCGGCACCCAGAAGTAGCCCTCATCGCCGTAAGACCAGTAGCCGGGCGTCCACAAGTAACCGTCGGCGGGCGCCATGGGTTGCTCGTATACGGGGAGTGCAGGTGGAGCGATCGTGATCGACACGCCGAACTGTGCGAACGAGGCGGCCGGTATGGCCAATATCAGAACAGCTAGCAGCAATAGACGAATGTTACGCATTTTGAACCACCTTGCCATCTCATCCTTCGATTGCCCGGTTTTACCCTTTCCGCTGCGGGCTGCGCGGATTGAGAGGCCTCGCGTCATCTGCAAGCGTTCCACGGGCGCACTACCAAGTCTGTACACTTTGGATCACTTTCGAAGTGTCCCGGATTAAAGTTGCCGAATACACGTTTCATACCAAAGGTTGGCTGATATCGTCCCCTCTCCGGATGTTTGCGAAGACGCAGTGGCTTGGGTGTGTGCAGGCCTGCTTCCGGAGTGTGCAGAATCATTTCGCAATCTGAGGCTTTCGCATCTCTCACCCAATCGCTTGGGTGAGGTGTCTCTGCCGGAACCGAAATCGTAGGTGCGTCCTCAATTGTGGGCCACACAGAAGTGATCTGATGCCGACTTACCGCGATTAGTAATGTCGCTTTGCGATCGTGATCCCATCCCCAATCGCTGAGTAGGGCAGTGCGGCAGGCAAAGTTGTAGTCGGGCTCCGTTACCCTCGACAACGGAGCGGTACCAGGAAGCCAGCTGTGCTCCCAAAAACTTACGGTATGGGCGGTTATCGGGACCAATCCGGAGGCATTACTGCCGGATTGCCGGCACTCGGGAGGAATCCCAAGATCGCAACTAATGATGAACGGCACGAGCCGGTAGCGAAGCCAAGCCCGCAGAACCTGCGCCATGCTTGCGACGAATCTCATCGGACACAGTGTCACGGCGGCGACGACGCGTTCGAAGGCCTATTGCGACGACGGTCACCCGATCTGAGTGCATCTTTTGTTGGCTCGTTTCGGAGCGGTGACCGGGATGAGTTTCCCCTGGACTTTTCAGATGGAATACCCGCTATACTGGTCGGCAAAAGTGGGGTACGCGGATTGCGGTCCACGCAGCAGGCCGCTTCGATTAGAACACGCAGGCCCGTGTGGCCTCGCTCTTCCGACGTGGTTTGCAACGTAAAAGCACGCTACCGGGGAGTAAGATGAACACCCTTTCGAAATACAAACTGTGGATCGGCGGAACGCTTTGCCTGCTCGTCATCGGCCTGATTATTGGGGCGATATACCCAAAGCACGTGGCGGGAGCGCCGCCCGGCGCTCCGCCGGACGTTGAGGTCGTGCAGGTTGAGCAGAAGGATGTTCCGATTTTTGGCGAGTGGATCGGCACACTCGACGGATTTACCAATGCCGACGTCAGAGCGCAGGTCACGGGCTACATCATGCGGCAGGCCTACCAGGAAGGTGCTTTCGTCAAGAAGGGCCAGTTACTGTTTGAAATCGACCCGCGGCCCTTTCAGGCAGCACTCGACCAGGCCGAAGGACAGTTGGCGCAGGCTAAGGCCATGCTGGCCAACGCGCAGGCAGTGCAAGGCAGGACGGCACTTGACGTCAACCGCTATACCCCTCTGGCCAAGGTGCAAGCCGCCAGCCAGCAGGATCTCGACAACGCCATCCAAAATAACTTGGCGGCGAAGGCGACGGTGTCCACGGCCGAAGCTCAAATCAAGACCGCTGAGGCTGCCCTTGAAACGGCCAGGATCAACCTCGATTTCACCCGTCTCGTAGCGCCCATCGACGGCATCGCAGGGCAGGCGCAGCTTCAGGTGGGTGCCCTCGTCAATCTGAGCAGCGGGCCCGTGACATCCGTGTCGACCGTCGACCCGATCAAGGTTTATTTCACCGTCGGCGAGCCTCAGTACCTGGCATGGAGAAAACGCTTTCCGACGGAGAGTTCGCGCCTAGCAGCTGACAAGAATCTGCGTCTCGAGCTGATTTTGGCCGACGGCTCAACCTATGTGCACGAGGGCAGCTTCTACTTTGCGGACCGCCAGGTAAGTGAGAGTACCGGGGCAATTCGGCTCGCGGGGCTGTTTGCCAATCCTGACAATATTCTTCGTCCCGGCGGTTACGGCAAAGTTCGCGCGGCTGTCCGACTCCAGCGGGACGCGTTACTGGTGCCTCAGCGTGCAGTTTCGGAGCTGCAAGGCGGGTATCAAGTCGCGGCGGTGGACACCGAAAACAAAGTGAGCATCCGGCCGGTCAAAGTTGGCGACCGTGTCGGCAACCAGTGGATTATCACGGACGGACTGAAGCCCGGCGAACGGGTAATCTCCGAGGGCGCGCAAAAGGTGCGTCCGGGCATGCAGGTGAACCCTATGCCATTCGCCGCGAAAACCGCGGCAAGGTAATCCGATGTCAAAGTTCTTTATCAACCGTCCCATCGTTGCCATGGTGATCTCGATCGTCCTGGTGATTGTTGGCTCCATCACCGTTCTGAGGTTGCCGGTAGCGCAGTTTCCCAGCATTGCTCCGCCAGAAATTCAAATTCTGGCAACCTACATCGGGGCTGACGCCCAAACCCTAGAGCAAGCGGTTGCCACTCCCATTGAGCAGCAGATGAGCGGTGTGGACAACATGAATTACATGTATTCGCTGAATGCCACGGGCAACTCATCCACCAGCCTGATCGTCGACTTCGACCCAAAAACCGATCCCAACACGGATTACATCCTCGCGCAAAGCCGCGAGACGCTGGCTGCTTCCCAGCTTCCCGTGGACGTCACCAATTACGGAGTTACTGTTCGCAAGTCCGTTACGGCTCCCCTCATGTTGATCGCGGTTTACTCGCCGCATGGAACCTACGATGCCAAGTTTTTGGCGAACTACGCGTACATCAACCTTACGGATCCCATTCTGCGCTCGCCGGGCATCGGCAACGTTCAGGTATTCGGCTCCGGCCAATACGCGATGCGATTGTGGGTAAAACCCGATCGGTTGGCCAAGCTCGGCATCACGGTTCCGGAAATCGTCAGCGCCGTTCAGGCGCAGAACACCGTGAACCCGGCAGGGAAGGCGGGCGGCGAACCAGCACCCAAGGGCCAGGAATTTACCTATTCGGTGCTCGCGCAAGGCCGTCTTGCGTCCCCGGAAGAATTCGGGCAGATCGTGGTGCGAGAAACTCCCGACGGGGGGACCGTCAGGGTCCGCGATGTCGCTCGAATCGAGCTGGGTTCCCAGGACTATAGCGTTGCTGGACGTTTCAATGGAAAGCCGAGCGCCGTGATTGCCACCTATCAACTGCCGGGGTCGAACGCAGTCGATGCCGCCGCCGGCGTCAATAAGCTTCTGGTTCAGATGAAGCAGCGCTTCCCGGAAGACCTGGATTTCGTTGTCGCCCTGGATACGACGCGCTCGGTCACCGAAGGTATAAAGGAAATCGTCGTTACGCTTTTGATTGCTCTCGCGCTCGTCATCCTGGTGGTCTACCTCTTCCTGCAGAGCTGGCGTGCCACGCTGATTCCGCTTCTTGCCGTGCCCGTCTCGCTGGTCGGCACGTTCGTGCTTTTCCCGTTATTCGGCTTCTCCATCAACACGCTTTCTCTCTTTGGGCTGGTGCTGGCGATCGGTCTCGTGGTGGATGATGCCATCGTCGTGGTGGAAGGCGTCGAACGTCACATTGAGGAGGGCATGACGCCGAAGGCCGCGGCCTTGAAAGCGATGGAAGAACTTTCCGGCCCTGTGGTCGGCATCGCTCTGGTTCTTTCCGCCGTCTTTGTGCCCACTGCCTTCATTCCCGGCATCACCGGCAAGCTTTACCAGCAATTCGCGGTCACGATCGCGATCTCCGTTCTGCTTTCCGCGTTCAATGCGCTTACGCTCAGCCCGGCGCTTGCGGCGCTGCTGCTCAGGCCACGGACACCGAGCCGAGGACTCTTGCAGAGGTTTTTCGATTGGTTTAACCGCGTCTTTGAGCGCGCCACCGAGGGCTATGTGCGTTGGAGCGCCGTATTAGTCCAAAAGTCCGTTGTCGTGATCGTCTTGCTCGTGGTCTTTTGCGTGGCGGGTTTCTTCTTCGCCAACCGAATCCCGTCGAGCTTCCTTCCTGACGAAGATCAAGGTTACGCCTTAGTCAATGTGCAGTTGCCCAATGGGGCATCGCTCGAACGTACAACGGCCGTCACGGCTGATGTGGAAAAAGTCCTGATGAATACACCGGGGGTCGAGCACGTGACCTGCTTCGTCGGCTTCAGTCTGCTCAGTTTTGTCCGTACGAGTTACAACTCGACCTTTTTTGTGACCTTCAAGCCTTGGGGGGAACGCACGACAAGAGCCGAGCAATTTCAATGGCTCAAGGCACATCTGAATCAGCAGTTAAGCAAGTTGCCCACCGCCGTTGCCTTCAGTTTTTCGCCGCCCGCCATTCCAGGTGTCGGCACTTCGGGCGGGTTTACCTTCATCCTCGAAGACCGTTCGGGTGGCGATGTTCAGTTCCTCGCCAAGAACCTGGGCGTTTTTCTTGAAGGTGCTCGAAAGCGGCCGGAAATCGCCAGCCTCAGCACCACTTTCCTGGCCAGCGTGCCACAGGAGTTTGTCGCAGTAGACCGCGACAAGGTTCTGAAGCAAGGTGTGGCCCTTAACGATGTATACCGTACGATCCAGGCCTTCATGGGGGGATACTTCATCAACTATTTCAATCGCTTCGGACGTCAATGGCAGGTCTATATCGAAGCGGAAGGCGAAGACCGCGCCCAAGCGGAAAATGTCGGGCAGTTCTATGTCCGCAACAACAAGGGAGAGAATGTCCCCCTTTCGACGCTTACGACAGTACAGCCGCACCTCGGCCCAGAATTTACTTTGCGCTTCAACGAATATCGTTCCGCGCAGATCAACGGGAGCGCTGCACCGGGCTACAGCGCGGATCAGGCCACGGCCGCCCTGGAAGATGTTTTCAAGCAAACGATGCCGCGCGAGATGGGTTTCGACTATTCGGGTATTTCCTATCAGGAGCAGAAAGCGCGGGAGGGAGTGCCGCCTTGGGTGATATTCGGACTCTCGCTGCTGTTCGTCTTCCTTATTCTGGCAGCGTTGTATGAAAGCTGGTCGCTGCCGTTCAGCGTGCTGCTAAGCACGCCCGTGGCGATCTTTGGAGCCTTTGGAATTCTTTGGCTGCGCCGCGTGCTGCTCGGCATTTTCCTGCCGCCTTACATGGTCCAGATCGAGACCGATATCTACTCGCAAATTGGACTGGTCATGCTCATCGGCTTGGCGGCGAAGAACGCAATTCTGATCGTCGAGTTCGCCAAGGACGAATACGAGAAAGGAAAGCCTCTTGCTGATGCCGCACTTGAAGGCGCCCGGCTTCGTCTGCGGCCAATTCTGATGACGTCTTTCGCGTTCATTCTCGGTTGCGTGCCGCTGTGGACGGCGACCGGTGCTGGCTCGGTTGCCCGCCAGATCATGGGCACTACCGTGATCGGCGGGATGCTGGCCGCCAGCGTCATCGGAATCTTTTTCGTGCCTGCGATCTTTTTCTTGGTGGAGAAGTGGTCTGGCGCCAGTAAGGAGCGGATCGCCGCAGCACTGCCAGGAACGGCTGCGCCGGCGGAGGGAGACTGAAATGGTCCAGGGCCGCATGGACAAGAGCAACGAAAGCGGAGATTCGTCATGAAAAAGAGGGCGTCGTCCTTGTGGTTGATGTCCGCGATCCTGGTTGCGTCCTTGGCCGCGATCGTAATGGCCGGGTGCACGGTCGGCCCGAATTATCACCGGCCTGCCGTCCAGACTCCCGGCGTGTACCGCGATCTGACAGAAAACCCACAGGCGCAGGCCCAAGCGGCATCCTTCGCGGACCTTCCCTGGTGGCAGGTCTTCCAGGATGCGCAACTCCAAGAACTCATCCGAACGGCGCTGAAAGAGAATTACGACCTCCAGCTGGCGACGGAGCGCATCAGCGCCGCGCGCGCTCAGGTCGCGATTACGCGCTCCAATCTGTTTCCGCAGGTGCAAGCGCACGGGAATTTCGAGGGCGGAAAGGACCCGAGCACGCAATCGAAGTACAACATTTTGGGCGTGACTGCTGACGCTGCATTTCAGTTGGACCTCTTCGGTCGCCTGCGACGCGCGACGGAGGCTGCGCGCGCCCAGCTCCTAGCCACCGAGGATGCGAAGAATACAGTCATATTGACGCTCGTGAGCGACGTAGCCAGTGACTATTTTCAACTTCTCGATCTCGATCTCGAACTCCGCATCACTCAGGATACGGTCAAAACACAGGAAGAGTCCGTCAAGTTGACACAGTTGCGGCTCGACCACGGTGTTGCCACCAAGCTCGATGTTCTGCAAGCCGAGCAGGTACTGGATGCTGCCGATGCGCAGATTCCGGAGCTGGAGAGACAGATCGGCCAGGAGGAAGATGCGATCAGCATTCTTCTGGGCCATTATCCCGAGGGCGTGCGACGCGGGCGCCCGCTGGCCGAGCAGCCGATCCCTCCCGATGTGCCGCCGGGTATGTCATCGTCGTTGCTCGAACGGCGGCCGGACATTCGCCAGGTCGAGCAAGACTTGATCGCTGCCAACGCCGAGATCGGCGTGGCCAGAGCCGCGTTCTTTCCGCAGATTTCCCTCACCGGCTCCGGAGGAGGCGCGTTCGGACGGAGCACTCTCTTCACCGGCCTTATGAGTTCACAAACTGGAATCTGGTCCTACGGCGCGCAGGTTTCTCAACCCATTTTCACGGGCGGAGCGCTGCGCGGGAATCTACGACTGGCTGAGTCGCAACATCGCCAGGAGTTGATTGTTTATAAGCAGGCCATCCAGTTGGCGTTCCGCGATGTCTCCGATGCTCTGATCGGTTATCAGAAACTTCATCAAGTCCGGGTCGCGCAGGAGACAACGGTCAGGGATCTGCAAGATACAGTTGACACGTCCCTCGTACGGTATCGGGGAGGCATCACCACCTACCTCGAAGTCCTCGATGGGCAGCGATCTCTGTTCAACGCCGAGCTCACTCTCGCCCAGGCCCGTGGCAACGAGTACCAAAGCCTGGTCCAGCTTTACAAGGCACTTGGCGGAGGCTGGCGGTAGGGTGAGGAACAAATAGCTCAGTGGACACGAATCGATATGTTTCTCATCGTATGTCGGCTGGACACCGGTAATGCACGCCGCCTCCCGGTTCGTCGATCTTGCACTGTTCAAGCGTGCAGGGCTTACAACCGATCGCGCGATCTAGAGTTGGCATTCGGCTTCACTCCGGCCAACATCTTGCCACCATTGCCGATGGAAAAAGGGATATTCTGGAGCGCCCCGGTTTCGGGAGGCTAATCTCCGGCGAACGATTCTGTCGCCGCATTCTTCTGCTTCGGTCTGGAAGGGCTGCTGCTCACGCTGTTGTGCGTGCCGCGTCGAATAGTGGAGGCTCTATGACCGCTGCTCGCTCTTATTTATCGATCGTTATGCTGTTCTCGTCGATTGCATCCAACTCCCAATCCAAAAGCTCATCTCAAACCACGGGTTCCGACTGGCCCACGGCGTCCCAGATCGAAGCGGGGCTTTCCGAGGCTCGCCTGCGCGCGCTCGATGCCGCGATCCGTTCCGGAGAGTT
The DNA here is from genome assembly GCA_049515395.1 of Candidatus Sulfotelmatobacter sp. Taxonomy (GTDB): domain Bacteria; phylum Acidobacteriota; class Terriglobia; order Terriglobales; family Acidobacteriaceae; genus Sulfotelmatobacter. The sequence goes on along the minus strand of JBEKUD010000043.1, from coordinate 7,475 downwards.
CAAGAAAATTGGAAGCGTTCTAATCGCCCGCCACGGCAAGCTCGTGTACGAAGGCTACTTCGATGGTGACGCCGCCACTGCTCGCGACACCCGGTCGGCGACCAAGAGCATCACGGACATCCTAATCGGAATCGCCATTGACGAGCACAAGCTGAGCGGAGTCGATGCCAAAGTGCTAGCCCTCCTCCCGGATCGTGCTCGCCGAATCCAGAACCCAGACCGACGGAAAACGGCTATCCAAGTGGAAGATTTTCTAACCATGAGTTCGCCGCTGGAGTGCGATGACTGGAATGATGTTTCTCGCGGCAACGAAGAGCGGATGTATTTGCTGGAGGATTGGGCGCAGTTCATTCTAGATTTGCCGATCCGGGGACACATGCGCGTGGGTGAGCAGGCGGAAACGCCTCCCTATGGACGATACTTCAGTTACTGCACCGGAGGAGTCTTCACCCTGAGCGAGGTGCTCCAAAAGGTGACGGGCGTGCGAGCGGATCGCTACGCCAGCGACAAGCTTTTTCGGCCGCTCGGCATCACGAATGTGGAATGGGTTTATTCTCCGATGAATATTCCAATGACGGGAGGTGGACTGCGCCTCTCGAGCCGTGACCTGCTAAAACTCGCCCAACTCTATGTCAACAACGGCGAGTGGCAAGGGAAGCGCATTGTGAGTGAAGCATGGGTGCATCGCTCGACCCAGCCTCATGCGCAAATTGACGACACCACTCAATACGGTTATCTGTGGTGGCTAAAGTCCTTTCAGTCCGGGGACAAGAGTTATCCGGCATATTTTATGTCCGGCAATGGGGGTAATAAGGTAGTTGCGATTCCCTCCCTGGATATGACGGTCGTCATCACCAGCACGAATTACAGCACCCACGGAATGCACGAGCAGACGGAAAAGATACTGACCGATTATGTGCTTGCGGCGGTAAATTGAAGATCAGAATCTCAACCCGGATATATTCACCATCCTTCGTTTCCCCGGGTGCGCTGGCGGGCTCCTCGCAAAGGGTTCTGATCCGACCATCTTCCCGTCGTGTCCCCGGCATAGCGCAAACCTCGCAGGCGCCGAGTATCGCTAGGAGGGCTTGACTGGCTGTCGCCGCGGCCCGCCCCAATCGTGATTGTGAATTAGAATACATCCATTGTGCCTCAGTCGCGCTCTTACCCAGGAGGATGACACAGACGACGGAGCTTGGCGAAGTGTTCGTTAGATTCGAGCCCCCGTTCGAGATCGGTTGCGCCGCAGTGAGTGCGCTTTGATCTCAACCCTTATGCCATTCAGGTACTTTCGGAGGTTCGCCCCGGTTGCGATGTTTTTCCTGCTGCTGGTGAGGGCAGGAAGTGGGCAAAATACGACGCTGATCAGTCTTGATCAGGCCATTGATCTGGCGCTGGCGCACAACCATTCCATAAAGGCCACGCGAACTCTGATTCTTCAGAATCAGGCGCAGGAGATTACCGCGAACCTGCGCCCCAATCCGACGCTTGGGGCTGATAGCCAGTTCGTCCCATTTTTTAGTCCACAAGATTTTTCTGGGGAAAATCTCAATCAGACTCAGCAGTTCGATATTGGGATCGGGTACCTGTTCGAACGTGGCCACAAGCGGCAACGCCGCTTGCAAGCCGCTCGCGATCAAACCGCCGTCACTCGCGCCCAAGTCACCGACGCCGAACGAACCCTGGTCTTCAACGTGGGCCAGCAGTTCGTCAGCGTGTTACTGGCGGAGTCCACGCTTCGGTTCGCGCTTCAGGATCTACAAAGCTTCCAGCAAACGGTCGATATTAGCGAGGCACAACTCAAGGCTGGTTCCATCAGCGAAGGCGATTATCTTAAGATCAAACTGCAGCTTCTGCAGTTTCAGACCGACGTGTCCTCTGCCCGCCTGGCGAAGGTGCAGGCGCTGGTCGGACTGCGGGAGTTCTTGGGTTATAACGCGGTACCGGCGGATTTTGACGTGATTGGCGATCTGGCCTATCAACCGCTGCAGGCCAACCTGGAAGACTTGCAGACGAGAGGACTGCGCGAGCGTCCCGACTTCCGGGCCGCGGAATTGGGGATAACGGCCGCACAAAGCCAAATCCTCCTCGCCAAAGCGAACGCCAAAGTGGACGTAAATGGCACCTACGACTTTACGCATGTTTCCGGTGAGAACACGGCTTCGATCTTTGTGAATTTTGAGTTGCCCATATTCAACCGTAATCAAGGTGAAATCGCGCGAACCGGTTACGCGTTCACGCAGGCGCAGGAGCAGCAACAGGCGGCCAGCGATACGGTGCTCTCCGATGTTGCCAATGCCTATGAGGCTGTGAGGAGCAATGACGAAGTGGTCGAACTCTATACTTCCGGGTACCTCAAGCAGGCGCAGGATTCGCGCGACATCAGTGAATACGCCTATCGACGCGGTGCTACGAGTCTGTTGGATTTTCTCGATGCTGAGCGCAGTTACCGGTCCGTTCAGCTGGCGTATCGCCAGGCGCTGGCCTCGTACATGACCGCTCTGGAGCAACTGAAGGAAGCGGTGGGAACGAGGAACCTGCCATGAACGTCCGTGAGAGTCGTTGGCAGCGACGGGCTGCGCTGGCCGCCTTATCGGCGATCATGGTGGCGCTTGCCGGCTGCGGAGGAGCGGGAGAACAGGCCGGCAAGATGACCTCGTTCTCTACGACCGAAAATCCCAAGTCCAAAGCCGAGCTGTTCTCGGTGCCCGCCGACCAGATGTCTCACATCCAGATCGTGACCGTCGGCCAAGGACCGCTGGCGCGCATTCTCCGCCTGACCGGAGCGGTCGAGTACAACGACTTCAAGACCACGCCGGTGATCACGCAGGTGGGTGGGCCGGTTAGCCGCGTCATGGTTGTGCAGGGTGAGCACGTGCGTGCCGGCCAGGCGCTGCTTTACGTCGCCAGCCCGGACTACTCCCTGCTGCGTTCGGCTTATATCAAGGCGCGCGACGCCTTCCAGCTCGCGGACAAGTTCTACCGCCGCGCGCAAGACCTCTATGAACACCACGCCATTGCCCAGGCCGACCTCGAGCAGGCTCAATCGAACCGCGCGCAGGCGCAGGCGGACTTCGAGTCAAGCGCCGATGCCATCCGCATCCTCGGCATAGCAGACCCGGAAACCATTGTCACCAAGCCTCCCTCACCGGAAATCCCACTGTATTCGCCGGTGGCTGGAGAGGTGGTGGACCGCATGTGCTCGGCGGGGCAATTGCTGGCGCCTGGCGCCACACAGTGTTTCACGCTGTCGGATATGAGTTCGGTATGGATTCTCGTCAACATTTACCAGAACGACGTGGCCTACGTGCACGTCGGGGACGCGGTGACAATCGGCAATGAATCGTATCCCGGGATTGTGCGCGGCAGGATCGAATACATTTCTCCAGCGCTCGACCCCGGCACGCGCACCCTCCAGGCGCGCGTTGAAGCCCCGAATCCAGGCGAGCGCCTGAAAAAGGAAATGTACGTGACCGCCGAGGTCCAAGCCGGCGTGATTCCCAACGCGCTGTTCGTCCCCAACTCTTCCGTGCTGCGCGACGATCAAAACATGCCGTACGTCTATTTGCAGACCGGAACAACACAGTTCGCCAGGCGCGATATCACCCTCGGCGAAAGCCAGAATGGAAAAACGCAAATCCTCACCGGGTTGCAAGCCAACGACCGCGTGGTCGGCGACGGCAGCCTTTTCCTGCAATTCCAGAATTCGCTCCAGCGCTGAAGGGGACACAAGACCGCAGTGATTCATCGCATCGTCCAGTTCGCTCTCGGGCAGCGCTTCTTGGTCCTGATGCTGGCAGTGCTCGTGCTCGTTGTCGGCACGCTCTCGTTTCAGCAGATGCCGGTGGACGCCTATCCCGACCTTTCGCCCCCGCTGGTCGAGGTCATCACGCAGTGGCCCGGGCACGCGGCTGAGGAAGTCGAGCGGTTGGTTACGTTGCCGATCGAACTGCAGATGAACGGCGTGCCGCACATGGTGTTCATGCGCTCGATCTCGCTCTATGGCTTGTCCGACGTCATCATGACGTTCGAGGACAGCACGGACAACTATTTTGCCCGGCAAGTGGTATTTGAACGGCTCTCGACCGCCAACTTGCCGCCCGGCGTGACGGGCAGCCTGGCGCCCCTGTCGAGCCCGTCAAACCTCGTCTATCGCTATGTAATCGAGAGCCCGGACCGCACCCCGCAAGAGCTGAAGACCTACGAGGACTGGGTGATTGAGCGCGCCTACAAATCCGTGCCGGGCGTGGCCGACGATTCAGGCTTCGGCGGCACCGTAATGCAATACCAGGTACTGCTCGATCCCGCCAAGATCTACAGCTACCACATTCCCTTGCCGCAAGTGCTCAATGCTCTGGCCGCCAACAACGCCAACGCCGGCGGCGGCTTTTACTCGCAGGGTTCACAATTCTTCTACGTGCGCGGACTTGGGCTCGTAACCAAGACGGAAGACATCGGCGACATCGTTGTGGGGAGCAACAACGGCGTGCCGGTACGCATCCGCGACATCGGCGAGGTCACCATCGGCCACGCTCCTCGCCTGGGAGAATTCGGTTTCCAGAACGATGATGACAGGGTCGAAGGCGTCATCCTCATGCTCACCGGCGAGCAGACGCAGAACGTCCTCAAACGAGTGGAAGAGAAAACCACGGAGATCAACCGCGATCTCCTGCCGCATGACGTTAAAGTCCGGCCCTACTATGACCGGAGCGACCTGGTGCAGGTGACCATCGACACGGTGGAACATAACCTGCTGCTCGGCATGGGCCTGGTCTTGATCGTCTTGATCTTCTTTCTGGTCAGCGTGCGCGCGGCGATCATCGTCGCTCTGACCATTCCGCTGAGCCTGCTGTTTTCTTTCATTTTCCTGCACGCACGCGGCATCCCGGCGAACCTGCTTTCCATCGGGGCTATCGATTTCGGAATCATCATCGACGGTACCGTCGTCATGATGGAAAACATCTACCGCGAGTTGGCCGCCCGCCACGGGCAGGAGTACAAACTTCGCGAAGTGATCATCGCGGCGGCGCACGACGTCGACCGGCCCATTTTTTATTCTATCGCCGTCATCCTCGCCGGCTACATTCCCATCTACGCGCTCAGCGGCCCGTCCGGCAAGCTCTTCCACCCCATGGCGGAAACCATGTCCTGGGCGCTGCTCGGCTCGCTCATCTTCACCCTTACGTTGGTTCCCGTCCTCGCCTCCTACTGGTTCACAAAAGGTGTGAAGGAAAAAACGAATCGCGCCTACGATTGGTTAAAGGACGAGTACGCTACAGAACTCCGCTGGTGCCTCGATCGCCCGAATCTTACGATCATCATCGCCACCATCGTCTTCATCGCTTCGCTTTTTCTGGTTCCCTTTATCGGCGGTGAGTTCATGCCCCACCTGGACGAAGGAGCCATGTGGGTCCGCGCCACTATGCCCTACACCGTCTCCTTCGAGGAGGCAGCCAAGTTCGCTCCGCAGATCCGCAAGATCCTGATGGCCTACCCAATGGTCACCGAGGTGGGCTCGGAACTGGCCCGCCCCGACGACGGCACCGACCCCACCGGATTTTTCAACTGCGAGTTTTACGTCGGGCTGAAGCCCTATAAGGACGCGACGTGGGGGCAGGGACCGATCCATAACAAGGCCGATCTGACCAAGGACATTCAGAAAAAGGTCGAGTCGTATCCCGGTGTAATTTTCAACTTCACCCAGCCCGCCGAAGACGCCGTGGATGAGGCGCTCACCGGCTTAAAGAGCGCACTGGCCGTGAAAATCTTCGGCCCCGACCTGCAGGTACTCGAAAACAAAGCGGTCGAGATCAAGCGCGTGCTTCAGCAGGTGCCCGGATTTACCGAACTCACTGTGGTTCGCGAACTGGGGCAGCCCGCCGTGCAGATCGACGTGAACCGCGAAAAAATCGCGCGTTACGGCATCAATGTCTCCGATGTCGAGGGCGTGATCCAGGCCGCGGTCGGCGGCCAAGCTGCCACTCAGGTGATCCAGGGCGAACAACTGTTTGACCTCGTGGTGCGCATGAAGCCTGAATACCGGTCGAGCGAGCACGCCATCGGTAACTTGCTGGTGCCCACTCCTTCCGGGCAGCAGGTTCCGATCTCCGAGCTGGCCACCATTCGTCAGGGTAACGGCGCGTCATTCATCTATCGCGAGAATAATTCGCGCTACATCGGAGTCCAATTTAGCATCGAGGGCCGCGACCTGGCCCACGCCGTCGACGAGGCGCAGAAGGCGGTCGAGTCGTCCGTCAAACTGCCCCAGGGCTACCGCCTGGACTGGGGCGGCGAATACAGCGAATACCTCGCCGCGCGGCAGCAGTTCATGGTGATCGGTCCGCTCGCTGTTCTCCTGATCTTCATGATCCTGTTCGCGCTCTACGGTAATTTCAAGTTCCCCGTGACCGTGGTCATCGGCGTGATCATGACCGAACCGGTGGGGGCGCTGCTGGCGCTCAAGCTCACCCACACCACCTTCAGCGTCTCCTCCGTTCTCGGCCTGCTCGTACTCATGGGCGTCTCGGCGGAGACCGCGATCATCGACGTTTCCTACATCAATAAGCTCCGTCTCGAGGGGCAGGGGATAAGCCAAGCCACGCTGGAGGGGTCGCTGATCCGCCTCCGGCCAATCATGATGACGGCGCTGGTCGCCTGCCTGGGTCTTCTGCCCGCGGCGCTTTCCACCGGCGTGGGCTCGGACTCACAGAAACCGTTTGCGATCGTCATAGTGGCGGGACTCATCTCACGGCTATTCCTGGGCCGAATCGTGAGCCCGGTGCTCTACCAAATGGTGGCGCGCGATGGCGACGTGCTGCAGGTCTAGTTGGGTCTAGTAGACGAAGCCGCCGTAAGGCCGCACAATCGGCGTGCTCAATGGACCCGCAAAACTGCGACTGTCATTCGTGCGATGGCGGCACCGGATTCCTTCCGGATTGCGACCTTGTCCGGATCAATTACCGCCGAGACGTCTGCGAACCACGATGAGATGCCTTCCACTCGCTCTCCAGCACAATCGCGAGTTCCCGCATGCCGCGACGGATCTCCTTCACCTCCAACGCAGCAAATCCCAGCTGCAGTCCCTCGGGCACGGCTGTGCCCTGACGGTAGCGGTTCAAAGGAGTGACGTCGACATCGCGCCGCGCTGCGGCAGTGGCCACCGATTCGGCGTTGATCCCGCCACATAGCCATCCGGCAGTCTGCAATCCGGCTTCGACGCTTGAGATTTCCAGCAGGCCCGCGAGCCGCCGCCGCGCTTCTTCCAAAAGCACTGAGAGACGCTCGGCATATACCTCTCTCATGCGCCGCAGGTGACGACCGAAGTGGCCCTCGGTGATGAAATCAGTGAGCACGAGCTGCTCGAGCATCGGCGCGTGCCGCGAGGTCAGAGACTGGATCGCCTCGAAGTGGTGCACCAAGTCAGAGGGAATCACGACGTATCCCAGGCGAAGTGCGGGAAACAGAACCTTACTGAA
>JBEKUD010000042.1:0-36488 GCA_049515395.1 Candidatus Sulfotelmatobacter sp. | reverse complement strand
AAATCGCGCAAAGAACGCGCGATTCCCACTTTCCCCCAGCCGCGGCGACGGCGGGTCTTCGGTTACATTTCCAATGTCTCGACGATCGACCCCAGGGTTACATTTTTAAATGGCTTGACACGTGGGGATTGAGAAGTTTGAGAAGCGGTTAATTCCCTTTGCCCGCAAGAATCGGATAGTTGTTTCTCCGATTCGGCAATAGTCTGTTCTCACCATGAACCTGACCAACTTGACTTTCCCTAACGCAACTGCCAATGCCATACTCGTGAAGGAGGCAGGCACCCCCATGTCTTTGGTGCACGATGACCGTTGTTGGGACGCGGTGGCCGCACGCGATTCCAACTATGACGGAAAGTTTGTCTTCGCCGTCTCGACAACTGGTGTCTATTGCCGTCCGTCGTGTCCCGCGCGTCGACCGCGGCGCGAGAATGCAACTTTCTTCGCCCGTCCCGAGCTTGCGGAGAAAGCGGGCTTTCGCGCCTGCCTGCGCTGCCGGCCGCAACTGTTTAGCGGCGATCCGCATTCAGACGCGGTGAAAGCCGTCTGTCGCTATATCGAACAGCATCTTGACGAAACTCTCACGCTGGCGCGGCTGGGCAAAACGTTTCGTCAGAGCCCGTTTCACCTGCAGCGCCGCTTCAAGGCGGTGCTGGGGATCACGCCCCGCGAGTATGCCGATTCCTGCCGGATGCGTTTGCTCAGGCGCAACCTGCAATCCGGCGAAAAGGTGACGCGCGCCATGTATGACGCCGGTTACGGTTCCAGCAGCCGGCTCTATGAGAAGACGGCGTCGCAGCTTGGCATGACGCCGGACAAATATCGTCGCGGTGCCATCGCAGCCGCGATTCGATACGCCTGCGCCGACTCGCCGCTTGGACGCATGCTGATCGCGGCCACGGACCGTGGCATTTGCTCGATCCAGTTCGCGCGTTCCGATGAAGAGTTGATCGAAGGTCTGAAGCGCGAATTTCCGTTTGCCGTGCGCAAGCCCGATGGTGGCCACCTGCAAGCCTCGGTCGGAGCCTTACTCTCGAAGATGACCGGAAGGGAACTGAATGCGACGTTGCCTTTAGATATCCGCGCGACCGCATTCCAGCGGCGGGTGTGGACATATTTACGGTCGATTCCGTTCGGATCGACGCGCTCCTACAGTCAGGTGGCAAAAGCCATCGGCCAGCCTGGCGCCAGCCGGGCAGTGGCCCGCGCGTGCGCCACAAATCCGGTTGCGGTTGCGATTCCGTGCCATCGCGTGGTCCGCGAAGATGGCGGCATCAGCGGCTACCGTTGGGGCGTGGAACGCAAGAAGGCGCTGCTGGAGATGGAGAAACTGGGGGTGTGAGCGAGGGTGGGAATCGTTGCAGCGATCCGCCGCAGCGGACACCGGCGACCGGGAGCGGGTTCAGTTCAGTATCCGCCTTCGCGGCTGTGGCGGACCACGGAATTACGATCTGTTTCCCATGATAGTGGTAGGGCGAGATGGGTGCTATGTCCGAATTCGATTCACCACTCACGGAACTCCGGCGACATTTCTTCGACCGGACCGCCAATTTCCGGGTGCTTGCCGAGTGCTCTGGTGCCCGGCCGAATCGCCTTGACCCCACGCTTGGCGGCGTCCCGACTCTTGGAGCGAGAAAATCATGGAGACGGGCCACACCCGGCAGAGCCGGTTGGGACCACTTCAGGCGCGGCATTTAGGAGGAGCGGCATCCTTACCCGCCGCCAGCTTGGCCAGCCAGGCATCAGCCTCCTCGGCGGTGACGTGCCGGCCGGTGACCTGGTAATGGGCCCAGGTGCGCGTCTTGGCGGGCCGAGGCGCGGCGCCGAACCCGCTCTTTGATCTCCACATCGAGCTTTACGCTCGTGGTAGAAGGATTCGGCATGAGGGGTGCTCCAAGGTGTTACCGGGTGACACTATGGCATAGGATGGGTAAGGAGCATGGAGTTCTCCAAGGCGGAATGACTCCCCAGACCGACCTCGACCTCATCTCCCAGATGGTGTGTCCGAGGAGGTTCATTTCCGACAGCGGGCTCCACGCGTGAGGGAAAAGAACAGCAGGTCCCTCCACTCGCAGCTCATTCCTTGCGGGAATGAGATGCTGCAGTGGGGATCACAATTCGTAAGAAGCGTCATACGGTGGCATCTCTGCGGGCCACGATGGCCCAGTTCAGCAAAGCCAGAGCCATCGTTGCCACCACGATGAGCGACTGACCAAAATCTACGCGCGTCACAAAAACCGCGCAGAGCAGCACCCCTAGCACCGCAAAGAAATTTCCTGCGGGCAAACGATACAGCGCTCCCTCCGGCTGCTTCCTACGAAGGATGGGAAGGGCTGCGCAACCCACGCCATAGTAGAGAAGCCGGGCCACGGCGGAGAGGGTTACGTTCCATTTGAATTCGCCGGTCAGGGCGAATCCCCACACTAGGACTGCGAAAACGAGAATCGAAAGATACGGTGTGTGAAACTTGCGATGTACGGCGGCGAATGCTTTGGGGAAGTCTCCTTGTTCGGACAGGGCGAAGAGGACGCGCGGCATGGCGAGAATTTTGGCGCCGAGATAACCGTAGAAAGAAATCAGCGCTCCGACGGCGACCAGAGCGGCACCGACGGGACCGATGGCAATTCTCGCCACATCGGCGAGGGGACGCTCGCTGGCCGCAGCGTTCGGCAGCACTCCGACAACTACCCATTGGATGAGTGCGTAAGTGATGGTGCAGAGGAGCAAGGCGGTGAAGAGCGCGAAGGGAGCATCCCGGCGTGGATCTCTTGCTTCGCTCATCGGGGCGAGAGCGGTTTCGAATCCCCCGTAGGCGAAGACCATGAGCAGCAGGGCCTTCATCCACTGGTTAGTCTTGATTGGTGCGCGGGTCACCGTTGCGATAGTCGCATTCGCGATCGCCCAGTGATGATTGCGCAGCACAAACAGACCGAGAACGATCACGGTAAAGAGCGGAACGAGTTTGGCTGCGGTGAAGCCGTTACTGACCCGCGCTCCAGCCCGCACGCCGCGAATGTTGATGAAAGTTAGAAGACCGACCAACACGGTCAGAATGACGGCACGAGGTAGCGGATTCTTGGCATCCGGCCAAAACTCTCCCAGGTAAATCACGAACAAATTGGCGTTCGCTGCGGGCGCCGTCACCTGCCCAAGCCATAGCATCCATGCCGTCTCGATTCCCATCAGGCGTCCGAAGGCGACGCGGGCGTAGAGATAAGGGCCTCCAGCCTGATGGAAGCGCGAAGCGACCTCCGCGAAACAGCCGATGATCACGGTCATCCCGGCGCCGGCTGCGAGTACAGCATAAGGGCTGTAATTGCCGATGAGTCCGGCCACAGTGGAGGGAAGTCCGAAGACTCCGCTGCCGATGATGGAGTTCACGACGAGTGCGACCAGGCTCCAGCGGCCGATCGCGCGGATTAAGTCTCGGCCAGGATTACTTGCGGAAGAGGGTTCCATCTCGGCAGTTTTGTATCACAGCTGATGACGCTTGGGCGACAACCGGCGATTCAGCCGCCGGCTTCGCCCAGATTTGGAGAACCGAGAGCCTGTTCCGAGCGAAGTGGAATTGGCGGCTGCCGCCACATGATTTGTTCCGAGTAAGTGACCTTGGAGCAAGCAGCGAGTGCACTGTTGGGTGTCGAACTAGCCTGCGCGGAAGACCGCTCCCGCACGCGCTCGATCGCAGCCGGTCGAAAGCGTGAAAAGCCTGGCTGGTAGCGGAGTACAGTGCCATCAGGCGGCTGGAGCGGGGACGCCAGACCAAAGTAAATGCTTAAATTACGAAAGCGCATGATCGTGGGATATCTATCCGTCCCCCACTGCCGATGAGATGTTCAAAAGACACAATCCGAACCAAACGATGGCCACAGGAACTGATCCACAGATGAACGACCTGCATACACGGATGATGCGAGTTACGGAAGATTTGCGCGTGATTCAGCGCGAATTGAACTGCGCCGCCATGCAAGCGCCCAGCGATCCGGAATTGATGGAAGCCTTGAGCACGCTGCCGGAGACGGAAGCCATCCAGGTCTTGTGTAAGGCGCTCGACCAGATGCGCCATTTCCTCTGGTTCTACACCCAGGTGATGAGCAACGATCCAGAACTTGGCGACAAGCTGCGGCAATCCAATGCGTCGAAGACGAACGAGGACAGCAAAGCGGATACGTCTTTCCTCGACCAACTCACCCGGGCCGATGAGGCCCTGCTGTTGCGGTACATGGCCGAAGCGAAAGAGCGCAAGCCGAATTAAGCAGCGGCGCCTCGCTCACACACTTCCCCGGACGATCGTTTTCCTTATTTCTCCATCAGGACTAAGCACGACAAGATTCGCCTCCGCGCCCGGCGTCAATTGGCCGTGCTGCACGAGTCCCGCTACTCGGGCGGGATTCATGCTGGCAGACCGGACTGCGTCCCGCAGGCTCCAATCGGCGAATGTTGTCACGTTGCGCACGGCGCGGTCCATGGTGAGGACGCTGCCGGCAAGCCTTCCATCCGATTCGCCGCGAAGGGTGCAGCGGCCGTCTTTGACTTGGACCGGTATGGGGCCCAGTTGGTAGTCGCCATCCGGCATGCCCGCAGCGGCAGTTGCGTCGGTGATCAACACAGCGCGGTCTATGCCTTTCGCTTGCAGGAATAGTTTCACGATTTCCGGGGCAACGTGAATTCCATCGACGATGATGTCAGCAGTGAGTTCGTCACTGGTGAGCGCCTCGCCGAGGATGCCGGGCTCGCGGTGGTCGAGTGGACGCATAGCGTTGAAGGTGTGGGTGGCGTGGCGGGCTCCAGCCTTCACCGCGGCGCGAGCCTGCTCCATGACGGCGTCTGAGTGGCCAATGCTGACGCACACGTTGCGGCACGCAGCTTCTGTGATCACCTCGAGCGCTCCGGGAAGTTCCGGTGCGATGGTCATCATGCGAACGTGGCCGCGCGCCGCCTGCCAGATACGATCAAAGATATCGAGCGTTGGCTCGACCAGATTTTCCGGAGGATGAACGCCGCGACGCTTGTGGCTGAGAAATGGACCCTCAAGATGAATGCCGAGCGGCCGAGCCTGCACGTTATTACCGCTGTGGGGAGAGGTTTGAGCTGATTCGATGGCGTCTGCCATCCTCTGCAGCGCGGTGCAGGTCTGATCGAGCGGCGCAGCAACGGTGGTAGGGAAGTACCCAGTCACGCCGTGGGTCGCGAGGAATTGGTTGAGACGCGGAAGCTCGCCATGCGATGCCCGCATGACATCGATTCCGGCGCCGCCGTGTATATGGATGTCGACGAAACCCGGTGCCAGGATGACATCGGGAAAGCCGCGGCTAAAATCAATTACGGTTGCATTCCTCGGGATTTCCTGTTCAGCTCGCGACGACACCGAGGAGACTAGCCCGCCTTCCACAAACACGAGTGGCTGCAAGATCTCTTCGCGTGGCGTGTACAGACGATGAGCGGAGAAGACGATCATATGGCGTTGGCCCTGAAGCGAAGGGAGTCGGTTGCGCCACCAGTGTAGCGCGAAAAACAGATGGGCGACGCAGGTGGGACCGTCAGTGCAGCGATGTTAGTTATAACCTGAAAGTCTATCGAATACCGCGCGGGGTTGGAGAGCATGACGACTTTGGCCACATGCGCCAGCTCCGCTTGCAGCGTCGGGGAAGTCCCAACGATCGGCTCAAACATCGACACCTTGTCGATTTCTTCTCGCAGCGCCAGATTTTCCCTCCGCGCACGCTTTTCGATGACTTGAGCGATCGAGCTGCGCTCGAACCGCACCTCGTCCGTCAATCTCTTTGGCGCGTATGGCGTGACTCAGGCTTTCCTGCCGTCGCTGACTCGTTCTCGGGGAGCCATCGTCAACGTTCTTTCGGTGGCAGCTTTTGCCGCCTTGCCGATCATTCCGGCTTACTCGATCTCAAAGGCGGCCGCGTACTCCCTGGCACCATCGCTGCGTGCTCTTTTGGCCGGACCAGGCGTGAGGGTACATGCCGTCCTCACCGGCCCCTTGGCCACGGATATGTCCAGAGTGTCAGGGCCAGCGATAAACGGAGCCATTTTGGGCCGGTTCAGGCCAGAACCAAGAGGTCAGACAGCTGTTTGAGCCTCCCAATTCTATTTGACAACATTGATTTGGCAACTCGCCAAAGGCCGCGACGGGTTACCAAGGAACCAGACTCTGACCATCGTCAAAAAATCGACAGTTTCGCCAGAAAATGCGCACCACAATTACCGTTCGGGCAGGCACCTAAGTCGCCCAGGCGTGTATGAGAGCCCGCCGATCGCTCAGGTGACTCGGAGTGCGGCATTGAGTGCCTCGAGCAGAGCCGTGTCGCTGAATGGCTTGAACAGGCACTCCACCGCACCCTGTTCGAGTAGTCGCGGGCGAACGGTCTTATCTGTGCTAGCGGTGATGAAGATGATCGGAATCTCGCTCCTGCGAAGCTTCAATTCCCGTTGAAGGTCGGGTCCGCTCATCCCCGGCATGGCGATGTCGAGGATCAGGCATCTGGTTTGGCCGACGCAATCGGACGCGAGGAACTCTTCCGGGGACCAGAACACGCGGGCTGCAAAGCCGAACTCCCTCAGCAAGTCGGGTAACGACTCGCGCACCGATTCGTCGTCATCGACCACCGATACAAGTGAACTTGTGCCTGTCATAGATTTTTCATGCCCCGCCCGCAGCCACAGGCTTCGGCGATAGGACCCTTGTATTCGCACCGCGTTGGCTGAGGAAGTCGATGTGCCCGTCAGGGAGTGTGCTGCCGATGCCAATCCGAGTAGCGTATCGAGACGCGACTGAGCTCGCTCTCGATGGGATCCTTTGTTAGCGGCTCCACAACACGAGGATGCGCCACTCCAGGGTTACCGTCTATTACACTTTGGTATTGGTTTGCCGGAATCAGAGACGAGGAACTCTTCGCAGATCAGAACCCGCGCTGCAAAACCGAAATCCTTTAGTAAGTTCGGAAACGACTTGCGCAAGGACACAGATTCCTCACGCCGCATCCGTCACGTCAGGAGCCCGGATGTCGCGATTACTGTCGGCGCCCGTCGCACCCTCGGATCCGCGAGGAATGGAGAATGAAAACGTAGCTCCCGGACCATTATTCGGTGTTACCCATAGACGACCATGATGACTCTCGATAATGGAGCGACTGACGGATAGTCCGATTCCCACACCGTCATTCTTAGTTGTGTAAAACGGTTCGAAGAGTCTGTCCGCAGCTTGAGGGTCGAAGTCGATTCCCGCATCTTGAACGCTCAGGCGCACACGATCGCCTTCGTCTCGCTCGGTTGTGATCAGCAACTGCCGCGGACAATCCTCGACGGTGCTCATCGCGTCCGATGCATTCCGGATCAGGTTCAGGATGACCTGCTGAAGCCGCAGCGATCGCCTGTGACAAGCGGAAGGTCGGCGGCCAGTTCAGGCCGCAGTATCACCCGGTTTCTCTGAAGTTCACTCAACAGCAGCGCAATCCCCTCTCGTGTGGCCTCGTTCAGATCCACCAATTCGGTCGTGGGATCCTTCTTGCCATAGAGCGCGCGCAATCGAGGCGATGAAGGCGTATCGGGAGGGGACGCCCCCCTTCCCGGACGGCACGATCCTTGCCAAGCTGGCCTGGAAACACGTGCCTTCGCTCGAAGTCGACGGAGCTTTCATTCCCGGGCACCCCACGGCGGTTCAGATCATGGTCAAGGACTCAAGAAAATACACCTCAACCGGCGGTTGGGGATTCGGGCGATTCATCGACGGCAAGCCAGTGGACGAGGCGCAGCATAAAACCTGCTTCCCCTGCCATGCGGTCAAGGTGAAAGGGCACGACCTGGTCTTTACGCGTTACGCCCCTTGAAGGCTGAAGGTGCGCTAGCCAACGTCGGTGATTTCAGAAAGTTGTGTAACACCGAGAACAAGTCCCGGCAATAAAGCGTCTTTGTCGTTTGAGGTTTGGATCCGTCGCACACCGCTTTTCGCGCCGAGTGATACCAAAGTATCAATCGATACCATCGTGCAATTGCTTCGTCTCTGATGGTTCTGGCCTAATCACACCTGCGTCGAATTGGATCCGAACCAATGCCATATCTTCAACCGGCAATTTTCTAATCAAAGAGAACACACCATGACCCGTGCCTTAACTCAAATCGAAAAGGTGCTATACACCGCCAAGGCGCACACAACGGGTGGCCGGGATGGAGGATCGTCCCGCACCTCCGACGGTCGCCTGGACGTTAAGCTTTCGGTTCCCGGCACCGCCGGCACCGGCACCAATCCCGAGCGGTTGTTCGCCGTCGGTTGGTCGGCGTGTTTCCTTTCGGCGATCAAGATCGTGGCTGCCAGAATGAAAGTCAATCTGCCGGCTGAGCTCGTCGTTGACGCCGAGGTGGACTTGGGCACAACCGGCGGCGGTTACCTTCTTCGAGCCCGCCTCAACGTCAACTTTCCGGGTATAGAGCGCGAAGTCGCCCAGGCGCTGGCGGACGGCGCGCACCAGGAGTGTCCATATTCCAAAGCCACGCACGGCAACATCAACGTTCTGACCAACGTCGAAACCAGACCTGTCGCTCATGTTGCGTGATCGTGTTGTGAAAAAGACTGTTCCCCAATTGGAGAGAGGGCAATGTGCGAAGAAGTCGACCATAATCGCCGCCATCGCCGCCGCCTTCTCGGCATTGCGGCTATCGCCATCGCCGCCGCCCGGTTCAGCGCGATCGGTCCTGTGGGAGCGCAGTCCAGCAAGACAGCGGCTGCCGATCTGCGGGCGATCAAGGTGGAGCAAATGGCGATCACAGCAGTTCGATTACCGATCGAGGGTAAACTGCCTTCTCTCGGTAGCGCCACCGCGTGGCTGAATTCGCAGCCACTAACGCCAACCCGTCTGCGGGGAAAAGTCGTCCTGATCGACTTCTGGACCTACTCCTGCATCAACTGGCGGCGCCAACTTCCGTACGTCCGCGCCTGGGCCGGGAAGTACAAGAATCAAGGTTTGGTGGTAATCGGTGTACACGCGCCTGAGTTCTCATTTGAGAAAAACATTGATAACGTTCGTCAAGCCGCGAAGGACACGAGCATCGATTATCCGATCGTGATCGATAACGACCATGCGATATGGCGCGCTTTCAACAACGAATCTTGGCCCGCCCTCTATTTCGTGGATGAGCAGGGGCGGATTCGACATCATCAATTCGGCGAGGGCGAATACGAACAGTCGGAATTGCTTATTCAACAATTGCTGGCCGAAGCCCGAATCAGTGGCATCAGTCATGAACTGGTGTCGGTCGACGCCCAGGGTGCTGAAGTTGGAGCCGATTGGAGCGACTTGAGATCTGCGGAAAACTATGTCGGCTATGAGCGCACCGAGGGCTTTGCGTCTGTCGGCGGTGCCAAACCGGAAAGGCGTCACGACTATGCTTTGCCTGGGCGACCGAAACTCAATCACTGGGCTCTCTCGGGTGATTGGACGATGGAGAAAGAGGGCATCGTGCTGAACAAAGCCAATGGGCACATCGTGTATAACTTTCACAGCCGGGATCTTCATCTCGTCATGGGACCGGCAGTGCCAGGAACGTCCGTGCGATTTCGCGCGGATGTATCAGCTGATCCGACAACCGATGCCCATCCTTGATCGACAGTTCGAGATCGAGTTTCTCGATTCAAGCGTGGAGGCATTCTCGTTCACCTTCGGGTGATCCCAGGAAGCGATCGCGTTTAGCGATGTCGAAGAGGCCCAAGGGGAAGAACCATGACAACTGCAACGACAGCAATCCGGCCTCCGCTGCCTCCGTTCACACGCGAAAGTGCGATTCAGAAGGTGCGACTCGCCGAAGATGGCTGGAACGGTCGCGATCCCGGAAAAGTAGCTCTGGCCTACGCGATCGATTCACGATGGAGGAACCGCTCGGAGTTTATCAACGGACGAAACGAAATCTCCGCCTTCCTTTCTCGCAAATGGGCCAAGGAGTTAGATTACCGGCTCATCAAGGAAATGTGGGCGTTCACTGGAAACCGCATCGCCGTGCGCTTCGCTTACGAGTGGCACGAGGACTCGGGTCGCTGGTATCGCTCCTATGGCAACGAGAACTGGGAGTTCAATGGCGACGGGCTCATGGCGTCACGGTTTGCGTCCATCAACGACCTTCCGATCTCGGAATCAGATCGCAAATATCACTGGCCGCTTGGTCGCCGCCCCGAAGACCACCCCGGCTTGAGCGACTTGGGTCTGTAGTCTCCCGGTCTTACAGTCGGTCATACTGCGCGTCTCCGGCGATGGTGAGGGCTAGCGCAGTGATCGCCCGAAAATCGGCAAATTTCTAATCCGCAGGGAGATCCCCCGGCTCTGCCGGGGAGGCAGCAGAAGTTTGACAAATCCGGGAGTGGGCTTCGTTCAGGAGCGAGACGACCAGCGATGGATCTCCCGTGCCGAGACAGCCGGAAAGGCTTCCGTTCGCCTCTGCTCCGTTTGTGAACTTGGGATTTTGACTTTAACCGATTGCGATCAGGCCCCTTTGAGGGGCTCGCAATCGTAATACCTCCGGCTTTGCCGGAGGATACTTATTCCGAAAGTAAGGGCGTCAATCCGCTGCAACTCGGAAACACAAGTGTGTGAACATCGCTCCCATGTCTGACTGATACCAAAGTATCGCCAATACCATCGTCCAATTGCTTCGCCTCCACGCTTCTGGTGTGATGCGCTCATCGCAGCCGATGCAATCGGAGCTGCGCGGCGTAGAGCGGAAGCAGAGGGGAATCCCATGAACACGGAAGAATCGTTTAGTAATTGGATTTATGCCGACCAGACGCATATGGCGGAGCGCAAGTTAGGTCGTTTGAGGTGGCCGCCTAAGCGTGGGCGGCGGTCGCCATCCCGACAACCCGCAGGAGCCGAACGTGAAGCGCAGAGAGTGATCGCGACGATCTAGGAACACGGTAGATTCTGCGAGGGGCAAGTTGCGCGCTCGCAGGAACGGAGTCATGCAAAATGCGCCTTTTCACATCTCCCCTTTTGGATTCGATCCTTGCGGGCCTCCCGCATGAAACTCGTGGTTTCTTTAATGCTCGCACCATTTCAATTGCTCGCTCCAGCCCACGGAAAGGAACATCCCATGAAATATCCGACACTTTATCGCACGACACAGATCGATGGGCTCTCCATTTTTTACAGAGAGGTCGGTCCGAAAGACGCGCCGACACTCCTGCTGCTGCACGGACTTCCGTCATCGTCGCGGATGTTCGAGCCGCTCTTCGCCCGGCTTTCCGATCGCTATCATTTGGTCGCCCCCGATTACCCTGGCTTCGGACACAGCGACTGGCCGGATCCGAAAAAATTCGCATACACGTTCGATCACTACGCCGACATCATGAATCACTTCACCGAAGCGCTCGGGCTCTCGCGCTACACACTTTACATGCAGGATTACGGCGGGCCGGTGGGTTTCCTCATGGCACTTGTGCACCCGGAGCGTATCGAGGCTCTCATCGTCCAGGATGCTGTGGCGCACAACGAGGGCCTGGGGGCGAATTGGAAGACGCGGCGCGGCTTTTGGGCCGATCGCGCCCCGAACGAGAGCGCGCTGCGCACAAATCTGCTGTCACTGGCCACGACACGTACCCGCCATGTCGGAAACGATCCGAATGTGGAAAGCTACGACCCCGATCTCTGGGCAGATGAATTCTATTTTCTCAACCAACCAGGCCAAGCCGAGATTCAAAGCGATCTGTTCTACGACTATCGAACCAATGTGGACGCCTACCCGAGATGGCAAGCGTGGATGCGCGAGAAGCAGCCGCGCCTGCTGGTGATATGGGGTAAGTATGACCTCTCGTTCAACCTGGGCGAGCCGGAACGCTACCGCGAGGATGTGCCGAACGCACAAGTTCACGTTCTCGACGCCGGTCATTTCGCGTTGGACACGGCTGCAGATGAGATTGCCGCATTGGTCCAAGAGTTTGTGGGTTCTTCGCGTCGAGACCTCGCGTCCCGGCGCGCCGGCTAGGGGTTCGCGGAGCAGTTGGCCAGAGGCGCTCCGGAGCCAAATCAACTACGCTCCGGACGCTACCACCGGCCAGCGTGAGCTCCGCCGTCAACGTGGAGTATCTCTCCGGTTATTTGATCTGCCTGTGCCAGGAAAAGGACAGCGTCGACAATATCTTTTACATCCACGATTTTCCCCATCGGCTGGAACGTCTTGAGGAAGTCCTTGGGATCATCCTTGTGCAGCGGTGAGTCCACGACGCCGGGGGCCACGGCATTAAAAGGGATACCATCTTTCGCATACTCAATTGCGGGACTGCGAGTCACTGAATTCAGGCCTCCCTTCGTAATCATCGAAACCGATGCATTCACACCAGCGACTGGCTGATCGACAAGCGCCGCAGTGATGTTCACAACGTTCCCCGATTGATAACCCTTCTTCAGGAAGGCCTCGACCAAACCCGCGCCAATACCCTGCTGTGCTCCCGTGATGATTGCTGTTTTGCTGTCTGACATAGATGACCCCTTGTTTAGAGTCGAGATCGAATGCACAGCAGCGATTAGGCCAGAAGCGAAGCGCGGAATCTATTGGACGATGGTACCGATCGATACGTTCGTCCAATCGTTTCGCCTCCACGCGTCTGGCCTAATCGCGACTGTACATCGCGCCTAATTTGCGGGGAAGGTTTTATATGCCAGACAAGAAAAACAGTAGTCGTCACAGAATCCGAGCAAGATATGGTTCGCGCGCACCAGCCAGGCCAAGCCGTTTTCAAATCGGTCCTGCCCGAAGACACCGACTGGAAGCCCTTCGCGGCGTTCCCACTTTCGCTCCGCCTAGCCGTCGTTGTCGGCCAGCCTACGGAGGCCGACCCCTACACGACCAGGGTCAGAGTACCCCACGGCGTGAAGCTGATGCCACACCGGCACCCGGAGGATCGAGTTTATACAGTTATCTCCGGCGTTTTCTACATCGGCGGGTGATCAGATCAACCCCGATAAGCTGCAGGCGTATCCGCCCGGTAGCGTCATCGTTCTGCCCGGCAATACGTCCCATTTCCACTGGACGAAATCCAGTGAGTACGTCACGCAGGTGACGGCGATTGGACCGCTCGGACTTGAATACATCAGCGCGAACGAAGATCCGCGAAACAATAACTCTCAGAAGGCATCTGAGCAATTCCGCGACGGCGCACAGGGTGACATTCGGAGTCCACGATGATCATTGCTAAGATTGAGACATTTCCGCAGCGCATTCCAAATGCGCTTTCGTTGCCCTGCCATATTGCGCCCGAAATGGTTGTGGGGTTCGGACTGACCATGGGAAAGCTAGTCCTCTCTGGTCGGATCGACGAGGTGGTGGACACGATTAAAACCGATATTCGACATATCTGAGGCCGGCTTTGCCAACTTACGTCACGCGAGGAGGCGCTTGCGGGTTTGGCAGCCAATGGTAAGCTTGCAGGGCGAACTTTCACACGCGAGGCGAGCGTAGCATATTGGAGGGCGAAATCCGCGCACGTCACCATGGACGACACCCGATGGACACCGATCCGATGAGCGCGCCCGAAGCGGCAGGTGGATTGCCTGTCCTCGCGCAGGCAGTAGCTGCGCCGCTTACTCGCGCCGCGATCTTTCTGGTTGCGACGCTCAATCCTGGCCTCGACAATCGTGCAACCCTGCGCTCGTTCTGCGGAGACCTCGCCGCGCTGTTGCGCGCGGTGGAATTTCGCGACCTGGAAGGAGGACTTTCCTGCGTCATAGGGTTTGGCTCCGACGCGTGGGACCGCCTCTTCGGGCCGCCGCTGCCGGCAGAACTGCATCCGTTCCGAGAGATTCGCGCCGAAGCGCGCCGTGCGGTCTCCACACCGGGAGACTTGCTGTTCCACATCCGCGCCAAGCGCATGGATTTATGCTTTGAGCTTGCCACTCAGCTTATGGCGCGTATCGGAAATGCGGTCTCGCCGGTGGACGAAGTGCACGGCTTCCGTTACTTCGACGATCGCGATCTCATGGGTTTCGTCGACGGGACGGAGAATCCAAGGGGCGCGGCAGCGACCGACGCCGTGCTCGTCGGCGACGAGGACGCCGACTTTGTCGGCGGCAGCTACGTCATGGTGCAGAAATATCTTCACGATCTCGACGCATGGAACGCGCTCTCCACGGAGGCGCAGGAACGCATCATCGGCCGCACCAAGCTTTCCGACATCGAATTGGACGACTCCGTCAAGCCAACGTCAGCCCACAGCGCGCTCACGACCATCGTCGAGGACGGCAAAGAGATCAAGATCCTGCGCGACAATATGCCCTTCGGCCGGCCCGGCTACGGCGAATTTGGTACGTATTTCATAGGCTACAGCCGTTCGCCCCGCACCATCGAGCAGATGCTTGAGAACATGTTCGTCGGGCGTCCGCCCGGCAACTACGACCGGTTGCTCGACTTCAGCCGCGCCGTCACGGGAAATCTGTTCTTCGTGCCGTCGGCGACATTTCTGGAGAACGTCAGCGAGGACCAAACGAACGAAGACCAGCCTACGGTTGCGAAATCCCCAGCAGCGCCGGCGATGGCCGAAACCTCTTCATCCATCCCGGTGGTACGCGACGGTTCGCTTGGGATCGGTTCCCTTAAAGGAGACATCCGACATGAATAATCTGCATCGCGAACTTGCCCCCATTTCTGATTCCGCATTTGCTCAGATCGAAGAGGAGACGACGCGCACGCTGAAGCGCTACCTCGCCGGACGCCGCGTCGTCGACGTGCAGGGGCCGGCCGGCACCGGTCTCTCTGCCGTTGGCACCGGCCACCTGCGCACGATCACCGCCCCGGCGAAAGGCATCGTCGCGAGGCAGCGCGAAGTGAAGGCGCTGGTTGAACTACGTGTTCTTTTCGAACTGGATCGCCAGGCGGTCGATGACGTCGATCGTGGCGCGAACGACTCGGACTGGCAACCCGCGAAGGACGCCGCGCGACAGATCGCCTTTGCCGAGGACGCCGCCATATTCGAGGGCTATGCCGCCGCCGGTATCGGGGGCATCCGCCAAGGAACCAGCAACCCGATCATGACGCTCCCCGCCGACGTGCGCCAGTACCCGGAAGCCATTGCCCAGGGCTTGAGCCGGTTGCGTCTCGTCGGTGTCAACGGCCCCTACTCCGTGCTGCTCGGCGCCGACGCCTACACCGCACTCGCCGAGACGAGCGACCACGGATACCCGGTGTTGGAGCATGTCAAACGGCTGGTCAACGATCAAATCATCTGGGCCCCTGCCATTACTGGTGCTTTCGTGCTGACCACTCGTGGCGGCGATTTCGACCTGCACATTGGCCAGGACGTCTCCATCGGTTATCTCAGCCACACCGATGCCGCCGTCCGCCTGTACCTGCAGGAGACGTTCACTTTCCTCCTGCTCACCACCGAGGCTGCGGTCGCGCTGGTTCCTCCCGCGAAGGCGAAGAAGACTTGACGTGAGGCTCGGATTGCTCTCACGGTCAACTCGTGGCCTTTCAGAGGCTTTCGCGGGAGAAGCGACATTTTAGTCCAATAGCTACAGCGAGATCGAAAGCTCTTAACCATGCCGATCCTTCGCTCGATTTGCGCCTGCTGAAGGAGTTGGGGAAAGGAGGGGAAAATCAGAACCGTTGACAGGGCAGCGTTTGAACCAACTGAACTACGTCTTCACTTTGTCTTCTCACCGTTATTGGAAATCCGCGTATTTGCGGGCTTTCCTCATGTTCAATCGATTCGTCTGAGCCGCCTGTTCCAACCACGGGGTACCAAATACGGTAGATTCCGGTACAGGATTAAACCACAGACTGAGTGACAGTAAACAGCGTGTTTTCAGCACCGCTGGAGGCAACTGAAACCGGGGACTCTGGCATACCCGATTGGAGCGCAGCCAGAACTCGGTCTGGGCCAGTTTCATCTTCCTTTTTGCCAATCGCGTGGGGAGTAATCCAACGGATGGGTGAGGCATCCGCGCGGATTCTCTTCCGGTGTGCCGAATCGGAACTGTAGCAAGAACCTTGATTCCATACGCTTCGGGCCTCCAATTCTGGCTATGGCTTGAGGAATCGACTTCGCCCGTGAAGTGACACCTTGGATCAGAGAACCGAAAGTGGTGCGCTCTGAGTTTTGCTGACCAGGGGTGTCGAAGGGCCTGTCTCGCGACAGTGTCGAGACTCGGACACTGAGGTATCCAGGCCGTATTTTCTATAACTTAGCTACTATTCCGAAACGGAGACGTACATGCAAGGCCTAGCTGGACAGCAACAAACACAAAGTGGGCGAGGTTCGACTCATGGCATTCGTTAACGCGAACTCCTCATAGGTTGAGCCAGGTCCAGACGACACCTCTCGTGTTCAAGAATTACCGTTGCACACTCTTGAGGCCCGTAGTGGGTCGGGACGCTACTTAGCAGCGGTTGTGCCAGTCACAGATCAGAGAAGTCCCTTATCGGCGACTGAAGGGAAAGTTTCAAATGGCCGATAGACGAGATATGGGGTACAAGAGGAGTCTCTCTACACTATCACTCGCCGGTTTAATCTTGACGTCGGGGATGGCGTGGGCGCAGGGACAAACCAGTTCAGGAACCCTCACAGTCAGAGCCGAATTGGCCAGTTCGATCAACCTAACATTCTTGACGGACTCCAACGGCGTCGCGCTCACGGGATCGGGAACGAATGTTGCCACTTTGGATTTTGGCGCAGTCTCCCAATTCACCACCCCACCTCCGAAGGTAACCCAGACAGTCGCCGCAACCAGCTTTACGGTGAGCACGCCATTTGACGTCTCTGTGACCAAGTCGAACGTGACCAGTGCAAATTACGCTTTGACCGCCGAACTTCAAACCACGGATGCGGTGAACGGTTGGACCATCGATACGTTCCCGCTCACGACGGTTCCGGCGGCTGCTACTTCGCTGACGGTCACAGGGGTTTATGCCAGCAATGTCGTGCATACGCTGTTTCTAACGATCCCGTTCAGTGAAGGGGCCGCGACGATTTCGAACTCGATCAACTTTGTGGCAACGGCAAACTGATCTAACGCAGCGCTGACCCATGCGGAGCAGGGGCGAAGCGCTTACCAGCGGTCGCGCATGAAACGTATTGTGTTCATCTGGTTCCTTTCGGGAATTAGCATCTGTTTTGCCAATGGGCAGCGCTCCGCGCCTGCGGGCAGACGTGCAACTGCGATTAGTCCAGGAGCGCGCTCAGCGGCGGGAAACACCTCCATTACATTTCTGACCGTAACGAACGGCGCTCCTGTTCAGAGCGTGGGCTCGGGAGAAGGCATTCTCAACCTGGGTCGCTTGTCGAACGTCGCGCGATCGGATGAACACGGGGCGCAGATTCAGCCGCAAAAAGACTCGTTCGTGGTGTCAACGAAAGTCGGTCTGCGAGTCGACCTGTCAAATTCCAGCCGTGAAGGTACGGCAACAGTCAGCGCCTACCTTTTGAGCCCTGACCCTTTACGGACCGTGTCGGTGGACGGCGTACAACTGTCGATGACCCCGGGGATCATTGCGAGACAGGTATCCTATGGGGCAATCACTGAGCACGTACTGAAGATCGTGGTATCGGCTTCGATGCCGCCAGGGCAGCTGGTTGGTTTGATCGGCATGATCGTTACCCCCAACTGAGAGGCGGATGAGGTCAACCTACTTTCGAAGCTGGATTGCTTGCGGCATTGTGATTGGGTTCTGGGCTGTAGCTCACGTTTGCCCTTGGGCGGAAACTCAATCGGTTGGTCAAGATGAGGCGAGCAAGCCTTCGAGTCCATCCTCGGCCGCCGAACCGGCAGCGCCGCCTCAATTACAGCCAGCGTCCGCTGTATCTCTAGAACGCAGTTCCGTTTCGCTGTCTCCTGCGGTGGCTATGGTGAAGTGCAAATTGGGCCAAAGTGACACGCAAAGGCTGACGATCACGAATCAGACGCAACAGGAACTGGTATTCGAAATGATCGCGGAGGACGTCGTAGTGCGAGACGGAAAGAGGGTGTTTGTCGCGGCAGGCGAAACTCCAGGAGGAATCGCAGCCACTGCGGTCTTCACGCAAAAGGAAGTGGTTGTCAAGCCTCTGCAGTCCTCCTCGGTGGGTGTGACCTTTACGGTTCCTCCAGAAACCCGGTTGCGGGCTGCAGTGGCTGTATTTCGCGGATTAACAGGAATCTCTGGCCGTGGCTCGGTGAAGATGACGGCCTCGCTCGGAGCCCTGTTTACTTTCACGGCTTCGGAGAATTTTAGAATCGAGACCTCGCCGATCGCGGTCAGTGCACAGTCTGCGACGGCCAATCTCGGTATCTCGCAGATCCTCACGAATACGGGTTCGGAGCCAGTTGTCACCGACGGAGTAGCGGCCGTGCTGGATGAAGCCGGAGCGATTGTGGGCAAGGCATCTTTCGAACAACAGCGGCTTCTACCCGGCGAGCGACTCCCTTTTCGGGCGGAATATTCCGCAGAGCTCAAGGCGGGACGCTACCGCGTGTTAGCTTCCTTTCAATATGAAGCAACGGTCATCACCGACTCGAGCGATTTTACGGTGCCATGAAGCGCTGGCTTTTCATCCTGCTGCTGGCGGCGCATTCAGCCCTGGCGATCGCCCAATCGATTGCCGTGGGTTACCGCGAAACGATCAGCGTTCCTGTCCCGGGGGCGCTAGCGGCCTTCTCCCTGAATGATTTCTACGCCGAGGCTAACACGGAGTTTGAAACGCTAACCATCTTCGGAAAGAACCCGGGATCGGCGCATGTCGTAGTGGTGACCCAGGAAGGTAGCAAGACCATTGAAGTTCAGGTGCTTCCAGCGCCGCCCTCCTATCCCCCCGGTTTTGTTCGGCCCGTGTCCGGTGCGGTCGCCGGCGAGAGCGGCATTTACGAGTCCCGCTTCACATCCGACCCTTCCCAATCAGAAAATATCGTTGATTTTATGCGCCGCGAGGGAGATCGCTCAGCGAGCTTTCATTTGGCGGGGACGTTTCTGTTTACGTCCGTCGCGGATCGGAGCATTTTCGCCCTGAGCTCGATTTTCTATCAGATCATAACTCCACGCCGCGACATCACCTTGCTGGATCAGTTCATGAGGAATTCGCCCCTGACGATTGACGGCTCGACTGTGCGTGGATTCCACTTGCGGCAGGGCAATTTCCTTTTTCACGCCGGGTATGCGTCAGCCACCACTTTTGAGAATCTTATTCTTCCGTCACAGAAAGAAGCCGTCGTCGGCTTGGGTTACCGATTTTCAGCCGGGGACCATGCGTTGGTAACGCCCAATGCTTATTTTTTCCCCGGAAACCGAGCCTCAGGAAATCCCGTACAACGGGGCACTGTAGTTTCACTGGTTTATGACTACGAGCTGGAAAAGAACCTGGGGCTGCTGGTGGAGGCCGGTCTCAGTCGCGGCGTAGGAGCAGCAGGTCAGTTTCATTCTTACAGTGCGGGCGGTCACTTGACCGCAAATCTGCGTTACGAGCCGATAGATTTTGCCTCGTTCAGCTTCAACAGCTTACACGGATTCTATTCCAATTTCGATTGGACTCGTTATCTCACTCGCCGTCTAACTTCCACGTTCAGTTTTACAGGCAACCACTACAACCTTCCGGCGCTGAACCTAACCAATGTGGTGGCGAATCTAGATCTGTAATTTCAAATCCTCCGGCACTGGTCCCTGGTTTCAGGTACCAACTATGGACGCTCCCACGCGCAGATTCCGGGGGGCCCGTCAATTTCCACTCTGGGCGTTCCCGTGGGCCTCAGCTTCAACTCGGTTCATTTTCAAAGCAGCTTTCTGTATCAGTATTCCAGAGATTCAGGAGCGGTCGCACGCTCCGACGAGTTCCGGACGACCCTCGGCACGCATTGGGCCGGTTTTCACTGGAATGGCTTTGTGGATCGTCAAACGCAGGCCATGACAATCGCCTTTATTCTCGCCGAAACGCCCGGCCTGCAGGAGGCTCTCGATAAGTTGGGGATTTCCGCCACTGCACCAGACCAGATTGCAAGTGCGCTCAGCGAGACCGCAGGGCTGCTGAACCAAGGTCTCATCGAAGGGATCAATATCAACGTCAATCCGGTGCGGCTGCAGGCCGGCACCGACCTGACATGGTCCAATCGCCCGCAGTCTCGTCAGCGGATTGATCTCAGCTTGCTCTATACCAAGAACGAACTCTTTCAGGGGGAGAATCGGGCGGCGATTGGGACCTTCTCTTATTCGTTGAAGTTCAAGAGAGCGAATGAAGTTTTCTCGTCCATGTCTCTGCTCCGGGGCGGTACGCATACTGGACAGAACGATCCATTATTAGAGATTTCTATTCGCCGTCAAGTCGGAATCGCCCCTAATTTCATAATTACACGACGGCACGGAACGATCGCCGGCGTCGTCTTTGCGGATGATGGAGCGACCGGCACCTACCATCCGGGCGGGTTGCTGCTGCCTGACGTAGAAGTGGTCCTGGACGACACCCGTCGGATCCGCACGGACAAGAGCGGGCGCTACACGTTCTCCCGCGTCCCTTACGGTTTGCATAGCGTCGAAGTGATTTACCATTCAGCACAGCCCTTCTTTTTTACGACGGCGTCTAGAGTGCAGTCCGACATAAACGCCGAGGTCAACTTCGGAGTCGGCCTATCTTTCGCCCGGCTTTTTGGGTCTGTCCGTAGCGACAGGGGAATCGGCTTGTCCGGGGTTGAGATCAGCGTTTCCACGGGCCGACAACGGTTTCGCGCTCATACTGATGCCGAGGGCAGGTTTCGTGTGGAAGGACTGTCCACCGGCGAGTATGAAATAAAAATCGATAGAGATTCCGTCCCGCCGGGTTATTCGGTTACGGAATTAGAGACACAACGAACGATGGTCGATCCCTCGGCCCCTGCCCAGTGCGCGTTCACATTGAGGGCTATTCGCAATATTTCGGGACGAGTCACCATCTACGATCGCGCCTCCCAGAGGGAAATATCCGTGGCCCGAATTACAGTGCTTCTCCGGGAACTCTCGCGCGAGAGTATCACAGACGAAAATGGAGTCTATCTTTTTCGGGATTTGCCCGCGGGACCCTACAGCTTGGTGGTTATCTATAAAGGGAAAGAATCAACAAAGGAGGTTATGCTCCCGGATGCCCCTGCCTTTCCCAAAAGCGTTGACATCAACCTTGTCGCAAAGTAGGGTCACGCTTCGTCCAGATCCTCAGATTTCACGATGCTCGAACGATTAGCGGCATCGGTTTCGCAATGTTCGTCGTGGCGGCTCTAGGTTGAGCCGAAAGCCTCTGAACAGCAGATCGATTGTTTCGGATGGTCGGCTGCACAGGAGGTGAGATTCCACCTGTGGTATAGCGCCACGGAAAACTGGGCCGATCGGAGTTGGCAGAACGAGTTCATTCACGAATTGTCCGGACTCAGGGTTACTCCACTGGAATATCCCGGAAGTGGCCTCCCTGTCTGGCCAAGGCAGTGGCGGCAACATCCATTGCCACCCAAATCCCCGCCACCGAAACGATCACGAGCATTAATCGTGCAATGTTATTAACCAGAGCATAAGTAGGTATACATAGACTGGTGGTTAAGCCACCGCATACTGGGTGTCGGGCGTAAGAAAGAACATGCGGATGGTCCAGGGTAGCTGTCACAACTCAACGTTTGCCAAGGTGCTGGGACTTCTTGATGCCTGCGGCTTCTCCTTTGAAGGAGTCAACGGTGGCGCGGGCTGCGCCGGCTAAGAATTTCCAAGCAATTCACGCGGTCCTTGATCGGTTTCGCATCGCATTGGCGCCGCTGATCCGGTCGGTATACTCCTGGAGAACTTCGAAACCCCGTTGCTCTGCCAGCCGCCGCAGATCAAGCGCCTGAGTCTCCGGATTCTGATCGCAGAGGAAACTCGGGGTATACAGAACCGCCCGCTTCATTTATCAACCTTTCTCGGCTCACGACCTTGGATATCAAGGATTCGCAACCGGGCTACTCTTCCTCTCCGACCATGCCGGCTAGGCGGTTCCCGGTATCAATACGGAAGCCATTGTTGTCGTATGTCCAGTCGGTATCCGGCCGATAGGTCGCAACGACCTTACCGCCCAGATCCAACAGACGCTCCATGCCGCCTGCAACTCCCTAATGACACCCCCTGGGGATTGCCATTCTTATCGTTCAGAATCGTGCCGCCACGCCTCCTGCTTGAGTGATTACAGATAGTGGAACTTACCTATGACCACCACTAAGTATACAAACCGAAAATCAGGAGTCACTGGGACGGAACAGCCCACTGAAGTGTGGTTACTGTAGATTGATCGCTAAGGCAACTGTTTCTAGGATCCTGTCGCGGCACATCAACCGTCCGCAGTCACCAGGTCTGCCGAACGCATGAGGAGGATAGGTACACGCCGCCATTGTTGTGGTCCTGCTGTCGACGGAACCTGGCTCTTGATGTGAGCGTTCTTGATCAGACTTGTCCAGCATCGCTTTTGTAGACTTTGCGTAGTGGCACATGCCGCCACGCCTACGACTCCCAAAAGAACCCCGCCCAAGCTAGAAATCGACGCGACGAAGAATCACCTGAGCAAACGGGAAGGAAGAATGGGAAGGAAGAACAGAATTGCCGATTTACCTAATCGCGGTTTCCGGCCTCGCGGGAATAACCAATCCATGATCGCCATCACCTCGATTCGCGTCCAACGCACGTCCACGGTCCTCCGACCTGACCAGTCCCGCGTTCTTCTGCGCCCGTTCAGCCACGAAGATCCCGAGCGATCTCGCAGGATTATCGCCAGGATCATGTCGCTCCCAGAAGACCAAGTCGGGCCACTCCTGGACGAAGTATCCGCTGAATTCTCCCAGCGACACCAGCAAATCCGCAGATCCTTTCTAGAACGGTTCGAACAGGTCCGCGACTTCCTATTGACCGATAATGAAATTTCCGAACAGAGACAGCTGTTGATTGGTTCTTATTTCGTTTGCGAATACTCCTTAGAATCTGCAGCACTGTTCAATCCTTCCATCGTCCCGCACCCCGACCAGTCTGACCTGCCTTCCGGTGCTCTGCGTTTTATCCTCAGCTTGCGCGCCACGGGGGAGGGACATATTTCTTCCATCACTTTTCGAACGGGTATCATCCGCGCCGACCATCAGATCGAGGTCCTCCCCCCAGCAGGCTTCCTTACCGAGCCGCGTCAAATTCCGAACCCCAGTTACGATAAGGCGCTCTTTGAGCGGAAACTTTTTGAGCTGGGATTGAACAACGAATTTACACGCCGGGCGATGGACAAGTTTGGAGAGTCGTTTGGATTGGAAGAATTGCGCGCCAGTCTCGAAGTGGAGATGAATCAGTCGCGCGTGTCGGACCGGAACGCGATCCGAGGGATGTTGGCTTTGGCCCGGTCCAACTATGAGGTTCAGTTTCAGCCCCAACAGCCACTGTCTGAACGGGTTCTTTTCCCAGCCACGCCGTCGCAACGCAACGGTATCGAAGACGCAAGGTTCGTCTGCTTCCAGAAAGATGATGGCTCCCACGTCTACTACGCCACCTTCACGGCATTCGATGGCAAGGTGATTCTGCCCGAACTGGTAGAGACTTCCGACTTCCTCCGCTTTCGGTTTATCACGCTGAATGGTCCGGCCGCCGAAAACAAAGGCATGGCCATGTTCCCCCGGAAAATCAACGGCGTTTATGCCATGCTTTCCCGCCAAGACAATGAAAACATCTACATCATGTTTTCTGACAACGTGCACTTCTGGCATGAACGTAAAGTGCTGCTTAAGCCGACGTTCCCCTGGGAACTAGTCCAGCTTGGGAACTGCGGATCCCCCATTGAAACTGAAGCCGGCTGGCTAGTACTCAGCCATGGTGTCGGCCCCCTGCGAACGTACTGCATCGGCGCGTTCCTCCTTGATCGCAACAATCCCGGCAAAGTGATCGGCCGCCTCCATGAACCTTTGCTCAAGCCGAATCAAAGCGAGCGTCAGGGGTACGTTCCGAATGTCGTTTATACCTGCGGCGCTCTCGTGCACAACGCCGAACTGATCATTCCCTATGCCATGGCCGATCACGCCACTGGTTTCGCTACCGTTCCCCTCGATGAAGTGCTGGCTGCCATGGACTAGGAAGTGCCGCCGAACAGCTATGAGAGACCCCAACAAAAGAGTGGCGATCCTGTCGCCAATAGCCTGGCGAACGCCTCCTCGGCAATATGGCGCTTGGGAAACGGTGGCTAGCAACGTCACCGAAGGGCTCATCGCCCGTGGCTGGGACGTGACGTTGTTCGCTAGCGGGGATTCCGTCACCCGCGCCCACTTGCATGCCGTGCTGGACAGGGGGTATGAAGAGGATTCCGCCGTCGATTCCAAAGTAGCCGAATACCTTCACATCTCCGAAGCGTTCGAGCACGCTGCTGAGTTTGATCTCATCCACAGCCACTACGACTTCATGCCTTTGAGCTACACGCGGCTGATCAAAACACCGGTCCTAACCACCATCCACGGGTTCTCGTCAGCGAAAATCATGCCCATCTATCAGAAGTATCGTGACGGATATTTCGTTTCCGTCAGCGACTCTGACCGAGCGACAGGGCTCAATTACCTAGCGACCGTGTACAACGGCATTGATCTCTCGTTGTACCCGCTTCAGGAATGCGGCGGCGATGACCTGATTTTCCTCGGTCGGATCCACCCAGATAAAGGGGTTCATCTGGCTATCGAGGTTGCTCGTCTGAGCGGAATGCGTTTGATCATCGCTGGAATTATCCAGGACAAAGCCTATTTTCGGGAGCAAATCAAACCCCATCTTGACGATCAGAACATCCTCTATATCGGACCGGTGGACGTGAGGGGCAAGAACGAACTGTTTGCTCGGGCCCGAGTTCTCCTGCACCTGAACACTATCCCGGAACGATTCGGACTTGTCCTAGTCGAAGCCAATGCAGCCGGCGTGCCCGTCATCGCAATGGACCTCGGTTCTTGCCGTGAGGTGATCAAGGACGGGCAGACCGGTTTTCTGGTTGACAACGTCAATGAAGCAGTTCGGGCCGTTGGACGAACTTCTGAAATCGACCGAACTGCCTGCCGAAGCCGAGTCCGACAACACTTTTCGATCGAAACCATGGTGGAGGGATACGAGCGAGTTTACTCGACGATTTTTGATCTGGAGGCCAGACGAACATGAAGACCGACATTGTCAGGCGGTACAGCCGCAACCCCATCCTCACCAAGGCCGAGATCCCCTATCCAGTGGAGACTGTTCACAACGCGGCGGTCGTGAAGCACAGGAGCGAATACATCATGCTTTTCCGCTCCCATCTTCGCACCGGAAGGTCGATTATTGGCTTGGCACGCAGTGCCGACGGGTTCCGCTTCACCGCCGATCCACAGCCTTTTCTGACTCCCGACCGGGACGGCCCTTTCGCTGCCTATGAAGAGTTCGGCGTGGAGGACCCGCGCGTTACCCTGGTGGAGGGAGAGTTCATCATCACCTACAGCGCATACTCGCGAAATGGAGTGCGGATCGCCCTGGCCAAGACGAAGGATTTCAGTGGGGTGGAAAGAGTTTCCTTGATTACGGAGGCGGACTATCGGAATGTGGTGATCTTTCCCGAAAAGTTTGGTGGGCTATATGCCCGGCTTGACCGTCCTCATTCTGAAATCGCCCCCTGGTCAATCTGGATTTCCTATTCCCCGGATCTTTGCTATTGGGGCCAATCACAGCTCATCATGAGGCCTGTGCAATATCACTGGGATGAAATGAAGATCGGTCCTGGGGCGCCTCCGATCAAAACGGACCAGGGATGGCTGTCTATCTATCACGGAGTCTTCCGGACTATGGATGGATCGGTCTATCGTTTGGGGGTTGCTCTTCACGACCTCAGGGACCCCGCAAAGATCATCGGTGTGGGCGACTCGTGGATTTTGCAACCGGAGGATCCTTGGGAGATAACTGGATATGTACACAACGTAGTCTTCACCTGTGGCGCCGTTCCGGAGCCCGATGGAACAGTAAAACTCTATTGGGGGGGCGCAGACACGGTCATGTGCGTGGGCGAAGCGAATGTCTCCGATCTGATCGCACTGTGCCTCGATAGCGGCAGACCGGCCAAATAAGTACGGCGTAAGATTTTGGCACCTTCGTGCGGGTTGCTGAGCACAAGAGCCCAAAGAGAACTACGCCTTCGTAACGGACCCAACGGAGGCACGTTTTCATACCAGCAGTCCACGCGGCCGTTTTTCCCGTGGCTGGTAGGCAAAGCCAACCCGAGGGCTGAAGTTTAGAAAATCCTGGGGGTAAATCGAGGGAATGCCCTGCCCGGCAACCACGAGACCATGCGACGGAACAAATGCGGAAAGATCCTGCTTGTTGTCATGCAGCGGACCTTCGTACTCGTAGCGAAGTCCAAAATTGAGGTTCATCTTGCGCGTGACCTGATACGAGTCTTGTCCGAAGAGATTGAAACTGTTGACATGAACCAAGCGCTCGGAATCGCCGATTGTGTTCGTGGACTGATAGACGTAGCCCGCCATGAAGTCGGCTAGGCTCAGCACATTCGTATCTTGGTTTGGATTGCTGGCCAAGCTGGCCCAAGGTCCTTGCCCGCCGGTAAAATCGAAGACCCCGCGAGCACCGAAGTTGTAGTAGACATCGACCTGAGTTCTGCGGAATTCACCGCCGAAACGAAGCTGGCGCTTTCCCGTGACGTAGGAGAGTGTGTCGGTTAAGTGTCCGGTAACATCTGTTCTTCCGGAAAACGGGTTGACCCCAACTTGATCGAAGCCGAATATGACGATGTTGGGAGCACCGGCCAGGATGGGAGATGTAACGCCGGTGTTGAGGCCCAAAGCGATGGGATTGAAGTTTGTATCAGCATCCACGAAGGTCTGGAGGAAATAGTTGACGCCGGCGACGAGTTGATTCGTGAACCGGGAGGAGATGACGCGGTCGTAGATCGCATCGTAGTTTTGCATGTGCGAGGGCACGACCTCCCAGTAGGGACTCAGATGTGTACTGTTCGGGGCCGTCTGTGTTCCCTGCCCGAGAAATACTCGAAACGAAACGCGGTTGTCTTCATTGAAGCTGTGATCGAGTTTGAGCAAGCCATTGTGGCTGTACCCATTGGAAGGATTTGGATTGAAATAATTAGCCGGCGCCGCAGTACCAGTCAGCAACCCGCTGACGGAGAACAACCTCACCATGACACGCCATCCTCGTCGCCAGGTGGGACTGGACAACGGCGACCGATCATGGCAGGGTAGGTCCATTCTGATGGATGGCTACCTGATGAAGGTTGCCAACCGGGGACCTCGTCGTTACAAGCGGCGAGGTCCCGTTCTAGCTCCCACCTTCGACGATGATTAAACATCAGCTGACTTCAAGGATGATTGACGGATGATGCGCGCCTGCGGCGCCGATGATGCTGAGGTGTTTACTCCGGCAGATGTTCAGAAAACTACGTTTTCAGATGATCGATGACAATCGGCGCTAACTCTTTGGTGCTGAAATTCTTCCAGGACTGTCTGGTCAGGTTCCTAACAGGTTGATTTGTAGTTTCTCGTACCCATGTTCGCGCGCCCATAGGTCCAAAGGTATTGTCGCCAGTTCATCTACAAGGGCAACTGCCAGCCCCGTTTTCGTCAAGTCGATACTCTTCAGATAGGTGTGGCACGTATCGCATACATCCACCCGGACGTGAGCGATCTCGGGCGCCGAATAGTATGCCATCTGCGGTTCTCGTTCTTCTCCGCATGCCGGACAATAGATTCTTCGGAAAAGCCATTCATGCGCGCAGAGCATGCAAATCAGCGATTTTTTTGCACCGTCGCCTTCACTCCTCAATACGCCGACGGCAGGTTTGCCGGCGCAAAGCGGGCACGTTGACGGAGTTCCGTCCACAATCGCGACGTCGCGGTGATCCGCTAGATATTCGGCATACGGCTGGAGAAAAATCCACGCGAGCACGCGATCCGAATAAGTTGCAGCGAATTGATTCCTGGACTGGACTTGTTCGGCGTCATCCGCTCCCGCAGCCAAATTTGAATCTCTGTACCAGAAGTCTTCAATCGTGTGCTGCCATGCCGCTGATCCCTTCATCGCCAAAGTGGCGGCGGCCTGGGCAAGCGGCGCTGGCGCAATCTGCTGGATCACCGAGAGAAATCCCGGAAACTTTGGAAGAAGGAGAAAGAAATCTAATTCACCTCTCAGGGGGCGATCAGACGAAATCCTCGGCGAATCCGCGAGCGCTTTCTGAATTTCGCAGTAAACACCTTTCTGAAATGTCGCGATGCGGGCGTAGTAACGCAGCCCTTCGGCGGAGAATGGGTAAGACGAGGCTAGTTCGTTGGCGCGGCGGATGCGTCGATCCCACTTCGCCTCGTTCATTTTCGCTCAGCCGAGTTGCGAAGGAGTTGCTCATACCACGTGTGGTGGTGATGGTTGGCCCAGGCACGTGACACGTCGCCGCGAATGACGGAGCCAAAAGCACCGCGTTCCATCGCAGTACCCATATAGATGTGGATGATAAAAAGCGCGATGGTGCACAGCGCACAAACAGGATGGACAAACACGGCAGCGAGGCGCAGGAAACGCATGCTCCAGGGAATGTGTTGCGGGAACCAGAGAATCAAGCCGGAAAGCAGAAGCACGATGCCGTTCCAAAAGAAGCCCCAAAACAGCAACTTCTGGCCCGGGTTGAAGCGGTCGGCGGAAGGAATCTGATCGTCTTCGTTGCGAATGTAGTGTCCAATGGACGCCCACCAGGCCTTGTCGGCAGGTGTCTCCCGCATCTGCCGGTGCCACATGCTGTACATCAGCCAGACCCCGACGACGAAGACGAGGCCGAACCAAGGATGGAACTCGCGCGAAATCGTTGCCCCACCGAGGATGACGGCGATCCAAAAGAGCCAGGGGCTCCAGAAGGCCAGACCCGTCAGCAGGAGGTATATGTAGGAGACGCCCGCCAACCAATGCACGAGCCGCTCGTGGAACGAATAGCGTAGCACGCGTCCATTCGGAAGGAGATAAGGTTCGCGGCTCATTGGGTTCCTCCGTGAGACTCCTGCTCATCTTCCTTTACGACCTTTGGGCCGAATCGCAAGTAATGAACAAAAACGCCAACCGCCCCGAAGATAATCCCAAAGTTCCCAATCCATTTCAGCGGCCCTTTCCACAGCCGCACCGACAGAGGAATGCGCGGATCCCTGGGCAAGCCGCCATACAGCTCCGGATTCTTGGCATCGTGCAAGACGTAGATCACGTGGGTTCCGCCCACTCCGGCCGGATCGTAGACACCCGCATCCTGGAATCCGGAGTTTGTGCGAAGTTGCTCGGCACGAGTCTCCGCCAGTTCCTTCATTTCTGATTTCGTTCCAAAATGCAGGCAGCCCGTAGGGCAGGCCTTGATGCAGGCAGGTTCGAGTCCCACCGACACGCGGTCATTGCAAAGGGTGCACTTAAAGACTTTGCGCGATGGTGG
Source organism: Candidatus Sulfotelmatobacter sp. (assembly GCA_049515395.1). GTDB lineage: Bacteria > Acidobacteriota > Terriglobia > Terriglobales > Acidobacteriaceae > Sulfotelmatobacter. Next base: position 7,102 of record JBEKUD010000042.1, on the reverse strand, counting down.
ATCGAATTTCGGAATGTTGAACGGGCAACCGGTCATGCAATACCCGCAACCGATGCAATTTGCCTCCTGGAAATCGACGATGCCGTTCGCATACTGGACGATGGCGGCGTCCGCAGGGCAGGCCGCAAGGCAGCCCGGGTCTGCGCAATGCATGCACTGATCTTTGCGCATCAGCAACATCATGGTGCCGTCGGCGCGCTCATGCTCGTTGAATTTGATTAGGTTCCAGTAATTCCATGCCGTCTCCGGCATTGTCTGGTAAGTGTTATCGAAGGTGGTTTCGCTGAACGTGTATCCATTCCACTCCAGGCAGGCCACTTCGCAGGCTTTGCAGCCGATACACGTGGTCGTGTCCACCAGCTTGCAGACCTGGAATTCACGGTTCAGTCCTGCGCCCGGAACCACGCCGGCGTGACCGGAGATTCGGATTAGCTCTGTTGCCGCCTGGCTCATGGTTGCTCCCTACGCCTTCTCGACTTTCACTAAGAAGCCCTTGGATTCAGGGGTGTGAGCATTCGGATCGGTGACAGCGGGCGTCAGCAGATTGGCCGGCGTCCGCGCATTTCTTCCTTCATCCTCTCCGATACCGCGAAATCCCTGGTGAATCGGCAAGCCGATCTGATATACCTTCTTGCCGTCGATCATCATCGGTTTCAGGCGGCGAGTGACAAAGGCCTTCGCGATGTAGGTTCCGCGCGCACTGATGACCTTGATCTTGTCCGTTCCACGAATTCCTTTTTCGTCCGCCAACTCCACCGGAATCTCAACAAACGGTTCCGGAATGAGCTGCACATTCATCGGGTTATTTTTCGTCCAGTAGTGATACTGCTCGGTCAGCCGGTAAGTAGTGCAGACGATGCTGTACTCCTCGGGCGATCCGAACTTATCGAAAGGCGTCTTGAACTTCTTCACCAGCGGATTATTCGACTGGTCGGGGTGCAAAGGATTTTTGATCGGGCTTTCAATCGGTTCGTAATGTTCGGGGAATGGGCCGTCCGCCAGCACACCAATCGGAGCGAATAATCGCCCGATGCCTTCAGGATTCATGATGAAAGGTCCCATGTGATCTTTGGGCTTGGAGTCAGGCTTGAAGTCGGGCACGTCGTTGCCAACCCACTTTCCCGCCGATTCGCTCCACCATATCTGCTTGCGGTCGGAATCCCACGGTTTTCCGGCGGTATTGCAAGACGCCCGGTTGTAAAGCACGCGCCGGTTGGCCGGCCACGACCATGCCCAGTTGGGAAAAACACCCAGCCCGGACGGATCCTCGGTACCGCGCCGCTGGCTCTGCGATCCAGCCTCGGTCCACATGCCGGAATAGATCCAATTGCCGCACATGGTTGTGCCATCGTCCTTCAACCAGGCAAATCCTGGCAGTTGCTGGCCGGCCTTGATAACCTGTCCCGTCGCCTCATCTTTCAAGTCGGCTAGAGCTCTGCCGTTAAGCTCCATCGCTACCTGGGAAAGTGGAGGATGATCCGCGTCCGCGTACGCCCAATTCAGATTCAGAATGGGGTCAGGAAATTTTCCGCCGTCTTTCTTGTAGAGGTCACGAACCCGCAGGAAAATCTGCGCGATGATGTCCTGGTCGAGTCGCGCTTGCCCCGGAGGTGGAACCGCGGCATATTTCCAGGTGACCCAGCGGGCGGAATTGGTCATGCTGCCGTCTTTTTCGGCAAAACCCGCGCAGGGCAATCGGTACACCGTTGTTTTTATGTTCTTTTGTTCTTCGGTCGTGATTCCTGGTGCTCGCCAGAACTCGCTGGTCTCGTCCTCATAAATTTCGCCCACCACCAGCCAGTCCGCCTTCTTTAGCGCATTGATGTTCTTGTTCGTGTCCGGGCCAATCATTACTCCATTCATTCCGAAGGCCAACATGCCCTTGATCTTGTCGTTGTACATGTCGTCCCAGATATGCGTCCAAGAGCAATCCTGTCCGGGTTTGGGCAAATAATCGAAGGCAAATCCGTTTTCCTTCGTGGCAGCGTCGCCATACAGCGACTTCAGCAACGACACCATGAATTTCGGCGTGTTCGCGTAGTAGTTCATCGAATCCCATGGCGACGGTTTGGACGACGTGGGCGTAGTGCGCTTCAGATACACAGCCAAATCCGTGTCGTCGGGAACCGGTCCTTTCAGGTAGCCGGGCAGGGAGTCGTACAACCCGGCCATGTCGGTCGCTCCCTGAATATTTGAATGTCCGCGAAGCGCGTTCACGCCGCCGCCGGCCCTGCCGACGTTGCCGAGAAGCAGTTGAATCATTGCGGCGGTGCGGATGATTTGCGTTCCGAAGCTATGCTGCGTCCACCCCACCGCATAGATAATTGTCGCGACTTTCTTCATGTCGCCATCGTTGCGGACTGAGGTAAATAGATCGACGGCCTTCAGGTACTGGTCCTTCGGGATGCCCGTAATCCGTTCGACGGTTTCGGGGGTGTAGCGGGAATACTGCTGCTTCATCAACTGGAAGACGCAACGCGGATGCTGTAGCGTCAGATCGTAGGCAACATTCGGGGGCAACCCGGACGGATGTGCCAATGTTGCCGGATGCGAAGGCGCGGAAGTCGCGTGCGTAGAAGTGGCGGCGTCCGCTTTGCCGCTGAAGTCTCCGCCCTCTTCGTAATTCCACGTGGTTTTGTCGTAGCTGCTCGACGCCGCGTTAAATCCCGAGTACAAGCCGTCCTCAGGAAGTTTGAAACCCTCCCTAACAAGGAAGGCCGCGTTGGTGTAGTTGACGAGATATTCCTTGGCGATCCGGTTGTTCTCGATGGCATAGCGGATCAGGCCGCCGAGGAATGCAATGTCGGTGCCGGCGCGAATCTGGACGAAGAGGTCGGCCGTAGCGGAGGTGCGCGTGAATCGCGGGTCAACGGAAATCAGCTTAGCGTTGCGGTTGCGCTTGGCCTCCATCGCCCACTTGAATCCGCAGGGGTGGTTTTCGGCGGGATTGCCGCCCATGATCAACATCATGTCTGTGTTCTTGATGTCGATCCAGCCATTCGTCATGGCTCCGCGTCCGAACGTTGGTCCCAAACTTGAGACCGTGGGTCCGTGTCAAACCCGGGCTTGGTTTTCTAAATAGACCAAGCCCAACCCCCTCATGGCCTTGACGGCCAGAAAATTGAATTCATTTGTGTCTGTGCAGCCGCCGATGAACGAAATGCCTTCGCAACGGTTGACCGTCCGGCCGTTCGCATCCTTCTCGACGAAGGAACTATCGCGCGTTTTCTTGGTCCATTGCGCGATCTCATTCAGAGCGTCGTCCCAGGAAATGTCCTGCCAGTCGGTTGCGCCCGGGCGCCGGACTTGCGCCTTCGTCAGCCGTCGCGGGTTCAGCATGTCCTGTTCGAGCGAAGAGCCCTTCGGGCACAGCGTTCCGCGGTTGGTGGGATGATCGGGGTCGCCTTCGACGTGGATCACCTGCGGCGTGACATTCTTCGCGCGGTCGCCAATCGTGTAGATGAGGACGCCGCATCCGACCGCGCAATAGGGACACGTCGAGCGGGTTTCGGCGGCGCGTGCAATCTTCAGCTCTTTGAGCTGCGCGTAAGCGGGCTGGAGGTCGAACCCAAAGACGGTAGCGCCGACTGCGCCTACCGTTGCTGCCTTGAAGAAGCCTCTGCGGGACTGTTGCATCGAAATGATCTCCGCGTGTGTCCGAGAGTCGAAGGACTTTCAGATTTTCTAGTCTTCGATCATTAGCTTTGTCAAGGGGTAGTCATTGTTCGGGTAGTCATTCGATGGCGTACTCACGGGAAAACGGTTACAGTCCCGAAATTGGTTTCTCGGAGACAAGGTGCCTGTGTTACCCGCTGGAAAGAATCGGCAATCCGAAGTAACCCGTTCGCCGCTCGCGGTTGGTCCCGATAAACGCGCTTCTCGCCAATGATCCTTGATGGAAGACAAGCCAGCTTACCGTTATCGATGCGCCAGCAGAAGCGACAGTCATCAGGGTTACAAAATATTTGACTTTATATCCCGGAGTTCGCTCAATGCTTCTTCCACATTGCAAACGCCTTTAGCATGCGCGGATCGGTAAAGAGTTTCACGCAAACCTCGCGCTCGACCGGCCCAGCCACCACACAGTGCAGGTCGGTCCGCCGGGCTACCTCTTTCGCCGGGATCCTAATCTGTGAAACGAACCGGCCCGCATCGGCAATCGTGGCGCCGAAGACCAGTCGGTCTAGGCCCGACCAGAGAGCGCAGGCCATGCACATCGCACACGGCTCGCACGTCGTATACAGGGTGTAGCCCTTGAGGGATCCCGAGCCCAGCTTGGCGCAAGCGAGTCGAATTGTCAGGGTTTCGGCATGCGCGCTGGGATCGTGGTCGGGACCCACGCGATTCACCGCGCGCATCAGCCGCTCACCGGTAGCCGTGCTCACAATGTCTGCGCCGAACGGCATCGGAAGATCCGTGCTCAGCGTCTCCGCCGTGAAGGCAGCCACGGATCGCATCCGCTCGCGGTCAATTGCGCTCACGCCATCCGCAGCCAACGCGTGTGTGGCCAGAATCCCTGTGCTGAAGGACGCCGCGCCAGCCTGCACCAGAAAACTCCGCCGATTTACATTCATGCGCTCGTCTCGATAGCGGCCATGCAGAAATCATACAGCCTGGGCATTTCCCTAACCAGAAACGACCGGCTCGCTTGTGATGAATCACTGACCACAAGCCGACTTATCGGTACGAACCGGTGCCGATGAGCGCATTGGCGATTTACCACTCGTCGCGAAAGTCGCTAGAGAGCCAACTGCAAAGATCAATTGCCCGACAAGCCGGTGGCGCATCGAGAACAGGCTCCAGACGCAATCCGCATTCCTCCGGCCGCTGATGCCAGCGCCGCAACCGTGGCGGATCGCGCTCCTGCGCAGTTTGCGGTACGCACTTTCATCGTCAGATTAATGAGTCAGGGTTCAGAAATCAGGAATCGCGAAATTCTGCGAAATTCACACTTGACATTGGCAGATAATCCACTACCATATGGTTGTGGATAAATTAGGTACAACGTTTGCGGCTTTGTCCGATCCAACCCGGCGGGCAATGATCGAACGGCTCTCCCGTGGGCCTGCCTCTGTGCATGGATTGACGGAACCGTTTGCACTCTCGCAGCAGATGATTTCAAAACACATTGCCTACCTGGTGCGGGCGCGGATTGTAATCAAGACGAAGCGTGGACGAGAGAGTGTGTGCACGCTTAGGCCAGAGGCGATTAAGACGGTCAGCGACTGGGCGATTAGCTATCGCCGATTCTGGGAAGAGAGTTTCGACAAACTGGATGTCGTTGTAAATCAAATGAAGAAAGAGGAGGCCAGAGATGACAGAAAACACGGTTAGCGAAATTGAGCGGATGGTCGTTACAAGAGTTTTTGATGCCCCACGCGAGTTGGTTTGGAAGGCGTGGACAGACCCGAAGTACGTGATGCAGTGGTGGGGGCCGAAGGGTTTTACTTCGCCGGTTTGCAAGATGGATTTTCGCGTGGGAGGAAAATTTCTCTGCTGCATGAGGACGCCGGATGGGCAGGAGTTCTGGAATGCGGGTGAATACCACGAGATTGTTCTGCACGAGAAGATCGTTTCCTCCATGTACTTTTCGGACTCGAAGGGAAACAAGGTTGAGCCCACGCAATTAGGAATAGAACATGAGGCTATAGACGGTGCGTACGACGTGACCATCTTTGAGGATTTTGGAGACGGCCAGACGAAACTCACCTTCATTGGAAACGAACCCATGGAGAGCGCAAAAGATAGCGGTCAATTGGAGGGCTGGAACCAGATACTCGATAAAGTTGCTGCAGTTGTTACGAAGCTAGCGCAGGCGAAATAAGAAGTTGGAGTTTTGATGATTGTCATGCGCGAGATCTGAACATAAAGCAACGCGGGTCCGTTCCGGAAACCTAAGGGTGGGCGGGGCGGGTGGCCCGGCTTTCAAACTGCAGAAGCCACCACAGATGCGGGTGCCCCGTCCTTCGCGTAGGCGAAGGGCGGGTACGACGACGGCATACACAACGGGTGGTGTAGAACGGACAGGAGTTGCGCCGGCAGAATCGCCCACCCTTGCAAAAAACGCAAGGATGGGGCACCCTCCGTCGGAATGGTGCAATGCAAAGATGGGCCACCCGCCCCTCCACGGCTCAGTTGGGAGAAAGAAAATCGGTGGCGCAAACGCCAGTGGTGCCCAGCTTTCCAACAAAAGGAAAGCTGGGGCAGCCTCAGTTAGTATGGTGACGGCAAAGGTGGGCCAGCCCCCGAGGAATATATGAATTGTGAACGTCTACAAATCGTGGCGCTGAGAGAAGCTATACTCTCGCTCATTTTGTTTGCGGTTGCCCCGATCGGACTTCTCGCGCAGACTGCCACGATCCATGTTCGGGTACTTGACGGACGAACGGGAAAAAACCTGTCAGGAATGAATCTGGCGTTTGTGGATTACCGTACCGATCCTGATGGGATGCCCCATGCTGATCTCAACGGGCGAATGATTGTGAAGGCCTCAGCGGACGGCGATTCATACATTGCGAACCCGAACGCTCATGGAGTTTTGGTTTTTGACATATTGGGCAATAGGAATCGGGTTTGGACAACGTGCACACGGCAAAAGCTATACGATCGTGATACGCGGACATATGGAAATGAACATCTCTATCCGGTTTCTACAATCGTCGCTTCAGGCTTCGTGGCCAGAAATGATTGCGGCAGAAGAACCGCTTCAGCAGGGCCCGGTGAACTTGTTATTTTTATTCGCCCAGTGACTTGGTGGGAAAAATTTATCTGGATTTTTGAGTCATGAAACTGCAGATTAACTCCCACATACTCGGATAACCTGGGGTTTTTTTATCGGCGTTCATCCGCGTTCACTGGGGGCACCAACCGGATTCGCCCTGGAAAGACTACGAGATGCGAAAAGGCTTTACAAGAAAACCACAAGCCGACGAGCCCGCGACGCCAGGCAAGAACTACATCACGCGGAGCGGCCTGCAGCGCCTCAAAGATGAGCACCGGTTTCTGCTCACCAGAGAACGCCCGGCCGTGACGGAGGTGGTGGCGTGGGCTGCCAGCAACGGCGATCGCAGTGAAAATGCCGACTATCAGTACGGCAAGCGGT